>NZ_JACBYC010000089.1 GCF_013415425.1 Gemella sp. GH3 | reverse complement strand
AACTTATATAATACACATTAAAAATCAAGTTTAATTACTTGACCTATATATATTTTGAATGTAATCTATAATGTAATTAAATATACAAAGGAGATTTTTATGCCTCAGCAAAAAAATTTAAAAATTGCAATATTATCAATATCAATATTTTTAATGTCGCATTTAGCAATAGCACCAGCAATACCAAAACTTTATGAACTATATCATAACAATAACGAAAAATTAGGTCTTGCTTCTGTTGAAAGTCTGGTAACAATACCTGCATTAATGATTACAATCTTTGTAGTCCTTAGTAATTTTATTGTAGCTACAATAGGAAAAAAGTATACTACATTAATAGGTTTATCATTAATATTCGTATCAGGTATAGTATCATTCTTTTCAGCAAACTTTACAATTGTATTTATTTGTAGATTACTACTAGGGATAGGTATAGGTCTATACAATTCTATATCTATAAGTATTATTAGTGATTACTATTATGGCTATGAGCGTGATAACATGATAGGATATAGAACTGCTTTCTTAAACATAGGAAAAGCATTAACAACTTTTATATCTGGATATGCTATTATATTCGGTCCTAATTATGCGTTTTTAGTATATTTATTAGTCATTCCTGTATTTTTTATGTTTAATAATTATGTTCCTAATAAAAAAGAAGAAGCAAAAACATTTAAAAATAACTTTATATTCAACAAAAAAAATATACTTACTATGTTAGCAACTTTTTTAGTAGGTATTAGTTATATAGGTGTTACAATTAAAATACCTACTCTATTAGTAACCAAACACGGATTGGCTACTACAACTTCTAGCAATTTATTAACTATACTTGCTTTAAGTGGAATATTAAGTGGTTTTCTTTTCGGAAAATTTATAAAATATTTCGGTGATAAAACACTATTAATTATGATATCGTTCATGATTTTTGGAAACTTTATATTCACAATAACAACAAATATTATTGTATTATTCATAGCGTCCACATTGATAGGAGCTAGCTTTGTAGGAACTATGTCTTATATATTCTATTACATATCAAAAAACTTCAGAAAAGAACATATAAACTTTTCTATCAGTATGGCACTTACTGCAGGTAATATAGGGGTAATATTAACACCTTTAATATTAACTAAACTACTGGAAAGATTGAGTCTTGAATTATTCGTTACACCTTTCTATATTACTTCAGCATTGTCATTATGCAATATAATTATCTATTATTTCCTAGTAAAAGAAAATAAAAAAATATAATATATCTTCTAAAATCAAAAGTTACAAATGTTTTAACTTTTGATTTTAATTTTATATTAAAAATAAATATATTATAATTTTACAATCTATATATAGTAAATATTACTTTATATTATAATATAATATCTATAATTTTTATAATTACAGATTTAAAATAATTGATTAATTTTTTTGAAAGTGCTATAATTTCATTATAAAAGTTGAATAAGCTATAGTAAGGGGGGCAAACTACAGTGACATTAAACAATAAAACTAAGGAAAAAATTATAAAAGAAACCACAAAATTAATACAAAAACATGGTTACACGGAAACAAATCTACAAGATATTATAAAAAAATCAAAATCCCCAAAAGGAAGTTTATATCATTATTTCCCTAAAGGAAAAGATGATATTATTATTTCATCACTTGATAACATTAATATGGAATTTAACAAAAAATTTCAAAATTCAATAGATAAAAATTCTACATTAAAAGAAATATTAGAAAGCTTACTAATGGTATTTAAGACAAAAGAGAGAAGTTACGGAACGCCTAGTTTTCGTTTGACTTTGCTAGCATTAGAGACTATAGGGCAAGCTCCAGAAGTATCTAAAAAATGTGGAGAAATAGTACAAGAATGGCGAAACACTTTATCAGAAACTATAGAAAATATAGGTTTAAATAAAATTACAAGCCAAACTATAAGTACTTGGTTTTTCTCAATATTACAAGGAGCTATATGCGCTTCTGTAATTCATAAAGATACAACACATATGGATATAGTGGAGTCATCAATCAAGTTAATAGAAAACTTGAACGAAGAACAGCTAAAAGTAATATTTTCACCAAAATAAGTATAATATTTTCAAGGGAAAATGTCTTACATAATTATTATATCCTTAATAAAAAAGAGAGCAATTAGCTCTCTTTTTTATTACATTTACATTTTAATATTTAATTTTTATAGGAGTATCAAAGTATTTAAATTTTTTCTACGAATTTTTTCTCTCCGTAACCATCCCAAGCTGCTTCCATAATTCCTTCCATATCTTTAATCATCGCAAGACGTGGGTTAGCTGGTGTACATTGATCTTCGAAAGAATCGAATGCTAGTTTTTCTAAGCTAGCTTTATATTCTTTAAAGCCAATTCCTGATTTTGCAAAAGCATCATGCTCTTTGAATGCCATTGGACATCCTACTTTTCTACCTAGTTCATACACAGCTTGTGCATAAGATTCAACACCTTGTTCTGGAGTGTCTGCTTTTAGCCCTAACATTTTGGCAATTTCTTGATATCTTTCTGCCGCTTGATAATGTTCATATTTAGGCCATAAAGCTACTTTACCTGGTTTTGTACCATTATATTTAATTACATATGGTAATAACGTTGCATTGTTTTCACCGTGGACAGTATGGAATTTACCACCTATCTTGTGTGACATTGAGTGTGCTATTCCTAAGAACGCATTCGCAAACGCCATACCTGCTAAACATGATGCGTTATGCATTTTTTCTCTTGCATCTCTATCGGCTTCGTGAACTGATTTTTCTAGATTTTCAAAAACAAGTTTTATAGCTTTTAATGCTATTCCATCAGTATAGTCATTAGCCAAGATAGCTACATATGCTTCTGTTGCGTGAGTTAACACGTCCATACCAGTCGCTGCTGTCGCTCTTTTTGGCACTGTTAATACTAGGTTTGGATCTACTATTGCTACGTGAGGAGTTATAGCATAATCTGCTAGTGGATATTTTTTGTCATTTTCTTTATCCGAGATTACCGCAAATGGTGTTACCTCACTACCTGTTCCCGAAGTAGTAGGAATTGCAATAAATTTAACTTTTCCTAAACTTGGATATTTAACTGTACGTTTTCTTATGTCCGCAAATTTTTGTACTAATTCATTAAAGTCTGCATCTGGACGCTCGTAGAATAACCACATGATTTTCGCCGCATCTATTGGAGATCCTCCACCTAGTGCTACTATAGCGTCAGGCTTAAAGCTTTCCATAAGTTCTGTACCTTTTTTTACAGTTGTAATATCTGGGTTAGGCTCTACTCCATCAAACACTTGTACTTGCACTTTATTGCTTCGTTTGTTTAACTGATCTACTACTTTTTGGACAAATCCTAGTTTTACCATTGATTCATCAGTTACTATTACTACTCTCTCCAAACCCTCCATATCTCTTAGGTATCTTATCGCATTTGGCTCAAAATAGATTTTTGGTGGTACTTTGAACCATTGCATATTATTGTTTCTTCTCCCTATTAACTTTATGTTCAATAAGTTTACTGCTGATACGTTTCCTGATACTGAGTTTCTTCCGTAGCTTCCGCATCCTAGTGTTAGTGATGGGATAAATGCATTATAAACATCTCCTATTCCACCAAATGTTGATGGTGAATTCCACACTATTCTACACGCTCTTACTATTTCTCCGAACTCTTCTGCTACTTCTGCATTTTGTGTATGTATTGCTGCTGTATGCCCTAGTCCGTTGAATTCTACCATTTGTCTAGATTTTTCTAGTCCATCTTTTGTATCTTTTGATTTTATTACTGCTAATACTGGAGATAGTTTTTCTCTAGTTAATGGCTCGTTTACTCCTACTTCTGAACATTCTGCTGCTAGGATTACTGTTCCTTCTGGTACTTCAAATCCTGCTAGTTTTGCTATTTCTGTTGCTGGTTTCCCTACTATTACTGAGTTTAGTTTTGCTCCCGCACAGTCTTTTGATTTTGCTTCTACTCCAAATAGTAGTTTTTCTAGTAATGCTTTTTCTTTTTTGTTTACGAAGTATACTCTATGTGATTTCATTGTGCTTACAAATTCGTCATATAGTTCTTTGTCTACTATAGCTGCTTGTTCTGATGCACATATCATTCCGTTGTCGAATGCTTTACTTAATACTATGTCATTTACTGCTTGTTTTAGTTTTGCTTCTTTGTGAATGTATGCTGGTACGTTCCCTGCTCCTACTCCTAATGCTGGTTTCCCACATGAGTATGCTGCTCGCACCATTGCATTTCCTCCTGTTGCTAGGATTGTTGCTACTCCATCATGGTTCATTAAGGCATTTGTTCCTTCCATTGATGGTTTCTCTATAAATTGTATACAGTTCTCTGGTGCTCCTGCCGCTACCGCCGCATCTCTTACTATTCTTGCTGCTTCTTTTGAACATTCGTTTGCTGATGGGTGGAAGCTGAAGATTATTGGGTTTCTTGTTTTTAAACTTATTAATGATTTGAATATTGTTGTTGATGTTGGGTTTGTTGTAGGTACTACTCCACAGATTACCCCTACTGGCTCTGCTATTGCAACTAGCCCATCTACTTCGTCTCTATCTACTACTCCTACTGTTTTTAGCCCTCTCATGCTGTTTACTATATATTCACAGGCATATAGGTTTTTTGTAGCTTTGTCTTCTACTACTCCTCTTCCAGTTTCTTCTACAGCCGCTACTGCCAATGGCCCGTGTGCTGCTAAGGCTGCTACTGCTGCTGCTTGCACTATCTCATCTATTTTCTCTTGTTCTTTTATTTCTAAGAACTTCGATAATGCTTCTTGTGCTTTCTCTACTAGCACATTTACTTCTTCTACTGGGTTTATTGTTACTTCTTTTGCTTTTGCCATCTTATGACACTCCTTTTTATATTTTAAATAATATTAAGTAGACAAAGACTATCATAAAGTATAAAATAATAATTAGAAATCATTATCACTAAAAACAGTACTATATCACTTAAATCATTTTACACTTGTATTATAGCACAATGTTTTTTCTTTGTAAACTGTTGTTATATATCTGTTTTTTGAAAATAAATAATTTATTTATACTATATTTTCATTTATACATGTTAATTGAACAGTGAAACATAACTGTTTACATATCATTATATTTGTTTTGAGTATATTTTGATAGTTTGTTTTCATCTGTATATATAATAATCTTGCATATTGTTGTATAACTATAAATAAAATAAAATTAAAATAAAAATTTTTATTATTTATTTTTTATTTGTAAAATAGTGCTTTCTTTTTGCTTTTATATTTAAATTTAATACATAAATAAAGGATACTATTACTATGAGATACGATTTAATTATTATAGGAGCTGGTAGCTCTGGACTTATGATAGCTGATCAATTAAATAACACAAATTTAAAAGTACTACTGTTAGAAGGGAGCAAAAGGATAGGCACAAAACTTCTTATGACAGGCAACGGAAGATGTAACGTTCTTTCTAGCGACTCTCCTAGCGAGTTAGAAAAAGCTATTCATAACGGAAGATTCCTAAGAACAGCTTATCACAAATATGATTTACATAACTTCTTTAAAAAACATAAACTTCCATTAAAGCAAGAAAATAGACGCCTTTATCCTGCAAGCGAAAAAGCAAGAGATGTTGTAGAATGCTTTAGAATACATAATGTACACCTTCAAAAAAAACAAAAAGTTTCAGACCTTATATTCGAAAATAATAAAATTGTAGGCGTAAAAACTGATAATCAAGAATTTTACGGAAAAAATATTGTAGTTTGTGCAGGAGGAAAAAGTTATCCTCAAAGCGGAAGCGATGGCTCTATGCATAAAATATTAAAAAAGTACGGCGTTAAATTCACAAACATCTACCCTAGTGAAGTAGCTCTTAAATATCCAGACTTTGTAGGATTATCTGGACTTTCTTTAAATAAAGTAAAAATGTTTAATAAAAAAAGAAATTTTATAGGAAGTATTTTATTTACACATAAAGGAATAAGTGGGCCAGTTGCAATTAGTATGGGAGAATTTGTGGCGAGAGGAGAAGGAGATACATTTTTAGATTTCCTTCCAGATTATACAGAAGAACAACTATTTGACTGTTTATGGGAGGATAAAAATTACTTAAAAGATAAATTCCCTAAAAGATTTTATAGTCATATTATGCAATACTTCCCTACAACAAATCCTAATAAAAAAGAAATAAGAAAATTTATTACAAATAAAATTAAAAGATACCAATTTAACAATGTAATGACTTTTCCTATAGAATATGCATTTACAACAGCAGGAGGTGTTTCTCTAAAAGAAATATCCCCTAAAAACTGTGAACATAAAAGAATTAAAAATTTATACTTTGCAGGAGAAATACTAGATTTACACGGAGAAATCGGAGGTTACAATTTAATGATTGCCTGGTATACAGGTATGATTGTAGCAGATGCTATAAAAGATAAATTTAATATACCAGAGGGAGATTAATATGAAAATTTTATTAGCATATTCATCTAAAACTAAAAATACATATAAAGTTGCAAAAGCTATTTATGAGCAAATAAAAAATTTTGCTAACGTTGACTTAATAAATATTAAAAAAGCAAAAACAAAGCTATCAATGTATGATTTTTATATTTTAGGGTGTTGGACAGATAAAGGAACTGCCAACAAAAATATGATGAATTTTATAGAAACGCAAAATATAAGACAGAAGAATGTAGCTATCTTTATGACTTGTGGTGTTCCTGTAGAACATTATCACGCAAAAGATTCCATAAACAATTTTACACAATATATGACTAACTTAAACAACAATATTTTAGGATCATTTATATGTCAAGGAAAAATAGACCCTAAAATATTAATTGTATTCAAATTTCTAACGTGGCGAGACCCAAACTTTATACACAAAATTGACCAAACTATGCTTGAGTGGGTAGAAATATCAAAACCTCATCCTACAAAAACAGATTTATTAAATGCGCAAAATTGGATAAAAAGCCTTTTAGAAAAACATTACTAAAATTAATTGGTATATACTATTCAGTGTAGAAAAAATCTCTATACTGAATATTTTTTATTTATAAAAAATAAAAAACTAGAGATTAGTTTGTAACTTTTCTCTAATTTTCTTTATTATCTATCTTCTCTACTAAATAAAGGAAAAATTTGTTCATATCTATATCTTTAATTACATTTTCAAAAAATTTTCCGACTTTATCATTACCTAAAAATAACTCGAAAAAATATTCCAAAGATAATTTTCTATCTTGGGCAACATTTCTTAAAGTTAATGTCTCATCTCTACTTATAGAAACATAATTTTTAGCTAAGCTTTCTTTTGAAAAACTTTCTTTTGATATTATTTTTCTTATTATATCAACATTGCTTTGCTCCATTAGCTTCAAAGAGTGCCAGCCAGCCCCTTTTAAAATATAATTCTTTCCAACATATACAGCTTCATCCCCTAACAAACTCATCAGTCTGTTTAATATATCTTCCTCCGAAGAAAAATGAACTATTTCTCCTGTAAATTTCTCTATTTTTTTATTTATTTTTTGGATATTATTTCTATATTTTCTTATGCGTTTCGTATAGATAGTTCTATTATTATCGTTAACATCCATAAGTAAATCTACACCATCTTTTATATAAATAGGAGCAGAATTATATATATAGGTATGCTTCACATCAAATTCTATAGCGACTCTTTGTGCAATATTTCCTCCTAAGGAATGTCCAGTTAAAATTATATTATCTCCATATTTTTCTCTAGCATTTTTATAAAATCTAAAGCAAGGGAGATAATGACTACCTTGCCCCATTAATATTCCGTAAATATCCGTCTCTATATCTTTTTGTGCATCAGTATAAGGATTAGTACCAGTATAGGCTAATATATAATTTTCTTCTAAGTTATTATAAAATAATGTTCCACTACTACCTGTTTTCTCATCATAAAAGCTAGATAAATACTCTAAACAAACAGGAAAAGTCTTCAATTTCTTAGATGCATCTATATAATTATTTATCAACGTTTTGTTATGATTTAATAGTCTCATAGCCTCTACTTGATATGTCATTTTAGACGCACTAAGCGTTATTTCATAATTTTCCATTGAATTATCACCTTTATTAATTTTATCACAAAATTTTTATTATTTATTTTAAATATATTCTAACTTACCACACAAAGTTTGTCAAACAGTATTAACAACAAGCAAGTTATTCTATACTAAAAGATAAAAATTTAATTTATATCCAATTATCTCAAAACAATTATATACAACAACGTAATATTATAAAATTTTTAACATTAAAAAAGCCGATATCTTTTGATATCAGCTTTTTATTTTTGATTTGATATTCTATTTTATCAATAGTAAATATTTTATAGATACGCCCTATATTATTCAATATCGTTTATTTTTAATCTTTTATAAATAAACTAGCAACGACCAATAAAAATATTTACGTTATTTTATAATGCTATTTATTAAACATCATTTTGAAGAAACTTAATTTTTGTCCATATCTTAATGTTGCATTTCGATATATTTTACCAGATAATAAAGCAATAATTATAGTTGTTATAAGTAAAATCACATAAGATACAACAACTTCTAATAAAGGTAAATCACCTGATAGTCCGTAACGCGTTCCCATAGTAAAATATGATGTGAACGGAATATAAGATAAAACTTTAAACAATTTTGTATCATAATCCCACATAAGAGAAACATTAGCCATAAAAGATGCAATAAACATAATCATAGGCAATGTAATTACTGTATTAACTTCCTCTATACGACTAACTAAAGAACCACAAGCCGCAAACAAGAACATAAACATAATTATACCTGTTAATGCAAATAATAACCAAACTGCTATAAATGTGTAATCCATATTTTCCAAAACATTTTTTATAACATTAGAATAATTATCAATATTAATTTTCAACCCTATAAAAACTGTACCTAAAAGAGCAACAATTTGCATTAACGCTACCGAACAAAAAGCAAGTACTTTACCTAATATTAAAGTGGTAGGTTTTACACTAATTACTAGAAGCTCCATTGCTCTATTAGTTTTTTCACGAGCAACATTTGAAGCAAGCGTTGAACCAAACATAATAATCAGAATATATAGTACAAAAGATAACACATAGATAGAAAATGCTTTTGATGATGTTTGCACTCCATCTTCTCCCGAAACAGCCACAACATTTACTTTTGGTACTGATACATTAACTGATTGAACTTTCATATAATCTAAGTTGTTTTGTTCGTAAATATATTTCTTAACAAAATTATCAAATATACTAATAAATTGACTATTATTTCCTGTTAGAGAATTTGATTTAACTAAATAGTCATAACCATCTTTCGTAAAAACTATAGCTTCTTCTATTTTACCATCTTTAATATCTTGTTCAAGAGTAGATAGATCAGAATATTCTTTCGCTTCTTTTAAATAAGACTTATCTATATTAAAGTTATCAACATCTTTTACTATATAAGCGCTACGCTCAAAATTGTTATTAGAACTTGTACTATCAGAAGAGAATATCCCATTATCTTCAAATAAACTTGGTACAAAAGTAGCTCCAAAAGCCAATATTATGTAAATAGCAAAAGTTATAATAGTAGTTTTCTTAATTAAAAATTGCTTAAACTCAAATAAAAAAACAGTTAATAAATTATTCATCTAAATCACCTACTTTCTCTACAAATATTTGTTCCAAACTAGGTTTATAAAGTTTAAATTCTTCTATATCTACATCACTTTTAGCTAAATAATTAACGAAATTATTTTTACTATTTGAAGATACATAATCTAATAATAACGATTTATCTTGAATAGAAAAATCTATCCCTAAATTTTCTTTATTTAAAATATTTTTCAAATCATTTTCATTGTAGTTAGATGCTTTAAGTATCATTCTACCATGACCATATTCTTTCTTAATTTCTTCTAGACTACCACTCAAAACAATTTTACCTTTTTCTAGTAAATTAATATCTTCACAAAAACTTTCTACTACTGGCATCTGATGAGAAGAGAAGATTACTAATTTATCTTTAGCAATAGCTGAATTAATTACTTCTTTTAACTTTCCTACATTAACTGGATCTAAGCCACTAAAAGGCTCATCTAATACCAAAATATCAGGATTATCAATAATACATTGAATAATTTGAACTTTTTGAGCATTACCTTTCGATAAAGTTTTTAATTGCTTTTTGTTATCTTCTAACTCAAAAAACTCTAACCATTTTTTCGCTTCTCTAGTAGCAGAACTTCTGTCCATACCTTTTAGCATACCAAAATATACTAATTGATCTACTAGTCCAACTCCATCATACATTCCTCTTTCTTCTGGTAGATAACCTATTTTAATGTCTCTTCTATTTATAGGTTTCCCGTCTAATAATATTTCTCCTTTGTCTGGTCTGAAAATATCTAATAATAACCTAAAACTCGTAGTCTTTCCACTACCATTACGACCCAAATATCCATTTGCTACACCACTTTTGGCAGTAAAATTAACTCCTTTTAAGACTTCTTTGTCACCAAAACTCTTATAAATATTTTTATATTCTAATATCATTGTCATCCCTCCCATCATCCTATTATACATTTTTTATTTAATTTTTTCAATATATATATATATATATATATTGAAAACGATTATCTGTACAAAAATTAATAATAAAAAGGTGTTTAACCATTAAAAACATTATTATTAAACACCTTAATAATTTCCAGTTATTTATTTTTTATAAAAGGACTAATAGCTCCGTACAAAGCAGCCTCATTCCCTAGCTTTGCTACTAGAAATTTAGTTTTATTAATCTTTATTGGATTTAGTTCACGAACTTTATTTTCAATCAAATTTAATAAATAATCACCTTGACGTGATATAGCACCACCTATAACTACATACTTAGGATCTAATATTAACAACATATCTACTATACCTTCTGATAGGTGAAAAATCCACTCATCTAATAATTTTAGAGATTTTTCATCATTAGCTCTACACAGTTCGAAAAATTCTTTTACAGATAAATTTTCATCAATTTCTCTTCTTATTCTTCTTTCCAAAGCAATAGTAGATGCTCTTTGCTCATAGTTTGTTTTTGTAACAAAATCATAACGTGCCTGACCTATCTCGCCCGCACTAAAATTAGATCCTTGTGGTAATTCATTCAAATAATAAGCTCCACCTATTCCGGTACCTAAAGTTAGACAAAAAACTTCACTTAATCCTTGAGCTGCCCCTAACCATTGTTCTCCCAATAACGCACAATTAACATCATTATCAGCATAAACCTTAACACCTAATTTATCTCCTAATTCAGTTTGAAAATTAGTGCCAACATAATTTAGTATATTAAGACCAGAGCTAATAATTTCTACTTTATTTACATCTACAACTCCAGATGTAGAAATACCTATATATTTAAAATCAAAATTCTCTTTTATAGCCTTCGCTATACGATAAATTTCATCAACTATTCTCAAAGTTTTATTATCTGGGGTTTTGCATACCTCATGAAGAACAATCTTGTACTCATCATTAATTACCGCAAATTTTATTGTAGTTCCTCCTACATCCACTCCTAAATACATAATATTCTCCTTTTTTAATAATATAAAACTATTATACAACATTTTAAAAAAATTGACTATATACCTTTTATTTAAAAAGATTTATCTTATAATTTATAAAATATCTCTTCAAAAGTAATATTATAACAAAATAATTTTTAGAAATTATAATATAAGACGTATAAAGTTAATATATGCAAATTATACAAATAAACTTATCTAACAATAGAAGAATAAAAAAAGACACTTCAAATGATTGAAGTATCTTTTTTTTATTTGTTTTTTTATTAGTGTACACGGATAAACACTGGTCCACTACCTACATAAGCACTCGCTGTTACAGTTTGGTTTCCATTCCATCCACCGTGGATAGCTTGTCCATTACCTGCATAAACTGCGATATGAGCTAGACCCATCCCTCCATTTGCATAGTAAATTAAATCTCCTGGTTGTGCTTGATCAGCTGACACTACAGTTCCTAAACTTAAGTATCCTGCTGGCCAGTTGTGATAGTTAATTCCTACTGATCCTAAAGCATTAGTTACCAACATAGTACAATCTTGATATACTCCTAATTGCGATACAGCTGCTGCATAAATAGACGCTGCTTTATTTCCTGATGCTACTGGGGCAACTTGTTGTGCTGCTCTAGTTTGTACTTCTGGAGTAGCCGCTACTGGCTCTGCTTGAGGTGCTTGTTGTACAGCCTCAACCGGTTGTTGTTCTTGTTTAGCAACAACTGGTGCTTCCTCTTTCACTTCTTCAGCTACTGGGGCAACTTCTTTAGCAACTGCTTCTTTACTTACATTTAAAATTTGACCAACCATTATTACATTTGGATTTTCAATACTATTGTTTGCAACTAGAACATCAACTGTAGTTCCAAATTGATTAGCAATCTTGAATAAAGTATCACCTAGAACAACTTTGTATTCTCCACCATTAACTTCTGCTTGAGCTACTTGTGTTGCAGTCGTTTGGAAAGAAAGTTGATCTCCTGGGAAAATTAAACTACTTGTCAAATTATTATCTTTCATAAGTTGATCAACTGTAGTTCCATTATTCATAGCTATATCCCAAAGTGTATCACCTGATTTTACAGTATAGATATCTGCATCAGCTAATGCCGTATATCCTAATGCTATTGTCGAGACAACTGCTGTCCCTGCTACTATTTTATTTAACTTGCTCATGTTTTTTATAATCTCCTTAAAATATCTCAATTAAAAATTTTTTCTTTTTTCATAATATCAAATACAAAAGCCGACAACTATACACATAGTTCAGCTACAAATAACATTCTAGTATACTTTTTTATCTTTTTCAATAGTTGTAACAACATTGTAATACTAGTGATATTATTCTGAAACACGAAGTATATCCTGTCACTTTTATGTAATTTTGAAAAATAACATTAAATTCCTTATCTTAATATTTACAAAAAACCGTAAATATACAATGTATAACGCTTTATTTTTTTGAGAATTTAGTTTATTATTAAATTATAAAATAATTAATTTAATGGAGAAATTAAAGTGGATTTTCAAAACATAAAGCTATTAGCTGTATTTATAGAAGGTGTATTATCGTTCTTCTCCCCTTGTGTAATTCCTATTATTCCCATTTATTTAAGTATCTTAGCAGGAAAAAGAGAGAAAACTAATGACGGGAAAACAGAATTAAATGGTAAAACAACGATTATAAATTCAACTCTTTTCATTATAGGTATTTCTACAACATTTTTTATCTTAGCATTTGCAACTAGCTTTATTAGTTCAATACTGCAACAACATATTACAACCGTGAAATACATCAGTGGAATTATTATAATTTTTATGGGATTATTGCAATTAGGTGTAATAAACTTACAATTTTTCAAAAGAGAATTTTCTTTGAAAAGAAAATTTAAAGTCCAAAGAAAAATTCAAGGTGCAAATCCTGCGTTATCATTTATTATGGGATTTACATTTAGTTTTTCGTGGACACCTTGTATTGGTCCAATATTAGCTAGCGTCTTTTTATACGCAAGTACTCATACAGGTATACTTAGTTATCTTCTAATAATAATTTATTGTTTAGGATTTATTTTACCATTTATTATAGTAGCAATATTTGCCTCATCTATATTAAAAATTCTAAAAAAACACAACAAAATATTAGACTATACCATTATAATATCAGGAATTATTTTAGTGATTATAGGTATTTCTATTCTTACAGGATCATTTCAGGGATTTATAGCAAAATATATTTTCTAACTCACAGTAAAGGAGACTATATATGAACAAAAAAATTTTATTACCGATAATTATAAGCAGTTTATTTCTAACTGCTTGTTCAAACAATAAAGTAGAAAATGATATAAAATCTACAAACAATAAAGAAGAAGTAACCAAAAATATAGCATATAAATTTACCGCAAAAGATATTGATGGAAATGATGTTAAATTGAGCGATTTCGAAGGTAAAAAAGTATATATTAATGCATGGGCCAGCTGGTGCGGACCTTGTATAAAAGAACTACCAGAATTAGAAAAAGCATATCAAGAATTAAAAAATAGAGACGATATAGTATTTTTATCTATGACATTCCCTAATGACGAAGGATTTAATAATGCTATCGGAAGTAACGACTCAAAAAAAGAAATAGTAAACAAAATCAATACTTTTAAAATTACTTACCCTGTGTTATTCGACACTAATGATAGATTTAACGTTAACTATAGCATAAGATCTTTTCCTACACATATATTTATAAATAGCGATGGAACAATTAATACTAAGACTATTGGCTCTTTAAACAAGGAAATTCTTATAGAAAATATAAAGAACTTAAAATAAAATTTTAAGTTCATTTAAGTTTTACGTTATATAATACGAATTGTCTAAATAATTAATTTTATTTAGAAAACTTCATAAACTTTCCTTTTCTAGGTAGAAGATTATACTAGTTATATCTTCTACCGATTTTTTTATATCTCTAAAAGTTTGTATTGATTTAACACAAATTTTCTTGTATAATTATTGTATAGGATTTCGGGAGTGGATGAGTTCTGGTGTGCTCTCTAGTCTTCAAAACTAGTATGAGGGGTTAGGAGCCTCTTGGGTGGGTTCGATTCCCACACATTCCCGCCAAAATGTCTTTATTAATAGAGGTACACTTTACGTGTACCTCTATTTTTTATTAAGCTCTCTTTTCTCAACTATTTTTGAAATATAAATAGATCCCCCCGTCAAAAGCAATACTAATATTGTCGATAATAAAAATTCTATACTCCAAATATTAGTAGACGCTGCTCCAAAATTCAAAAATACAATAGTCCCCGGTATAATACCTAAAACACTAGCAATCATATACTTAGTCAAACTTATATTAGTAAGTCCAAATCCATAGTTTATCAAATTATAAGGAACAAGGGGAATAAGTCTCAAAATAACTAAACTAACCATTAATTTTTCATCACTAACATTAAAAATTTTTTCATGTTGTTTTGGTGTTAATCTCTTAGTCAGTAATTTTTTTACATAATCTCTTCCAAATTTTCTAGATATGATAAACATCAAATAGCAGTTTATACTAGCCCCTAGAAAAGTTAAAATACTTCCTTTTACAAATCCAAATAATACTCCTCCTACAACAGCTAAAATAGGTACCGGAAAAAAGAATATTGGAAATATAGAAAATATTAATAAATAAATTATGGGAGAAAAAACTCCAAAACTCGCAATAAAATCTTGCATAACACCCCTCTTTTCTTTTATTTATATCACACTTTAAATATTGTATATTAATAACATACTCATAAATGTTGCAAACTTAAATATTAATAAATAAATTTATTTTTAATAATGAAATATAATATCACAAATTTTCTAATATAAAATTGTATAGTAACTAAATAAAGTAACTTTCAAGCATTTCCAAAAATTTGTAATCCAAGTAACTACGTATTTTATTAAAAGTGTAATCATCAGTTAATATTTTTTCTCTTAATGTATATTCTTTATAAGCCATACTACACCACGTAATACCTCTTAAACAAGTAAAAATAAAATATTGTTCAAACTTCTCCCTAGAAAAATGTCTATAATTACTATAATCTTCCAAAAAGTCATCAATTTCTGTTAAACTAAGTATTTTGTCTGTTTTCCAAAATGTTGTTGTTGGTGCTAAAAAGTGTGCAATATCCTGTTCACATTCTCCTATAAGTGATTTTTCCCAGTCTATAACATAACTGTCTTCCTTAGCCTTACCTATTATAAAGTTTCCAGAGTTAAGCTCTGTATTTATAATACATTGATTACCTAAAATATAGTTATCCTTTAATTTATCTTTACAAACTTCTAAAAATCTTTTTAAATATGTTTTTACTTTTAAATCTCCTTGTTCCCATAATAAATAGTGATTAGCCATATTTTCACATTCTTCATACATTAGTTTAAATGGATTTTTCGCCAATATAAGTTCGTTTTTTAGCGAATACTTATGATTATGAATTTTACTCAATAAATAAGAGGCAATTTTCATATCTTTATTGTAATCCAAAGGTCTTCCTTGCAAATACTCCATAGTCAAATACTTATAAGGTATCAATTTAGGTGATTCTTCTAAACTATAAACTTTAGGAGTTACACCACTATCTTCTAATAATTTCAAAGTATGATATTCATAAGCCATTTGATTATCTAAATTCATCTGACTTTTCATATTAAGTCGCAAAACTCTTTTTTCTACAATATCATAATCATAAAGGAAATTTATATTATATTCTCCTGCTCCTAGCAATGCCACATTTTTGAAGCCCGTTTCATATGCTAACAAATCTTCTTTAGTATCTATATCTAGACATTTTTCGCCTACGTAGTACGTAATATTATTTTTTTCAAAAGAATTAATAGTTTTTGAAAAAACTGTTTCTGTTCCATACTCTGATAGAGAAAAAATTTCTTCTTTCAATTTTCTAAGTCCTATCAAATAATATCCGCCATCAAAAGTTGGATTTATTACCGCTTCATTATTATTAAGTTTATTAAAGGCTGTTTCTATCATTTCTTTGGAAATATTTACTATATCTGAACCTATTAAAATTGTTTTTTTATTGGGATACAATTTCTGAACATCGTTGAAAGCATTGTACATTTTTTCCCCTAACGTTTTTCCTCTTTGATAAAAAAATATATCTTCTTGTACACTTAATAAATCTGACATATATTTATCATCTTCTTTATTTCCATCGTGGTATACAACTACCTTAAAATTCCATTTTATTAGGTTAGAAAAAATATTTTTTAACATTTTTTTTTGAATTTCTACCGCATCTTTTGGGGTTAGAAAATCATAAAGTCTAGTCTTTGTACTCCCTTCTTTAGGTACTCTAGTAAATAAAATA
This sequence comes from Gemella sp. GH3, assembly GCF_013415425.1. Classification (GTDB taxonomy): domain Bacteria; phylum Bacillota; class Bacilli; order Staphylococcales; family Gemellaceae; genus Gemelliphila. Next base: position 5,131 of record NZ_JACBYC010000089.1, on the reverse strand, counting down.
ACTATTTCTGTCATATTAAAATAAGGGACTTAAAGTCCCCTACCTCCTTATTATATTTTAAAATTTGTAATCAAATTCTTTTGTTCCATCTAAAGCATTATTAACATTAGTATATCCTAAATCAACTAACTTTTGAGCAACTACTCCTGATCTATTACCACTATAACAATAAGTGTAAATAGCTTGATTTTTATCTTCTGGAAGAATTTTTTCAATGTCACCTAAATTGTCTGGATCAACATTTTTAGCATCTTTCACATGTGATTTTTGATAATCAGAAGATTTTCTAGCATCCAAGAACAATCCTTTTTCTTCTGTTATTACTTTTTGGAAATCTTCTCCCAAAATATTATTATATTTTACCAATTTATAATCTGTGTACTCTTTTACTCCTTTGGCATTTGTTACATCTTTAAATCCTTCTGCAATTAATATATCTGCTGCTTCTTTACTTTTCTTACCGCTATTACAATAAAGAATCACTGGCTTTTCTTTCCAAAATTTAATCTTATCTATGTTAGACTTAACATCTCCCACAGCTATATTAATAGCGTGTTGCAAATGACCTGCTTTGTACTCTTCTTCAGAACGAACGTCTATAACAAGATACTTCTCTTTCTTATCTTTATCATTTTGAATCTTAGCCAACTCTTCTCCACTCATCTCTTTTATAGTTCCTGAACTAGAACTATTTGTCGAAGAATTAGAAGAAGTAGAGCATCCTACAATAGTTATTACTAATACTAATATTACTACACTAGCAAATATTTTTTTTATTTTCATAATATATTCTCCTTTTATAATTTTTTATTATTTAAAATTCAAAATTATAATAGTCTGTACCTGACAATGAATTAATCACATTAAAATACCCTAATTCTACTAACCTTTGTGATACAACTGTTGCTGTATTTTTATTATAAGAATATACATAAATGTAAGTATTTTTATCACTAGGTAGAACACTCACTATATTATCTAAATTGTCAACATCTATATTTTGAGAATTTTTTATATGTCCTTTATTATAATCTGCCTGAGTTCTAACATCTAAAACTAATCCATCTTCATTTGCTAGCATCTGCTGAAAATCTTCTCCTATAACATTAACATATTTTTCAAATTTGTAATCTGTGTATTCTTTGACACCTGGTGCTATAACTAGATTTTCTTTGTCAAACCCTGCATCTACCAACATCTTAGCTGCATCTATACTCATAGTTTTTTTATGACAATAAAAAATTATCTTCTTATCTTTGTATTGCTCTAATTTAGAAACATTATTCTTAAATTCTTTAAACGGTATATTTAGAGCATATTTTAAATGACCTTTTTTATAATCCTCATTTGATCTAGTGTCAACCAATATATAATTTTCTGTATCAAAATTTGTGTCCTGAATTTTTTGTAATTCCTCCCCTACTATTTCTTTAAATTTTATTTCTGAACTTTTATTAGATACATCAGAATTATGATTATGTTTGTCATCTGTTGAACAAGCCGACAAATTTATAGCTATAGTAGATAAAAATAACAAGGTCATTATTTTTCTGAATTTCATTGGATACTCCTATATAATTTTATAATTCTCAATTAAATTGTATCATAACAGAAAATCGATTTCAATATTTTTTTAAAATTTGAATTGAGTTTCTTTAGTTCCATCTATAGATATAGTTAAATTATTATATCCTAATTTTTGTAAATACTCTGCAACAATTACTGAACGATCTCCCGTATAATCGTATAGATAAATAGCCTTAGATTTATCACGTGACAACTTATCTTCTATATTATCAAGATTATTATGATTTACATTAATTGCATTCTCTACATGCGATTTATTGAAATCTTTTTCATCTCTACTATCTATAAATGCTTCTTCTTTCTTATTTATTATTTTTTGAAATTCTGACCCTATTAAATTCTTATATATAACATAATTATAAGAAAATTCATCTACGCCTTGCGCATTATAGACATATACAAAGCCATCTGCTAATAATTCTTCTGCTAAAACTCTTGTTTCTTCTTTGTTGTGACCATAAATAATAACTTTTTCAACATCACGTATTCTTCCTATTAAGTTTTTAAAGTTATCTGCTGGCATATTTATAGCATATTTTAAATGACCTTGTAAATATTCTTCTTCTGATCTAGTATCTACTACAAGGTATCTTTCTTTTTCAACTTTATCATTTTCTATGCTTATTAATTCTTGCCCAGTCATATCATATATTTTAGGTTCTATTTTTTCATCTCCTTCGCAACAGCTTAACGACTTGGGTCTTTCTTTATTATCTGGATCTATAACCTTATTATTTTGTTCAGTATTATTTCCCTGTTTTTTAACTTCTTTACTATTATTTGAACAACCAGATAAGACAACAAATACTAATAAAAATAAAATTTTTTTCTTCAAAATATTCTCCTTTTTTGTAAATTGCAATCCCCTACAATTATTTTATCACAAATATTACATATTATAAATACGCTTACTGTTTTTAACAATATATTTTATAAAATTTATATAAAAATAGTGATAAGGTTTCTTATAAATTAAATTCCTTATCACTATTTATTAATTATTTAATTATTGTCTTTTTTTTCTAATGTAAAGTGCCGCTAACATTAGTCCTAATCCTACTACTGATGTTGTAGCTGTTGAGTTTACTCCAGTATTAGATAATTTTTTCTTGATTTCTTCATCTTTCGTTCCTGGATTACTTGGTGTTTGTCCTCCCGGATTCGGTGTTGGTGTCGGGTTTGGGTTTGGTTCTGGATTTGGTGTTGGGTTTGGATTTAGTTCTGGATTTGGCGTCGGGTTTGGATTTGGTTCTGGATTTGGCGTTGGTGTTGGATTTGGTTCTGGATTTGGCGTTGGTGTTGGGTTTGGTTCTGGATCTGGTGTCGGCGTCGGTGTTGGGTTTGGTTCCGGTGTTGGATCACATCCACATTCACCATCTTTACCTGGATCCCCCTTATCTCCTTTATCACCTTTTTCTCCTGGATCTCCTTTGTCTCCTTTGTCTCCCTTCTCCCCTGGATCTCCCTTGTCTCCTTTGTCACCTTTCTCTCCTGGATCTCCCTTGTCTCCTTTATCACCTTTCTCTCCTGGATCCCCCTTATCTCCTTTATCACCTAGATCTCCCTTGTCTCCTTTATCACCTTTCTCTCCTGGGTCTCCCTTGTCTCCTTTTGTAATAACAGGCACTACCGTACCATCAACTGCAGCACTAACATTTTTATCTTTCTCTGTTTGTGTAACAGAAACATTATCACCTTTTTCTAATAATGCTGTTGATGGAACATCTACTGACCATTCTCCATTCTCATTAACTGTTGTAGATACTGTTGACTTATCTTTAAAAGTAACAACTATGTTAGAATTAGGAATACCTTTACCTGAAACAGTACTTCCTCCTTCAATTAATGCATTAATAATTGGATTTTGTGAAATCTCTTCTTTTTTCGGCATTACTGTTGCGTCTACTGATGAACTAGGGTTTTTCTTTTCCTCAACTTGTTTAGCAGATACTACTTGACCTACACTTAACGGTGAAGTAGAAGCTACTGACCAAGTTCCATCTTCTTTAACTATTGTATCTACTTTATCACCATTAGGTAATGTTACTGTTATAGTTGCTCCTGCAACACCTATTCCAGTTGCAGTAGTACTTCCTTCTGTTATAGGGTTAACTATAGGCTCTGTAGACGTTGCTTTTTCTATAGGTCTATATTTAGCATAATAAATTAAATCTTTATTGACAGTTGTGCCTAAAATATTTTCATTTGGTACAACATTTGTTGTTGGATCTACGTACCAACCGATAAATTCATATCCTTCTTTTGCCTCTGGCACCGGCAGAGCGTCTAATACAGTTGACAATTTAACTTTTCCTTCAATTTGTCCTGTTACACTAGCTCCTCCATTAATAGTTCCTTTATCTAAATCTGTTGCGAATGTAACATTATATCTCGGATATGTAAAGATTGCACGAAGTTTAACATCTCCTTTAACATAAAGGTTTAGCGCTTCAGCTTCACTAAGTATCTGACCAGCTAATTCAGGATATGCCTCATTCATACTTTCATCAACTCCCCAACCTACAAATTCGTATCCATAGGCTTGTTCTTCTTCTGTTAATGAAGGTCTAGGTAATGCATTAATTACATCATTAGGGTGATCTCCAAAAAGTATACCTTTTAAAGTAGCAAAACGATTATCATTTTGTTCAAAGTAAGATAACCCTCCTTCAAAAAGATTAAGATCTTTTCCGAAGTCTATCACTCCACCAGTTGTTCCTGGCAGTTGGAAGCTACCTATACGTGTAGCTAAATCAAGTGCATAAGAATTACGTACAACTGCAAATAAAACATCAGAGATAGGCGTTGTATTTCCTTGATCATCTAATTCTGGATTTCCTAAGCGATCAATTTCTACTTGCCCTTGAACTGTTACAACTCCATCTTTAACTACAATTGCATTAGAGCGGTTTGATGATTGGAAAGGTACACTGAATTTTTGTAATGCTGGTAAATTTAATACAGTATGTGGTACCCCTACTAAGTTAGTGTCTCCTATCTCTACATAATATGTTCCGTCACTTACCTCATCAAAGCTAAAGTCTCCTAATGTTCCATTAGCTCCCGAGCTAATTTCTTTAATAACATTTCCTGATTCATCTAAAAGACGAACAGTAACACCTGTATATCCTGTTAATTCGCTAGCTCCGTTAGGAATAGATCCTTGACTACCAGTGAATAAACCTGTGTTATATTGACGTGCGTTCGCATTGTCCCATATTTTTACTTCTCCAGAAATAACTGCTTTAGTAACTGGATTTTCGTCAGCAGCATAGGCAACTACATTATTTAAAATAGTTATTTCTTGATTTGCAACACTTACAGCTGTAAATCCTAATGTTACCGAACATAGCCCTACAGCATATTTTCTTAATGAAAACTTTTGTTTTTTTCTCATAAAATTCCTCCAACCTTAATTGAATCATTAATTTATAAATAATTTTATCAATATAATTATAAATAGTCAATAAAAAAGATGCATATACATTCAAATCAATATTTTAATATACAAAATATTGATTTACTTATTTTACTAAAATATTAT
>NZ_JACBYC010000001.1 GCF_013415425.1 Gemella sp. GH3 | reverse complement strand
TCTCCTGCTGAACTTGTGTCAACTGGTGTTTTGAATGACGCTGTTGTTCCTGTTGGTAAGTCTCCAAAGTTCTCTACTGAATCTTCTGCTTTTGGCTCTTCATTCAAGTTAACTGATTGGTCTTTTCCTACTGGTTCGTTTTTATCTGCGTCTGTTCTGTTGTCTACAACTTTTACTGTTACTTCTAGTTCGTCTGTTGTTCCATCTGGATATGTTACTAC
>NZ_JACBYC010000002.1 GCF_013415425.1 Gemella sp. GH3 | reverse complement strand
TACTGGATTTTCTGTTACTGTGTAATTTACTTCTTGTCCGTCTTTATATTTCGGCAAGTTTGTAAATTCGTAACTCCAGTTATCTTGCTCGCTTACTTCTTTACTTTGAACTAATTCTCCATTTGATAGTAAATTTACTGTGATGCTTGTTGGGCGTTTTCCATCTTGGTTATTATTATCTTCCCAAGCTTTTACTCCAGTAACTTGTGTATTTTCTGGCGTGTATTTGTTTGTTATGTTGTATCC
>NZ_JACBYC010000085.1 GCF_013415425.1 Gemella sp. GH3 | reverse complement strand
TGGGATAGATGATTGGGGTGAAGTCGTAACAAGGTAGCCGTATCGGAAGGTGCGGCTGGATCACCTCCTTTCTAAGGATAGAGGGAATAAGGTTGACAATTCGTTTAGTTTTGAGTGTTCAAGCACTCAAGCACAATGAAAACTTAATACGAAATTATATAACCAAGATTTACAAGAAAAAACCGAGAAAAAGAGTTTATTCAGAAGAATAAGAGTTCAAGGAAGAAAACGAAGCGAAAGCTACACACGATTAAGTA
>NZ_JACBYC010000003.1 GCF_013415425.1 Gemella sp. GH3 | reverse complement strand
GAGCTTCATTCAAGTTAACTGATTGGTCTTTTCCTACTGGTTCGTTTTTATCTGCGTCTGTTCTGTTGTCTACAACTTTTACTGTTACTTCTAGTTCGTCTGTTGTTCCATCTGGATATGTTACTACAACTGTTGCTGGTTTATCTCCTGCTGAACTTGTGTCAACTGGTGTTTTGAATGACGCTGTTGTTCCTGTTGGTAAGTCTCCAAAGTTCTCTACTGAATCTTCTGCTTTTGGCTCTTCATTCAAGTTAACTGATTGGTCTTTTC
>NZ_JACBYC010000082.1 GCF_013415425.1 Gemella sp. GH3 | reverse complement strand
TCATTCAAGTTAACTGATTGGTCTTTTCCTACTGGTTCGTTTTTATCTGCGTCTGTTCTGTTGTCTACAACTTTTACTGTTACTTCTAGTTCGTCTGTTGTTCCATCTGGATATGTTACTACTACTGTTGCTGGTTTGTCTCCTGCTGAACTTGTGTCAACTGGTGTTTTGAATGACGCTGTTGTTCCTGTTGGTAAGTCTCCAAAGTTCTCTACTGAATCTTCTGCTTTTGGCTCTTCATTCAAGTTAACTGATTGGTCTTTTC
>NZ_JACBYC010000243.1 GCF_013415425.1 Gemella sp. GH3 | reverse complement strand
GAAAAGACCAATCAGTTAACTTGAATGAAGAGCCAAAAGCAGAAGATTCAGTAGAGAACTTTGGAGACTTACCAACAGGAACAACAGCGTCATTCAAAACACCAGTTGACACAAGTTCAGCAGGAGACAAACCAGCAACAGTTGTAGTAACATATCCAGATGGAACAACAGACGAACTAGAAGTAACAGTAAAAGTTGTAGACAACAGAACAGACGCAGATAAAAACGAACCAGTAGGAAAAGACCAATCAGTTAATTTAAATGAAGAGC
>NZ_JACBYC010000004.1 GCF_013415425.1 Gemella sp. GH3 | reverse complement strand
ATCAAATGGAGAATTAGTTCAAAGTAAAGAAGTAAGCGAGCAAGATAACTGGAGTTACGAATTTACAAACTTGCCGAAATATAAAGACGGACAAGAAGTAAATTACACAGTAACAGAAAATCAAGTTTACGGTTATACAACAGAAATTAACGGATACAACATAACAAACAAATACACGCCAGAAAATACACAAGTTACTGGAGTAAAAGCTTGGGAAGATAATAATAACCAAGATGGAAAACGCCCAACAAGCATCACAGTAAATTTACTATCAAATG
>NZ_JACBYC010000135.1 GCF_013415425.1 Gemella sp. GH3 | reverse complement strand
CGCACTCGTTGATGCTGATTCGCTTGCTGATGTGCTTGCACTTACTGATGCACTCGTTGATGCTGATTCGCTCGCCGATGTACTTGCACTTACTGATGCACTTGTCGATGCTGATTCACTTGCCGATATACTTGCAGATTCTGACGCACTCATTGATGCTGATTCACTTGCCGATGTGCTGGCACTTACAGACGCACTTGTTGATGCTGATTCACTTGCTGATGTGCTGGCACTTTCTGATGCACTCGTTGATGCCGACTCACTCGCTGATGTACTTGCAC
>NZ_JACBYC010000005.1 GCF_013415425.1 Gemella sp. GH3 | reverse complement strand
GTGCAAGTACATCGGCAAGTGAGTCAGCATCAATGAGTGCGTCAGAATCTGCAAGTATATCGGCAAGTGAATCAGCATCGACAAGTGCGTCAGTAAGTGCCAGCACATCAGCAAGCGAGTCAGCATCAACGAGTGCATCAGTAAGTGCAAGTACGTCGGCAAGTGAATCAGCATCAACGAGTGCATCAGTAAGTGCAAGTACGTCGGCAAGTGAATCAGCATCAACGAGTACATCGATTAGTGCAAGCACATCAGCAAGCGAGTCAGCATCAATGAGTGCGTCAG
>NZ_JACBYC010000115.1 GCF_013415425.1 Gemella sp. GH3 | reverse complement strand
ATTTATTATTTTTTCGAAATATCTTTTAGTAAATTTCATAATTCTATGAACCTTTCATCACTATCTATATACTCATTATTTATATCACCTACCAATATTTCCATTTTAGAAAATTGTTTTTCTGTAACAGTTAATATTTGTACAATCCCCTCATCAGGACAATATTTTTTAATATTATTTATTATTAAAGAAGCGGTTGCACTGTTAAGAGCTAGCTTACAATAAATTGATTCTTGTAACATTATAAACCCATCTTTTATTAACTGCTTTCTAAATTTTCTATAAGACTTTCTCTGACTAGAATATTCAGTAGGTAAATCGAACATAACAATAATTCTCATAAACCTATAGCTCATAATCAAAAAAAGATAACTGCGAAATATCATCATTATTTAAAACTCTAAAAATACTCTTAGTATATATTTTTATGGAATTAGCTACAGTTTGCTTTTTACCCTCAATTACTACATAATCATTTAATAATTTAATTATTATATTTTTATGCATAGATTCAAATTCACTCCCTTTTAAATTATAAACTATCAAATCTACTAAAACTCTATAAGGCTCCATTAAGTCACAAGATAAATTAAAAGAATTATATTGATTATTATGAAAAATTCCAAATTGTGTTGCATAACCACTTGCATTTATTTCTCTATTAAAAGATGATAACAAAATAGAGTATCCATAATTTAAAGCTGCATTTACAAAACATTCCTGTGACCTACTAAAATCTTTTCCAAATAAGCTATTGAAATAAATTTTGGCAGCATGCCCTTCTCTATTAGTAACATCATTAAATTCTAATTCCTCAAGATAATCCATTAATTTATGATAACCTTCTAAATTTAACTTTTTCAAAACCAAATATTGATTTTTTATTTTTTCATATACTATCTTTGTCCATACCTCTTGCATAGTGTACTCTTGCCACTTAGTTTGAAGTCTGTATTTTAAACTAGTATCATGAGATCCATATAGTCCTATTAGATTTGCATAAGGCGAACGCTTTTCATCACAAAAAACTACAGATACTTTATTTTTATTTAATTCATTTAAAAGCACAGCAGTTATACTTACTGCCGTACTTTCTAAAATAACCATATATAGTTCACTTATACTTATTCTTTTTATATCATCTGATCTTCTTACAATCATATAATTCATTTTGTAATCTAATTTTGCTCGTTCTCTAATAACAACCGTTCTCCAACTCATAATTAGCTCCTAAATTATATAATTTTTACAGTCTTCTCTCTAAGTCCAGTTATTGACTGCTCTATTATTTCAAATTCATATATATTATTCAAAGTAGATGAAATAGTACTTCTTGAACAAGTTACGTCGAAATATTTCTTTGTGTTATATGTAGTTTTATTATTAGATATAACATTTAATAATTCTAAAATAGCACTACACTGCTCTTCTATAGAAAGTTCTAAAAATTTTTCTCTAACTTCTTGTCTTGAAAATTCACTGTATCTATTAGAGCGATGATTTTTAAAAATACCATTATTCATTTTACTAACTATGTAATCATATAAAGCTATATTATTTTCTGGTAAGATTCTTGAAGTATTTATTTTATCTAGTTTACCTTTAGTTTCAATATTTTTATAATTTAATACAGCTACATCTTTTAACATAGGTATATACTCCTTATCAAATAACACTTGAGTTGCTCCATCTACAATTATATAGTTATTAATTTTTCCTCCAATATAATAGTAGTAATCATTTATTTTAACCAAACTCCCAATAGTCAGCTTTTTGTATTTTATAAATATATTTTGTACTTCTACATCTTCAGATACTACGAATTTCTTTGCATAATTTATTATATCTTCATCACACTTAATTTTATATTTTAAGTGAATTGGAATTGGTAATATAATCGATTTCTCTTCTTCTTTATTTTTAGATAGAACACTATAACTAACTATACTGTAATATGCTATTTTTATTTTTGCGAATCCTCCATACTTAGTAACATCTTGTAATTTTTTATCGCTTGTCTTTAATGGCATATAAACTAAATTTTTTGCTGTTTTTTTATTATATATAGTTGCATCATAAAATGCGCCTTTTTGTGATTCTGCTTTTCTAGTAACTAAAACTCTTTTATAGTTTAAACTCTCTAATACAGTATCCAATGTCTTATCTTTATCCCAAGCTACTAAATCCCCTCTTATAATATTATAATTGTACATTTTATCTAAATTATATTTGAAATTTTTATTAGAAATAATACCTGTTATATTTTTCGTGAATTTTACATCAAAAGAATTTCCTACAACTATATTTAAATAAGCATCATGAGCATGATGTAAATTATTCAAATCTCTTATTTTTATCAACTCAGGATTTTTTATTACTGTTTTTTGCTTTTTAGTTTTTTCATCTAATTTAGTATCATATGCAAATGTATATCTAAAATCCGAAACATTTTTAGCTTTTACATAACATATTTCTGTTTCTGGATATAATACTTTTAACAAATTGGCTAACGTCTTTACTGATTGAGAAGTTTCTACAAGTTGTCGGTTAATAAAATTAGCTAATTCTTCATTGGTAAGAGGTTCAACTCTTATTAATCTATTATATTTTTCTTTAGATATTAATTCTAAATCTCGTAATAATTTCCAATGTTTTTTAGTTTCATCTTTTATTTTTAATACAGATTCCAGAGGATATTTATTTTCCTTCTTTGCATTACTTGTCCTAGTTACCAAAACTAAATTATCTAATATACTATCATCTTTGGTTTTACTTCTAGGATATATATGATCTATATCATAAGCATCTGTATTTAATCTATCTATGTCTATTTTATTACCAGTATACATGCATCTACCTAATTGTTGATAATAAAGATAATACTTCTTCTGTCTTAAAGATTCATTGTCTAAATTTTCAAACTTAGATCTGTCTATATATTCTGATACATTAATATTTTTATATGATTTTTCTAATTTTTTCTTTCTACTAGCTGGTACATTTTTATCCAATATATTTTTTCTAGTAGTTTCTATAAATATTTTTTTAGGATTTGAACCTATTTCCCTAGTTAATTCATCTAATATTTTTAGACTTTGCCAAATAGATCTCTTTACAGAGGGAGATAGATATTGATCTTCTATCAGTTCATACGTTAATTTCCCATCATTTTTAAGATTTTTACTATCGTTATATCTTTCAACAGCCTCTAAAAAGCCTATATCCTTACTTAATAGCTCCATTAAATTGCAAGAAGTATTTCTCATAGCATCAATTATACTAGAACTTTCTCCAATTATATTAACAACCTTATCACTAAGAATCTCTGTTAAAAATTTTCTTGACAATCTCCCCCAATCATTATACTTTAAGTTTAACAATTGAAATATTTTTTTATCGCTAAGTATATTTCCATAAGCTATTTTTATTTTATTTTCTAGAATATCCTTAGCTTCTCCAAATAACGTTATCCATAAAATTATATTTTCAACCATAGTATATTCAAAATCTTCTTGTAAAATATTTTTGATTTCTACATAAGATTTTAATGTAGTTTGAATATTTTTATCAAGTCCGGTTAATTCTTGCTTTTTATCAAGTATTCCTATCGATTTCAAATAACTTTCTAAAGTTGATTTTGTTACTTTTCTTGTGCTTTTTTTATAAAATGTCTCTATAATATCATTTTTAATTTCTAATGGTAGCTTTTTATTATCTACTTTTATATTATTTAGTTCATTTAACAAACTAAACTCTGAATATAATAGTGAATTTTTAGGTAAAACATCTTCATTAATTAAGTAAGTACATTTTTTAGTCATTCTATTTATAAATTTTTCTGCACTTTTTTCCTTATCAACTACCTCATCAAAGTTCCACGGTGTTATAGGAGTTGTACTATTTCTTACTACCCAACTATTTCCTCCCTTATCTTCATGATAATTATTTAGAGGTCCTACATAATAAGGTATTCTAAACTCTAAAAGTTTTATTACTTTTTCAGAAATAGTCAATCCGTCAATTTTATCTACTAAAAATGGATAATATTCTTCTGCATTTTTTAATATTTTTTCTAACTCTTCTTTATGAAGTTGGTAAGGTACAACAGCATTATTTTTACTTCTTAATAGCTGCAAAAATTCATTTCTATCTAATTTTAATTTTATTTCATTTACCAAATCTTGATTAGATAATTCATTTAATATATTTTTATTCAAAAATGATTTGAAATCATCATAAGAAGCTACGTTCCTGATACTTCCATTTCCACCTTTTGATAAACTATTTCGTCTAGCATATGCTACATAATTATCTTTTAAATTTTTCCTAAAACATTTCTTATATAAAGATTTTCTTTCTTTCTCATTTAAATTGCTATCTTCTAAAATAGCATTCTTTAATATTTTTAAATCTTTTTTATGTTCCTCGTATATTTCAGCTTTAGATTCCGAAATAGTTAAATTTTCTTTTTTCATATTTGCCAAAATTATAGCGTCGTACAATTGTTTGGCTAAATCTAATATAACTATCTCATCTCCTAAAATACTTTCATAATCAGTCCTTACATCATCATAAATAATTTTATCTAGATGAATTTTAGGTTTGTCACTTTCTTTTAGAGAGTTATCTTGAAACAATGTAGCAAGATTTCCTGATAAACCTATAGCTATTTTAAAGAATTCTGTTAATTGTTTATTTTTTTCTACTAATAACGAAAGTTTTTTTGTTTTATCTAATCTACTAATTTTTTTATTCAATAAAATTTCTTCAATATTCCTTATATTATCTTCAGACGTTAATATTTCCATAAAGCTTTCTGACAGCATAGATTCATTACAAAGAGATGAAAATATTGATTTCATAGTTGAACTACTTGATATACTCTTTCCTTCATACAAAAAACTACCTCTATATTTAATAATATGATGACAAGCTAAATAAATTTCTCGTATATCTGGATTCTTTTTATCAAATAAAGTAGCTCTCAAATGGTAAATTGTCGGATACTCTTTATAGAAATCTTTATCTTTATAATTTATATCATTAAACAATATATTTTTAGTATTTACAGATTTATCATTAAACCAATACTTACTTTCACCCAATCTATTAAAGAAATCTTTATCCACCTTTTCTATTTCTTTTTCAAATAAACATCTAAGTAGCTTAAGCCTATATCTGCGACGTTCTTTTCTTCTTCTATTACTTCTATAATTCCTTCTATCTGCCGCGGTACTAGCTTCATTAAATAATCTAACTCCAAGAGTTTTTTTTCCACGTAATTTTAGTAAATTATAATTCAAATCAGTAGCTGCCCATCCTACAGATGCTGTACCCAAATCTAGACCAACATAATAACCTTTTTTATTCATTATATATTTACCTCCTCAAGATAAATCATTTATTTTCATTATATACTATCTTTGGTTATACAGCAAACATTTTCATAATTTAATTAAACAAATTATTGATTATTTTTTTTATATTTGTTATAATATAATTAAATTCACATATTGAGTTAAAATAAATATTTGTATACATCGTTCGTAAGAACTCCCTAGTGGGAATTTTTTATTCGCATATTGCTAAATCCATTTGAGTTTTAGAGATATGTGAATTTTTATATAAGTAAAACAACCGAAATCCTTCTTCACTCACGCGGCGGTTTTAGAGATATGTGAATTTTTATATAAGTAAAACATTTAGTCGTGTATTTTAACATCAAAAAACGTTTTAGAGATATGTGAATTTTTATATAAGTAAAACAATTCGTACATTTCTAAATGCTCTTTTTTGTTTTAGAGATATGTGAATTTTTATATAAGTAAAACATGATTTAAATCCCACTCAGAGCAAGATATGTTTTAGAGATATGTGAATTTTTATATAAGTAAAACAAAAAGTAAACTTAAAATAATGTGTAGAGGTTTTAGAGATATGTGAATTTTTATATAAGTAAAACTTGGGGTTTATTTGAATATTTATGTCTGAGGTTTTAGAGATATGTGAATTTTTATATAAGTAAAACAAAATCTTAAAGCTCTGACCAGGACGGTAGTTTTAGAGATATGTGAATTTTTATATAAGTAAAACAATTATTTTTCTTATATAATATCTTAACAGTTTTAGAGATATGTGAATTTTTATATAAGTAAAACTACAGGTCCTGTTATCGTAATATTACTAAGGTTTTAGAGATATGTGAATTTTTATATAAGTAAAACTACTCAGCGTAGTTGCTAAGTTGTTTAACTGTTTTAGAGATATGTGAATTTTTATATAAGTAAAACTCATACATTTACTAAAAAGGGGCATGGGAGTTTTAGAGATATGTGAATTTTTATATAAGTAAAACAAATATACGGAGATGAGTTTGCCCAGGTTGTTTTAGAGATATGTGAATTTTTATATAAGTAAAACAAACCTACCGACACTACCAAACAATTTACAGTTTTAGAGATATGTGAATTTTTATATAAGTAAAACGGTCTTACCATCTTTATCACATCCTTTCTTGTTTTAGAGATATGTGAATTTTTATATAAGTAAAACAGAGTATGTCGAGAATGAACTTGTTGCAATGTTTTAGAGATATGTGAATTTTTATATAAAAGTAATTATTAATTTATTTTTATGGTAATCCATGGAATATTATTGTTTTAGAGATATGTGAATTATAAAAACAATTATTAATCTTTCTTAATAATTGTTTTTTTATTATATACATTAGTTTTTCAAATAAGTTTTAATGATGTATATATTATATGCCAACTTTTTTATGTGAATACAAAAAAGACAACTTTTCAGTTGCCTTTGATTTCTATTTTTTCAAGCCACAAAATTAATAGCTATGCACTTTTTTATTAGTATACTATTATTTTGTTAGCTTTATATTTTGATTTTTAATATGTGTATATCATACATCTAAAATTCTTATTTATCTGCTTCTAAAAATATTTCAAAGTCTAATATCTTTGATATAATAAAATTATTCTACTTATGTTTCATATGAGGGAATAGTAGCACATCTCTTATTGATGGTGAATTAGCTAATAACATTACTAATCTATCTATACCTATTCCTAATCCTCCTGTTGGAGGCATTCCGTATTCTAATGCTTCTACAAAATCTTCATCCATTTCATAAATTTCATCATTTCCAGCATCTTTTTCACTGATTTGTGATAAAAATCTTTCTTTTTGGTCTATAGGATCATTCAATTCACTAAATGCATTAGCGTGTTCACGACGTACTATAAACAACTCAAATCTATCTGTAAATCTAGAGTCTTCTGAATTTGTTTTAGCTAACGGAGAAACTTCTACTGGATGTCCATAAACAAATGTAGGTTGTATCAATGTTTCTTCAACAAAATTTTCGAAAAATTCATTAATTATATGACCAACTTTCATATCTTTTCTAACATCTACATTATGTTCTTTAGCTAAAGCATGCGCCTCATCATCTGTCATTTGTTCCCAAAAATCTACACCTACTACTTCTTTTATTGCATCAACCATATGAACTCTTTTCCATTTAGGAGTTAAATCTATAATATCTTCTCCATAATGAATTTTAGTTGTTCCATGAATCGTTTCACAAATAGAAGCAATCATATTTTCAGTCAAATCCATGATGTCATTATAATCTGCATAAGCTTTATATAATTCTATCATAGTAAATTCTGGATTATGTCTTGTTGAAACACCTTCATTTCTAAATGCACGTCCTATCTCATAAACTTTTTCTAAACCACCTACTATAAGACGTTTCAAAGGTAATTCTAATGCAATACGCATAAAAAGTTCCATATCTAAAGCATTATGATGAGTTACAAATGGTCTTGCAGCTGCTCCCCCTGCTACTGAATGCATCATAGGTGTCTCTACTTCTAAATATCCTCTTTCATTCAAATAACTACGCATAGCTTGAATAATTTTTGAACGCATAACAAAAGTATCTTTTGATTCTTTGTTCATTATCAAATCAACATATCTTCTACGATATCTCTCTTCAACATCTTTTAATCCATGGAATTTATCAGGTAATGGACGTAGAGATTTTGTAAGTATATAAAATTTATCAGCTTTTACAGATAACTCTCCTACATTAGTTTTGAATAAAATTCCTGTTACTCCTACTATATCTCCTAAATCTACAGTTTTAAAAAATTCGTAGTTCTCACCTACTCTGTCTTGACGAACGTATATTTGAATTTGTCCACCTAAATCTTGAATATGGGCAAATCCTGCTTTACCTTTACCACGTTTAGTCATTACACGCCCAGCAATAGTCACATTCACATTTTTCTCTTCTAACTCTTCTTTAGAATACTTATCAAACAACTCTACTAATTCATTTGTTAAGTGTGTTCTTTCAAATTTTGTACCAAAAGGATCTATTCCTTTTTCTCTCATTGCTTCCATCTTTTCACGACGAACTAGCATTTGATCATTTAACTCTTCGCTAGTAAGATTTAAAATTTCTTCTGTCATTTTTTCTCCTCTTAAATGTTAACATCATTAATAATATAACAATTATTATAACATATTTCTGCTTTAGTTGGTATAACTAGATATGAATTAATTTTATATTACTTTAAGAAAATTAAAAAATATATTTTCCGAACTTTCTACTATAATAAATAATCGCTTTCTATGAGAAAGCGTTAAATTTATAAACATTTATTATAAAAATGTTCCATATATATTTTTTCTATGTTATAATTTTTATAGTAAACTGAGGAGGAGAAATTAATTTTATGAATAAAAATAAAAAGTTTATAGCAATTTTATCTACAGCATTATTGACTACTTCATTTGTAATACCACAAAATATAAATGAATATTCACTAATAGCTAAAGCAGAGAATACAGTTTCTAATTTCGATAGAAATACTATTAAAAAAGGAAATACAGTAA
Organism: Gemella sp. GH3; assembly: GCF_013415425.1. GTDB lineage: Bacteria > Bacillota > Bacilli > Staphylococcales > Gemellaceae > Gemelliphila. Next base: position 13,379 of record NZ_JACBYC010000115.1, on the reverse strand, counting down.
ACATTACTGGAACTGTAACTACACAACCAGGAATTTTTGGTGGCCAAGGTTTTTATATAACTACAGCTAATAATCAAAGTATTTATGTTTATCCTGGAAAAAATGAAATATCATCTGAACTAATAAATAAAGGAGATAATATATCATTTACAGCAACCGTTACGGAATATAACAAAAACTTACAATTAGTATCTCTAAAAGATGTAAAAGTTAATAATAGTAATAATATTATACAACCGACTAAACTAACAATAGATAACCTATCAAAAGAGTTGCAAGACGGTTATATAGAAATTAATAATATAAAAGTAAAATCTTTTAAATCTCAAGGGAAATTTAAAAACACAGTAATTACAGCAACAGATTCTAATGCTAATCAAATTGAAATATTTGCAGACAATAGAATTTTTGGTGACTTTGATTCTTATTCTAAAAATCTAGCAAATAATGATTCAATAACTTCTGTAAAAGGTATACTAACAGTATTTAATGGCAAATATCAAATTAAACCTACAGAAGTTTCTGAAATAAATATATCAAAAGATAATAAATCAGATGAAAGCATAGAAACATATAAAATAGGTGCTATTCAAGGAGAAAGTCATATATCTCCTCTAATAGATAAATTAGTAAATATAGAAAATGTCGTAGTTACCAAAATTGATGGAAATAAAGGATTTTATGTTCAAGATATAGAACCAGATAATAATCCTAACACTTCTGACGCTATATACGTAGTCAGCAAAGAAAAAGTAACTGTTGGCGATAAACTAACTATAAAAGGAACAGTTAAAGAAAACTACGGAGCAGGTTATGCAGAAAAAACTAATACAGATTTGACCATAACACAACTAGAAGCTAAAGAAGTTGCAAAAAATGGAACTAGCGATCTTCCAATTCCAATAAAATTGGGTGATAATATTCCGAAAAAAATAATAGATAACGATAGTTTTTCAATTTTTGATCCTCAAGAAGATGCAATAGATTTTTGGGAAAGTATAGAGGGAATGCGAGTAGAAATAGAGCGTCCTACTATTTTAGGCCCTCAAAAATATGGTTATCTATATGTCTTACCAGTGTCATACAAAGGAGAACGTAATAATTCTGGTGGAATAAGCCTAGCAGAAGGTTATAAAAATACAGAAATTATAGCAATAATGACTGGCGATAGAAAATTCAGAGCTAAAGCTAATGATTATTTTGATAGTAATATTATAGGAAATGTAACTTATGATTATAGCGAGTACAAAGTAGACGTTACAAAAACGACATTACCTAAAAAAATAGATGGTAATCTACAACGAGAAAAATCTAATATTACATTTGATGAAGATAAATTAACAATAGCATCTTATAATATAGAAAATTTCTCAGCAAATTCTAGTACAAAAGAAACACCGAATAGCAAAGTAGAAAAAATAGCAAATTCATTTATTAATGAAATTAATTCCCCTGATATTATATCGTTAATAGAGGTTCAAGATAACAATGGCAGTATAGATGATGGAACTACAAGTGGTGTCCAAAGTGGTGAAAGACTTGCCAATAAAATTAAAGAATTAGGTGGTCCTGAGTACAAATATATTGAAGTTGAACCTATTAATAACGCAGATGGTGGAAAACCTGGTGCAAATATAAGGGTCGCTTATTTATATAACCCTTCTCGTGCAAAATTGATAGAAAAAGAAGTAGGATTAAGTGCAGATGAAGCTAAATTTATAAATGGAGAACTTACTAAAAATCCTGTGCGTATTTCTCCTAATAGTAAAGCATTCCAAGGAGTAAGAAAATCTCTTGCAGCAGAGTTTGATTTTAAAGGTGAGCGAGTAGTAGTAATTAATAATCACTTAAAATCTAAAAATGGTGACAATCCTCTTTACGGGAAAGTTCAACCTGCAATCGAAAATTCACAAGCTAGTAGAATAGAACAAGCTTTAGAAATAAATAAATTTATTCAAGAAGGATTAAATCAAAATCCTAATCTTAAATTCGTACTTACTGGAGACTTTAATGATTTTGAATTTTCTAATACAATTAAGTCTTTAAAAGGTGATATTTTAACAGACTTGTTATCTAATCACGATAAAGCTGATAGATATTCTTATTTCTATCGTGGAAATAATCAAAGTTTAGACAATATACTTGTATCTAATAACATTATTAATGATGTTAAGTTTGATGCTATCCATGTAAATTCTCCATTTATGGAAGAAGATGGTAGAGCTTCAGATCATGATCCATTATTAGTTCAAATATCATTTAAAAAAAGTGCAACACCTGATGATAATATACCAACTATACCTGAAAAACCTTTCGTTAAAGTAGAGAATATAAATTCTACACAAAATATTCCATTTGAAATAGAAAGAATAGAAACTAATGAGTTATTAGAAGGAGAAGAAAGAGTAGAGCGTGAAGGTACTGTTGGTACAAAATCTATAACTAAACGTATTTTAAAGAACTCTTCTACAAATGAAATTATACTAGAAGAAATTATATCTAGCGAAACAATTAAAAATCCTATTAACAAAATAATAAAAGTAGGAAAAAAGAAAAATTCTCAAAAAATATCTAATAAAACCGAATATATAACTTATAAAGAGGATATTCCATTTGAGATAGAAGAAATAGAAACTTATGAATTATTAGAAGGTGAAGAAAAAGTAGAACGTGATGGCGTAAAAGGAGTAAGAACTATAACTAAACGTATAACAAAAGATTCTACTACTAATAAAATGATAAATGAGGAAATTATGTCTAATGAAATAACTACTAAACCAATTACAAAAGTAATTAAAGTAGGAATTAAAAAAGATAATAATAATAATAATAATAATTCTCAAAGTAAAAAAACTCTATCAAAAACAGGAGAAAAAAATAATAATACATCACTTCTAGTAGGAGCAATATTATTATTAAATATTTTAATACTAAAAAGAAGAAAAAATAAATAATTAGAAAAAAACAAGAGAGAAATAAACTCTCTCTTGTTTTTTATTATTATAAAAAGTATAAATATTAATATTATACATATTAGGAAGCAAGTTTTATGAATATCTCTTCATAAAGACGAGATAACATTACTTTTTTTCACTAGAGATAGTTGTTTTATGATTTTATTAAAACTTTTATCTCTGTACCTTTCATCACTTCTTCGAATGCTTGTCTTGAATCTTTTAAATCAAATATTTTTGTTATCATTTTATCAACAGCAATTTTATTATTTTCTAATAAATCTAATGCCAATTTCCATGATGATGGTTTTTGTGATCTTGATCCGATATATTGTAATTCTCTTTGAATTATTGACTCTTGATCAAGCAAATTACTTTTCTCTGCAAATAATCCTACTTGAACAAAATCTCCCTTTTTCTTTACTAAACTTAATGCTGAATTAACTGCAACTACAGATCCTGAACAATCAAACGCTTTATCTACTCCATAGCCATTTGTTTCCTTTAAAATTATTTCTTCAAGATTTTCTTTTAAAGTGTCTATTGTTATATCTATACCTAGTTCCTTAGCCAATTCTAATCTTGCAATATCTCTAGTAATTCCTGTTAATATAACTTTTGCCCCTTTAGATTTTACTACTTGTGCCAACAAAAGACCTATAGGTCCAGGTCCGATAACTAAAACAACATCATCTTTATTTATATTAGTTTTCTCCATTGCTGAATGTGTACAACAAGCTAAAGGTTCAGTTAAAGATGCAGCTTCTAAAGACACATTATCTGGTAATACATGACAACTTTCTTCACGTGAAATAACATATTTTGTCATACTACCATTTGCTTGAGTCCCAATACCTTTTCTTTTTGAACACAAGTTATAATCTTTACTTTCACAATATATACAATCTTCACACGTTTCAAAAGTAGTTTCACTAGTTACCCTATCTCCTACTTTAATATTTTTTACATCTGGACCTACCTCAGCAACTATACCAGAAAATTCATGACCTAGTATTACAGGCAAGCCTTTACTATTATATTCTCCTTTGAATGTATGAATATCTGATCCACATATACCAGTATATGCTACTTCAATTTTTACTCTATCTCCATAAACTTTAGGTTCTTCAACTTCTAACAACTCAACATTATCATATCCTGCTTTTGTTTTTACCACTGCCAACATAAAACTATCCTCCAATTATTAAGGTTTTATTAACACCTTATTATATTTTTCTTTTTTATTTAGTATCATCTCAAATGCTTTATTTACTTCATCTACACTAAATGTATGTGATATAAGACTATCTACTTTTACTTTTCCTGTTATTAAAAAATCTATAGCATTTAGCCACTCTCTTCCTGGAAAAGGAGCTGAATAAGAATTCCAAAATCCTTTGAGTGTTAATTCTTTTCTAAAAATATTCTCAAAGGCTTCTTCTTTTAAAGTTACATCTTTGTACGCTATACCAGTATACGCTATCTTTCCTCTTTTTTTCGTTACTAATAATGCTTGTTCTTGTGTAATAGGGCTTCCTGCACATTCTAAAGCTATATCCGCTCCTAAATTATTAGTATATTCATTTACTTTTTGCTGTAAATTTTCTTCTAAAGAATTAATTGTATGAGTAGCACCGTATTCTTTGGCTAATTTTAATTTTTCATTATCAATATCTACTACTATAATTTTTCTTGTACCAATATTATTTACAACTTGTAGTGACAACATACCTATAGTCCCAGCCCCAAAAATTATAACAGAATCACCAATTTCTACTTTTATTCCCATTATAGCGTGCATAACTACCGCTAAAGGTTCAATAAAGCTAGCCTTGTCATAATCTAAATCTTTAATACTTAATATATTACTTTCTGGGATTACACTATATTCTGCAAAGCCTCCTGATAAGTGTGTCCCTATCATTTTATAATTCTCGCACATAGAATAATGACCTTGTTCACAATAATTGCAACTTCTACAAGGTAAAAAAGGAATACAAACCACTCTATCTCCGACTTTATATTTAGCAACATCTCTCCCTATTTCTACAATTTCTCCTACAAATTCATGTCCCATAGTTGCTGGATATTTATACTTCCATGTCGTTTGCATCTTATGAATATCTGATCCACATATACCACATGATTTTACTCTTATCTTTACATCTTTGCTTTCACAAAATAAATCTTCTACTTCTCTAGTTTCTATTTTTGTTCCTTCGTACAAAACTGCTGCTTTCATCTTTACCTCCATTATAAAAAACGGTAATTATTAATATTCAATAGAAAACCTATAAATACATAATTACCGTTTAAAAATTAAATATTAATTAGTAGAATAACTGTGCAAATTTCAAAATTACCCAGTTAAAGAAATTTCCTCCCAAGTCCAGAGAACTCATTGAAGTATTTTGTCCATATCCGTCTACACCTGCCATCATAGCTGTATGTGCAGTAGTGAAATCTGTAGCCATCAATAAAGAAAGAGCTATAACTACTGTTCCAGCTAAAACAGAATGTAAGATATTTCCTTTTCTATTAGCTACAATAAAAGATACATAGAAAGGAATTGTTGCTAAATCTCCAAAAGGAAGTACTTTATTCCCTGGTATTATTATCGCTAATAGTAAAGTAATAGGTACTAATATTAATCCTGTAGAAATATTTGATGGATGCCCTATAGATACAGCTGCATCTAATCCTATATATAAATCTCGCCCTTTATAACGATTTTTCATATATTCTCTTACAGATTCTGAAATAGGAATTAACCCTTCCATTAACAACTTAACCATACGAGGCATTAGAACCATGAACGCTGCCATTGCAACACCAGCTTGTAATACTTTTCCTAAATCATAACCCGCTAAAGCTCCTAATCCTAAACCTAAGAATAGTCCTACTACCATAGGCTCTCCAAAGATACCAAACCTTTTTTGAATAGTTTCTGCATCTACATGGGCATTTTTTATTCCTGGTATTTTAGCAATTAACCAAGCGATAGGTATACCAACAAACCCGAATGCTGCTGTAGATCCTGTAGGTAATGAAATTCCTTTTAATCCATATACATTTTCTACATCTCTTTGTGTTCTATCCGCCATAATTAAAACCATTATTTCATAAAGAACAGCACAAAGTATACTAAACCACCAATTGCCTCCAGACACTACATAACCTGTTGCTCCAGCTGCAATAAAGTGCCAATAATTCCAAACATCTATATCAAGTGTTTTTGTCATTTTTAACGCAATCATAACAATATTAACACCTAAACATATTGGAATTAAAACAGCAGCTACTGGTGATGCCCATGATCCTGCCGCTGCACCAGGCCAACCTATATCTATAGTATCTAGTGATAAACCATATTTTTCTACAATGCTCTTAGTTATAGGCCCTAGATTACTTGTTAAAATTCCTACAACTACATTGATACCTACAAATCCTATCCCGATAGTTAAAGCTGATCTTACAGCTTTAGTAAATGGTACTCTAAATATAAGTGCTAAAATAAAAATTGCGATAGGTAATATAACAGTAGGACCTAATGCTAGAAATCCTTGTACAATATCCAATAAATTCTTCATTATATAATCTCCTTTTGCTATAAATTATTAAATTAAATGTGATAAAATCTCTTCTTCTAACTCTTCTTCACCAAAACCTGTAATATAGCTAGTTGCTATTATTGCTGGTATAGAATAAGTAGTTGGTAACATTGTAGTAGAAACTATAAGATCTGCTTCACTTTGCATAGAAGATGCTTCAGATATTTTTATTTGTTTTATAGATGCATCTATATTATGCTTTTTTATCAATTCCTCAACTTTAGACACAACGATAGTAGATGTTGCTATTCCTGCTCCACAAGCTATTAATATTCTTTTCATAATAAAATCCTCCTAAAACCTTTATTAACTAATTATTTTATTTATAAACTAACATAAACTTCCAAATTATTTAGATACTAAAATTTTATAAATTTCTTCTTTTTCATCACTCCTTAAAATATTATTATAAAATTCTTTATTAGCAAATTTATTAATAATGCTAGATAATACTTTTACTTGTTCTTCATTATGACTAATAAGTAACAATAAAATTATATCTACATTTAAATCTTTTGCATTAGTACCCATATCTCTAAATACAACAGATTTTTTGGGCTTAATAACTACTATTCCACTTTCTTTAACATATACTGGATCGGTGTGAGGAATAGCTATGTTATGTTCTGGAAACTCCAATCCTGTAGGAAATTCTTTTTCTCTTTCTAATACTTTAGAAAAAAACTCATTATTTATATAACCTTTTCTTTCTAAATCCTCTGTAACATTTTTTAAAACTTCAGAAAAATTTTCCCCTTCTACGTCAATATATATTTTTTGATTACTAAAATATTTTTCCATACTAACCCTCTATCATTCTAAATTTTTATTATTATATCTTTAAATTCATTATTGGGACAAGAAAATATTCTATCTACAAATTCTCTTTCCAACAATGCATTTACTACATTGAAAAATTTTGTATTATCAGTGTTTTCACGTACCAATATAAACAAAACTTTAAATTTACTCCCTACAATTCTCAATATAGAGTTAATCAAGATATTAGAACTAACTATATGTGGTAAATACATATCATCATATATTTTTATACTTCCTATTTTTTCTCTTTGAATAAATTCATCATAAATCAAAGACTTATTATTAACAATATTGTTGTCAAAAAGGTATGTTGAAATATTTTTATAAATAGCTTCTATGTTATTATTTTCAATTTTTATAGTATCTACTATCATTATTCTTTAAATATCTCCTTGTTAATAAGTTTTATATCTTCTTCCCCTAGTAACACATTAACATTTATGACATTTTTGATTTTTGATGGTAATTTTACGGTTGAGATTATATAGTCTATTTTAGTTAAATCGTAAACTCTTAGTTCTCTCGAAGAAATAGTATCAACAATATTTAACCTGCTAAAAGTCGACTCCAACCTTTTCTTTAAAAACTGTGCTGTCCCAAAACCGCTATGACATACCAATAGAACATTTTTGTTAATAGGATTATTTTCTAATATAGCTTGTATATAGACCGTAAGATAAGCAATCTCATCATCTGAAATCTCTTTGTGAAGTATCTCTTCTGATATACTCTTTACTGATAAAAATAATGTAGAATAATCTTTTTTTATTTTCTCTGTTAAAGGATTTTTTATACTTATATTAAACTTCATCCTTTTTACTAAAGCTCTTATATGTAACTTAAAAACATAATAAATATGTTCATCTTCATTTAATAGTATAAAGTTTTTCAAGCTTATTTTTTGTAAGAACTTATGAGAAATTTCCTCGATATTATCATCTAAATTTATAAGGTATTCTTCATTTAACTCTCCTACACCAGTACTAACTAAATATTGATATATGTAGTAAATTTCACTACTAGGAATCTCTATAAAAAATTCTTTTTCAAGATCTTTAGCTATATTTATAGCAACGTCATAGTAGCTTTTATCTTTACCTATTTTGTTATTAGTGACAATATAATTACCATTTTCTATTCGTTCTATAGCGATTAATATATGTACTACTAGATTAGTATAATAAAGATCACCTATTGTGTAAGGTAAACTATCTTCATAATTGCTAATAATGTGTTCTATTTTCTTTATAGAATCTATTCCAAACCTTATTGATAATTCAATTATAGTATCACTATTAATACGTTCTGAATAATAATCTGTAATATACTCATTTCTAACTATTAATGAATAATTACTCATTAAATCCGCTATTTTGAGCCTAATATCCTTTTCGCTACCAATTATCTTAGTTCCCTGTCTTCCTTGCTCAATTTCTAATATATTTCCGAGTAGATTATTCCTTATATATTTCAAATCATTTACTATGCTAGACTTTCCTACATAGTATTTCTCTGATAAAGCTTCAATAGAAGTATATTTATTAGAATTTTTAAGAAGTTTTAATAATATTTTTATTCTTCTTTCTTCTATGGAATATCTCATAACCTTTTTGTTTTGAAGTGTTTCTAAAGAGATTTTTGAAAAATTAATTTTTATACCTCTACTTTGCCTTTTTTCAAATTTTATATCACTTCTCTTAGATTCTATTTTTTCTAAATCTCTATATATTGTTTTTTTAGAAATATTTAATTTTTCTGCTATAGCTCTTACAGGTAGATAATCGCTTGCCTCAGTTAATATAGTTAAGAGTTGAATTTCTCTGTTACTTAACGCTGACATCACTGTTACCTCCTTATATTTTTAATTATAATACGTTTTCAAATATATGTATATAACATTTTTTGTCCACATATATATAGACTTTTTCGTCTGTTATTATAATATTTTTAAAACTGTTATATCTTTATAATAATATAAATATGTAATTATAGCCAACAAAACATATGATAATAAAATTTGTTATTTAGCAAAAAATTAAAATTAAAAAAGGTATTCAATTATTATTTTGAATACCTTTAAAAATTCACTTTTTATTGGAGAAATTTTTGAATTATTAATCTATTTGTTATTTATAAAAGCAAAAAATATTAAGCATAGAGATTTTTTCTCTACACTGAATACTGTCTTTTAAAACTCATTATAGTTATTTCTTATTTCTAATTCCTCTATATATCTTTTTATTACACTATTACCTGTTAATTTATAAACATTAGATAATACTTCATAATAACTAGGTTCGTCATATAGGAATGGATGATATTTATTAATTTCTTCTAATACAAAGTCTACATAATCTTCATCTTCAGACAATTCTAACAGCGTCAATACAAGTAATGATGAATCTTCTTTGATTATATCTTGTTCATTATATATTTCATAAATCTTCTCAACTTCATAAAGTCCTTTCAAAGCATTTATAGATATATACAACGTATCATTATCAATTCCCATATTAGTTAGTACATCACGAACCATACTTCTAATCTTATTATATTGTTTTTCTTGTCTATATAGTTCTGTTAAGTGAATATACACCGCAGTTGAATATCCTTGAAGTGATAGATACTTTTCAAAATAGTTAATCGCTTCTTCTCCTTTAGACAAAAATCCTAGATGCATATATGCATCACGAAATTCACTATCTAATGATACAGTTTTTAAAAGATAATTTTTGGATTTTTCTAAATCGTGCATATTATTATATGCAAAAGCTATTGCAAAATAAAGTTCTGCATCTTCATATTCTTCTCCGTACTCTAAATAAAAAGCAATAGCATCGACATAATTTCCTAACATTAACATATTATCAATTACTGATTTTAAATTTTGAAGATTTTTTTCTCTATTAAACAAATCCATAGTAATATTTAATGATTCCTCTACTTTATCATCTTCTGCATATACAGTAGATAGTTCATAATCTATAATATTTTTTAATTCTTCCTCTTCTGCTAATTCTTTTGCACTTTTTAATTTTTGTTCTGCAACATCTAACAGCATATCACTTTTATAAATCAATGCTTCCATAAGCAATGTCTGAGCAGTTTTTTCTGAGTTATATAATACTATTAAGGCATCATCTTTCTTATCTAAACACATTAAATTATCGGCATAACTAATTACTGCCGCTTCATCATTAGGATATTTTTCATAAACTAACTTTGATAATTCTAATGCTTTATCTAGCATACCATGTTCAAAAAATATATCTCGAAAACTTTCTAATTGTTCTCTTTCTAACAACTTTATATCCAATTCATTATATTTTTCTAAAAATTGTTCAAAATTCATACTTATATCTCCTTAGTATATTCTTTTTGATAATATATCTGCTATAAATAGTAAATCTTCTTTTACATCTTTATCCATATCTTCAACAATATCCTTAGCCTTATTAAGATATTTATAACTCAAATTTTTTACGCTATCCATTACATCTTTATCATTTTTTATTTCAGAAATTAAATATTCTTTCTCACTATTAGTAAGATTTTGGAAATTATTAAATAACTGTCTATCTTTTTTTATTTTTAATATTATTGGTAGTGTAATATTCCCATTGTTAAAATCTTGCGCTATATCTTTTCCTAAAATTTTGCTATCAGATAAAAAATCCAAATAGTCATCCATTATTTGATAACTCATTCCTAAATAATACCCAAATTTATAACTGTTTTGGATATCTGCATCATTCGCATTGCTAACTATCGCTCCTGATACACAAGCAAATGCAATTAAAATTGCTGTTTTTCTTTTTATCTTTTTCAAATAATCTATAGGGCGTGTGTCTATATTAAATAAATCATTATATTGTATTATTTCACCTAAACACAATTCTTTTAGTACTTTTGTCAAATATTTGTGTATTCTAAAATCTTTTATTTTTGAAACTTCTGTAAGAACCCTAGCAAATAAAAAATCTCCTATATATAGTGCTTTTCTATTATTATAAAGATTATTCAACGTTAAATTAGATCTTCTTTCTATTGCTCCGTCAATTATATCATCATGAATAAGAGTTGTTGTATGTATTAATTCTACCAAAGAAGCCATATTTATAATATCTTCTCTATTTTGTTTATAATCACCTAGCCTAGAACAAATTAGTTCAAGCTGCATTCTTACTCCTTTACCTTCAGTAGAAAAATATTTTTGAATAATACTATTAATTTCTTCATCATCTACATAAATTATAGATTTTAACTTTTTCTTACTATCTATAATATCATTTTTGTAGTTTTCTAACATTTATATTTCTCCATTTTTATTTATATAACTATTTTCTAATAAAAATTTAAATTCTTCTTTGTAATTTTCACAAAATTTAGTAAATAAAAATTCTTTATCTAAGTCTGATAATTCTTTATTATAAAATGATAATAAGATATCCGCCAAAGATGTGGACAAATATTTAATATCGTTAACAGTAAAATTATCTTTAGCTAAAATAATATAGTTTTTTTCCATAGTATTAGATATCATCGCTAGTTTATCTAAATTCTCTTTTAATTTATCATAATAAGTAAAATTAAAATAATCTCCAAGTAATATATTGAGAGGATTAATATTTTGATTATAAATATCGGTTAAATGATAATCTATAGAATCAACTGCATAATAAATACTATTGTTATACAATTCGTCATAAAGATTATATTTAGAAACCAATTCAGCATATCCTAATTTTTGTATTAAATTTTTATTATAGCTATATTTCCTAGGGATCATCAACACTTACCTTCCAAAAATTTACAATAATTCAATTATACCACAAACAGCTATCAATAAACAATTCAATGTCCTGTTATTTTCTTTTGATAAAAATATATTTATTAAACTTATTTTATAAAGTTAATAAAATTAAAATTTTTAAACATACAAAATAAAAGTTCTCTTGATAAACTTTTTATCGTAATTATAATTTTTATACATTTTATGATATAATTAGTAATTAATAGGAGGTGTATCGCTATGATTGAATTCAAAAATATAACCAAAGAATATCCAAATAAAGTAGCATTACAAAATTTAAATTTAACTATTAACAACGGAGAGATTTTCGGCTTAATAGGTCATAATGGTGCTGGAAAGTCTACAACAATTAAATCTCTAGTTAGTGTTATAAATCCTACATCTGGAGAAATATACTTCGATAATAAAAAACTATCAGAAAATCGCCTTGAATGCAAAAATCAAATTTCTTATATCCCTGATAGTCCAGATATGTTTCTAACATTATCTGCTTTTGAATATTGGACACTTATTGCAGACGTCTATAATATAGATAGTAATGAACGTGAAAAACGTATAAGTCATTATTCTAGATTATTTAATATGTATGATGAAATGTTCTCTTCTATAGAATCATTCTCTCATGGAATGAGACAAAAAACATTTATTATAGCTTCATTAATAGCAAGCCCTAAATACTGGGTAATGGACGAACCTTTAACTGGTTTAGATCCTCAAGCATCTTTTGATTTAAAAAATCTTATGAAAGAACATACAAAAAAAGGTAATACTGTATTATTTTCAACGCACGTATTAGAAGTTGCTGAACATCTGTGTGATAGAATTGGTATTTTAAGTAAAGGAAAGCTAATTTTTGTAGGAACATTAGAAGAATTAAAAGAACAATATCCTGGTGATACATTAGAAAATATTTATTTGAGTATTATCAAAAATATTGATATTCTTGGTAATAAAGAAAGCGAGGAATAGCTATGCGTTGGTCTATTATAAAAAGTCTATTTTTGCTAAATTTTCTTTACGCAAATCCTTCAAGAACATCTATATTACGAGAAAAATATAAGAAAAAAAATAAAAATTTAACAAAAAAAATGTTTTCTAGTTTTATATATAGTAATATTGTTACTTTTATCGTAATTTCAATATTTATAGGCTTCATTAATGCTCTTTCTTATGATGCTA
>NZ_JACBYC010000006.1 GCF_013415425.1 Gemella sp. GH3 | reverse complement strand
ACTTCGGTAAGTTTGTAAATTCGTAACTCCAGTTATCTGAGGCACTCACTTCTTTACTATCTACTTGCTCACCATCTACCAGTAAATTAACTGTGATTTTTTCTGGGCGTTTTCCATCTTGGTTATTATTATCTTCCCAAGTTTTTACTCCAGATACATTAGTAACTTCTGGTGTGTATTTGTTTGTTATGTTATAACCAGTGATTTCTGGTGTATATCCGTCAACTTGATTCTCTGTTACTGTATAACTTACTTCTTTTCCGTCTTTAAACTTCGGTAAGTTTGTAAATTCGTAACTCCAGTTATCTGAGGCACTCACTTCTTTACTTTCTACTTGCTCACCATCTA
>NZ_JACBYC010000007.1 GCF_013415425.1 Gemella sp. GH3 | reverse complement strand
ACATCAGCAAGTGAGTCGGCATCAATGAGTGCGTCAGAATCTGCAAGCACATCGGCAAGCGAATCAGCATCAATGAGTGCATCAGTAAGTGCAAGTACATCAGCGAGTGAATCAGCATCAACAAGTGAGTCGGCATCAATGAGTGCGTCAGAATCAGCAAGTACATCAGCAAGTGAATCAGCATCAACGAGTGCATCAGTAAGTGCAAGCACATCAGCAAGTGAATCAGCATCAACGAGTGCGTCAGTAAGTGCAAGTACATCGGCAAGTGAGTCAGCATCAATGAGTGCGTCAGAATCTGCAAGTATATCGGCAAGTGAATCAGCATCGACAAGTGCGTCAGTAAGTGCCAGCACATCAGCAAGCGAGTCAGCATC
>NZ_JACBYC010000012.1 GCF_013415425.1 Gemella sp. GH3 | reverse complement strand
ATCTCAGACTGTGTGAGCATGGACTTTCCTCTATATTGCTATAGCGATTACCCGAAATATCACTTTTGCGATTATAACACAATTTCATGTGAATAAGTAACAAAAATTTATATTACTTACCGAAAACTGCTTTTTCTAAATTAGAAATACGTTTTAAAATATCTACATTGTTTGATGAGTTGTTGCCATTATTAGAAGAAAAGTTTTTATTTTCCTGTGGTCTTGTTGTAGCAACGCGAAGTCTTAACTCTTCAAGTTCTTTTTTTAATTTATTATTTTCTTCTGATAGCTTAACAACTTCATTATTCATGTCCGCCATTTTTTGATAATCTGTAATAATATCGTCTAAAAAAGCGTCTACTTCTTCTCTTCTATAGCC
>NZ_JACBYC010000008.1 GCF_013415425.1 Gemella sp. GH3 | reverse complement strand
CAGATGGCACTATTTTCATTCGTAGGAATCGAAATGATTGGTGTTACTGCTGGAGAGACGAAAGATCCTGAACAAACTATACCAAAGGCAATCAATAGTGTACCTATTAGAATATTAATTTTCTATGTTGGGGCATTAGCAGTAATTATGTCAATCATTCCTTGGTACAAAGTTGATCCAGATAACAGCCCTTTCGTTAAATTATTCGCTTTAATTGGAGTACCATTTGCAGCTGGAATAATTAACTTTGTGGTTTTAACTGCTGCTGCATCATCATGTAATAGTGGTATATTTTCAAATAGTAGAATGCTGTACGGACTATCTAATCAAGAACAAGCTCCACCAGCCTTCTCTAAAACGAACAAAAACGGTGTACCAC
>NZ_JACBYC010000119.1 GCF_013415425.1 Gemella sp. GH3 | reverse complement strand
TCGCAATTCCCTATTATTTATCATCATTTTAGGTGCGCTTACTGCTATAGGACCGTTGTCAATTGACATGTTCTTACCAGGTCTACCTAACATTAAGAATGATTTTCATACAACAGCATCAAGTGCTCAATTAACAATTTCATTTTTCATGGTGGGATTAGCATTCGGTAACTTGTTTTCTGGTCCTATTTCCGATTCTAAAGGTCGTAAAAAGCCTCTTCTTATTGCGATGGTTATTTTCACGCTGGCAAGTTTAGGAATCATTTTTGTTACGAATATTTGGGTGATGATTATATTACGTCTTATACAAGGTCTAACTGGTGGGGCAGGTGCAGTCATATCCAGAGCAGTGGCAAGTGATAAATACTCAGGAAATGAT
>NZ_JACBYC010000009.1 GCF_013415425.1 Gemella sp. GH3 | reverse complement strand
CTCCATGACTTCATCGATTAAACCATATTCTTTTGCTTCTTCAGCAGTTAAGAAGTTATCACGATCAGTATCTTGTTGAATTTTCTCAATTGATTGACCTGTACGCTCAGCTAAAATACGATTTAATTTTTCACGAGTTTTTAAGATATGGTTTGCAGCAATTTCGATTTCAGTCGCTTGACCTTGTGCACCACCTAAAGGTTGGTGAATCATAACTTCAGCATTTGGTAATGCAAAACGTTTACCTTTAGCTCCTGCTGCTAATAAGAATGATCCCATAGATGCTGCCATACCAATACAAATTGTTTGAACATCCGGTTTAATATGTTGAATTGTATCATAAATAGCAAAACCTGCTGTAACACTACCACCTGGTGAAT
>NZ_JACBYC010000010.1 GCF_013415425.1 Gemella sp. GH3 | reverse complement strand
GGCGTAGACCGTAAAAAAATGTCAATTGCTGAATTTAGAGAAAAGTGTAAAGAATTTGCACTTAAGCAAGTAGATATTCAGAAGAAGGATTTCAAACGTCTAGGTGTTCGCGGTGACTTTGATAATCCTTATATTACACTTACCCCTGAATATGAAGCAGCACAAATTCGTTTATTTGGTGAAATGGCAGACAAAGGTTTAATTTATAAAGGTAAGAAACCAGTTTATTGGTCACCTTCAAGTGAATCTTCATTAGCTGAAGCGGAAATTGAATATCATGATAAACGTTCTGCCTCTATTTATGTAGCATTTAACGTTAAAGACGATAAAGGAGTCGTTGATTCAGATGCTAAGTTTATTATCTGGACTACAACACCTTG
>NZ_JACBYC010000011.1 GCF_013415425.1 Gemella sp. GH3 | reverse complement strand
AAAGCTTCTTATCAGCTGCGTCATTCCAAGAAACAACACGCGTTCTTACAGATGCAGCAATTAAAGGTAAACGCGATGACTTACTTGGACTTAAAGAAAACGTTATTATCGGTAAGCTAATCCCAGCAGGTACTGGTATGAGACGTTACAGTGATGTTCAATATGATAAAACATCAGCTCCTGTAGCAGATGTAACTGAAGATGTTGAGATTACTGAATAAATTTTAACTTGAGAGTGAGGAGTTAATACCTCACTCTCTTATATATTTATTTTTAAAAGCTTAGAGTTATTGTTGACTATGTGTATTAAAAATGTTAATATATTAAAGGTTGATGCAAGCAGAACTTTGGAGGATATGTACATGTCTAATGAAAAAGTTG
>NZ_JACBYC010000013.1 GCF_013415425.1 Gemella sp. GH3 | reverse complement strand
TAGCAATCCATTGCTCTGGTGTCGCTTTCCCCCCTGGTACACGAACACGTATCATAAAACTATATGCTGATTCTAATTTTTGTTTACGACGTTCATCTCTTAAATCTCTATCGTCTTGCATGTAACTTCCGTGGAACTTTAATAGCTTAGCGTCATCTTGTGAAATTGAGCCCGTAATTGGATCGGCAAGCCCTTGTTCGATTGTTCCACGTAGAAAGTCACTGTCGGCTTTTAAAAATTCCATTTCATCAAGATTCTTATCAAGTTCTTCTGAAATTTGTTTATTTGTTCTAGCCATGTATCCCCCATCCTTTCTATTAATACACGTCTCGTTGATATCTCTTATCTCGTTTCAATTGCTTCAAGTATTCTTCTGCATCT
>NZ_JACBYC010000097.1 GCF_013415425.1 Gemella sp. GH3 | reverse complement strand
GGTATAAAGTAGGGGGATTGAATATAAATTGATTCTTTAGCTGATGATATCATTTTTAAGTAACCGTATTTGATTTGTTCCCAATCTTCATCAGGTCCACTAGAAGCGATTTGAATGCCGATTGTTCCTCCAGAATTAACATCAGGGAAATATCGTTCTTGATAAGTTAAATTGTCTCGGGTAGATTGTGAATTCCAATCTAAAATAAATCGAAGTTGTAATGCATTTACAGCATCACCTACAATACGTAGATGCGTGTCACGCCAGTAACCAAACTTCTTAGATTTACCTAAATATTCATCACCTACATTGAAACCACCAACATAACCAATTTTACCGTCGATAATAACGATTTTTCTGTGGTTTCGGTTATTCATACGT
>NZ_JACBYC010000112.1 GCF_013415425.1 Gemella sp. GH3 | reverse complement strand
TCTATTTTAAGAAGCTGACTTATTTTTTATTTCTCTTTATTATTTTGTTTTTTAGGGATTCTACTATTTAATTCGATGTTCCAAGTTGCTTCTTTTTGAGAAGCTATTTCTTTAAAATAATTTTTACTAGTATTTTTATTATTTTTTGTTGTTTTATTATCTGTTATAGTTTTTGATCCATATACAGATGAATAAACAGGTGTAGGTTTATATTTTCCAATTCGTTTAGTAGTAGGAGATGATATTTTTTTCTCTATGTAAGATGTGTTATTTAGATTAGATGTTGTATTAGAATATTTTTCGAATATGGCTTCTAATTTTTTTTGATTTTTTTCTATAGTTTCCTTACTTACAGGACGATACCCATTGTCTTTAATTTTATATTCTCCAAAAGTAATAGAGCTATTTTCATCAACAAAATAATTTGTAACTTCGTTTGAATATAAATTTTCTACATAATGTATTTTTGTATCTTCTTTTTCAAGTTTTTCTTCAACTTTTGTGTTATTTTCCTGTGTTTTAGGAGGTGTGTATGTTTTTTCTTCTTTAAATTTATCTATATCATTTATTAATTCTTTTTTATTTGTAGAAGTAACTTCTTTTGTTAAACTATCTATACTTGTATTTTCAGATTTACTGTCAATATTATTTTGAGATGTTAATTCTTCAATTTCTTCTAAATCTAAGTTATAGTCACTATATTCTGTTAAAATATCTTTATTTTCTTTTTCTTTTTTTAAGTCATCGTATTTAGGATAATTAGGTTCGCTATCTTTTGCAATTTGCTCTATAGATATATCTTCTTCTACAGTATTATCTTTTTTATCTTGATTTTCTTGTTGTATAATTAAAAGATTTTCATTTAATTTGTTTATTTCTTCTGACTCGGATTCTTTTTCTTTTTCAACTATATTAGTTTCTATAATTAAATCATCTAATATTGTTTTGTTATTAGCATCTACCAAATCAACACTACTTTTTTGTTTGAATACTTCTTTTCTAAAGTTTTCTATATCTTCAGGTGATGATTCATCTTTATTTACAATAAGTTTTTTACTTACTTTATCTATATCATCTTCAAATAATTCATTGCTACCTTCTAGAACTTCATTAACAGATGTATATTTTAGTTTATCACGACGATCTTTTTCATTTGCATAATTATTAATTTCTATATCATAGTTTTTCATATCCTTTTTACTATTTTCTTCGTGATATTTTATTTCAGTTATAGCTTTTTCAATAGTAGATTGATCAGAATTACTATCTTTAGAAATTATTTTGTTATCTTTTCTTTTTATATTATTGAAATCTTTATTTAATTTTTCAATATCTTCTTTATTTTTCGATTCGCGTGCAGTTTCTTCTGAAATATTTTCTTCTGTTATTTGTTCTGATTTTATATTTGTACTGTCAATTATAGTACTTTTATCGTTTTCTATTATATCATTGCCTAAGTCTTCTATTTTTTTATCCTGTATAATACGTTTTATTTTCATAGAAGCTAGTGTTGGGTGAGTACGGCGATCTTCTCTTTCTGTAAAGAAATCTACTTCTTGAATAGTATCAGATTTTATCCCTAATTCTTGTAATGATTCTTTAATAGATTTATTTTCTTGTTCAGTTTTATCAAATTCTTCTAATGTTTCTAGTTTTGATGTAATTGTACTTTCATCATATTTATTTAATTTTATTTCTTGTTCTTCTTTTGTAATTAATTCTTCTTCGAAGTATGTATCAATTTCTTCTAAATCTTCTTCTGCTTCATTTTGTTTTGTAGTAGTCATAGAAGATAACTTATTTTTTATTTTAGACAAAAGTGACTCTTGTTTTTCGATATGCTCATCATCATATGAGCTGTCATCAAAATCATCTCCGAAAATATCATTTTCTTCAAATTCTGAATGGTCGTCTGTACGTTCATTTTTTTGACGTTCTAAATAAGTTTTGTAGTCTTCTGCTTCTTCTTCAAACCAACTATTAGTTTTTTTATCTTTGAAGAAAGTTTTTATCTTTTCTAATATACTTGATTTCTTTTCTAATTCGTAATCTTCATCTTCTTCGTCAAAAATATCTGAATCATTTATATCACTATCTATTTTTGAAGTGTTTTTTGTGTTAGTTTTTTCTTCTTCGAACCAAGCACTTAGTTTGTTTTTCTTTTTATCTGTTTTTTCATAATATTCAATCTCAAGTTCATCGTTATTTTCTTCTTTTTCGTCATCAAAGAATTTTTTCCAATTTAGCAATTTAGTTTCCTCCTTAAATATATTATTTTAAGTTTAAGGTATTAATTTTTTCTCCTACAGGAGAGTTATTATCTAATACCAGAATTCCTTTTGTATTCTCATCGTAAGGTAAACCTAGTTCTTTTTTTGAACATAGCATACCGTAAGATTCTACACCGCGTAATTTAGATTTTCTAATAAGAAGGCCACTAGGCATAATAGCACCTATCTTGGCAACTACAACTTTTTGACCAGCTTCAACATTACTAGCACCACAAACTATTTGTAAAATTTCATCATTATCTATTTTTACAGTAGTCACTGATAGTTTGTCTGCATCAGGATGCTTTTCTTTAGTTAATACTTCTCCGACAACGAAATAATCATCATTTGTACCATCTAAATCTATTTTTATACCATTTTTTTCCAAACGATTTTGTAGTTTTTCTTTTTGCTCATCTGATAATTCAATATTTCCGTTTCCTTCTAGTTTTAAATTTTCTATATTAAAAATATTTAATCCTACTAGAACACCATCATTATTTTTTATTAATGTCATATTCTTTTTGTTTTCATAGATAGTATTCTCATTATCTGATATTGTAATTAAAAGTGTTTCTCCTAACATTTTTTTGTTGTAAAAAAATAACATAATTTTCTCCTTATTCTACAAAAATAAATAAACTTTCTAAATTTTTATTATCATACTTAAATGTAATAGTTGTTATTGGTACTAAGCCTTCTGTAAAAAAGTGTACCATCATTTTTTGTAATATTTCTAATCCTTTTTTATTTTTTATATCTGCAATTATTAACGTATCTTGATGAGGAAGACCTATATAATATTCGCTACCTATTTTTTTATAAAAATATTTTAGTATACTATCATCTAACAGCCTTGCACCGTCATATCCGTCTTTTGCGTTTAAAAAATAAAAAGTATTACCTGCCACTGAATCAGTATTGTACTTTAAAGGCAGTTTTTTTAGGTTTTTAGTGGCATTATTTACTAATTCTTCTTTTGTTATATTAAAATTATTAAGAATTTTTTCTGATAATATGCGATAATTATTACCTAAATCTAATGAATAAAATATCTTTGTTTCATTAGTATGCTCAGATGATACTAATTTTTCACTACTATTTTTTTCAAAAGACGGTGCACGTAATATAGGATAACAATTTTTTAAAAATACTTCTTTAGAAATATCTAAATTATCAAATTTACTTTGAGCTTTTAAATTGTTAACAATATGATAAACAAAATCATAGACTAATTTATCACTTTTTTCTGATTGGTTATTATCTAATCTGACTATAAAATTTTCTATATTAATATTAGCTTTATAACCCTCGAAATTTATAGTATAAAATGTTTTGTTTTCTTTTTCTATTTTTTTTATTTCACTTTTAGGTAAGTGTTTTTTTATTTTATCTAAAATATATTTTTCAGTATAAAACATAACTTCTCCATTATGACTTTTATGTTTAATATTATAGCAAAAAAATGAGTAAATAGCGAATATTACATTGAATTTATTAATATTATTTAATAATAAATTTTAAACTTAATTGTAAAAAAATATATATTTAGATATAATGAAGTTGTTTAGTAACGGAGGTGGAATAATGGAAATAAAAATTTCTACTGAACAAATAAAATTAAAGTATAAAACTTGGTATAAAAAATATATTTTTAAGTTTTTGATAGTTAGTTTATTTTGTATTATTTTATCGTTAATTAATAATTATATTTTCAAAAATGAAAAATTGTATATGGCTATTAATATAATATTTCTTTTTTATTTTATATATACAGTATCCTTAGGTGCAGTTATTTTTATAAAATTTAGAAAGATAATAAAAGAAAATAATAAAAATAGTTAAAAAGTATTTTATTTTTCCTTCTTTAGTATTATAATAAATGTATATTGATAATCGTTATCATTATAAATATATAAGGAGGATAATATGAAAAGAATATTTTTAGCCGTAATAATTATTTTATCATTTATCGGTCAGGGAATTGTATATGATAAAAAAATTACTTACGCTCAGTCTAAAGTATATCACGTACCGGTATCTTTATGGCATGCAGAAAATAGTGGTAGGCTATCTATGGGAAGTAGAGCTGTAAGCTCTATAGCTCGTGTTGAAGAAAATGGAGGAATGTCAACTGTAACTGTAGAATTTGTACCTATGGAGTTTATGGATATGAATGGACATTTAATAGGGTTATCTGTTTATAGTGTTCCTTTATTTTCTGGTGGTCTAACAAGGGCAACAGTTGTAGGAACTTATCAAGATGTAGATTTAGATGGTAATATTGCTACTTTTCCATCTTTGTTGCAATTTACTAGATCTACTTTAAAAGAAGATAAGATTGGCGTGCAAGTAACTGTAGATGCAATGAATAAAGTTATGGGTGGTGATGCTTCACAAAATGCAATATTAAAGTTTAATTGGTCGGGAGCCAGTTTAATATCAGGATCTGAAGAACAGTCTGATAATAGTACCCAAACTGAAAATAAAGATAGTGAAAAGGCTTCATCAGAAAATAAAAATGACGCTCAAGAAAAAGATAGTAATGATGAAAATAAAAATGGTGACAAAAAAGAAGTAACAACAAAAAAAGTAGAAGATTACTTTAGAGATGATACTAAAACTAACCAACAAGGTGTCTATAATCTTGATATAACAGCGTCATATTTGAATCCGTTGACTGGTGTTACTGCTGACGGAGGATCACAAAATGTTGATATAGGAGAAGGAATGAGCCAAGGGGTAATATCACCGGTTAATGATGCTTCTACTTTAGATCAGGCATTAAATAATCAAAAGTCAAGTGGAGAAAAAAGATGGTCTAAAGCTCAACTTCAACGAACGTCTGATGGGAAACTTTATGCAACTGTTAGAATACATTTAATAAACTGGGTAACTAGAAATAATGAACAAGGTCCGTTTATAAAGGTTCTACAAAGCAATGGAGAATATAAATTGGTAGAAGCAGTAGAAACTAACGTTCATTTAGAAAAATATAAAGATAGCTATGCGGACTATCGTTTTGAGGTGCCCAGAGAGAACTTTTCTGCAATGATTCAAATGTTCGTTGAGCCTATGAATAGACCAGTTAGATTTTTTGTTGAAGTTAATTCTGATTCTATAGCTAAGGGATCAGTCGATGGAATGCAGATAATTGATGAAAAAAAATCTAACAATAAAATTTACTATATTATTACTTCACTATTCACTATACTTATAGTAGGCGTAGGTGTATATATTATTAGAAAAAGAACTCATAAGGTAGATAAAGATGAAAAATAATATAAAAAAATATATAGTTTTATTATTAACATTGTTTATTTTATCATCTTGTTCTAGCCAAAAAGAAGTCAATATAGAAAAAGATATAGCAGATAAAGCGTTTAATAGCACTTTGGACTTAAAAGGGATAAATAAAGATAAAAGAGCAGATGAAGAACAAGGTAAGAGGATAGTTATGAATTCCGTTGCTTTGGCACAACTTGCTGATGAATTGGAACTTAAATTAGCAGGAGTACCATCAACTAATTCAGGAAAATTACCTCAAAATTATAACCATGTTTATCGTATAGGGTTACCTATGAATCCAGATATGGAAGTATTAAAATCTATTAATCCTACTATGGTTTATATTCCAGATAGTTTGGCTGACTGGTTAGATGAAGGATTATTAAAACATAATATACCTCATAAATATGTTAATTTACGAAGTGTAGATTCTTTATACAACATAACAGAAGAATTTGCTACACAATATAATAAAAAAGATAAATATGAAAAACTTATTGATGAGAAAAACAAGTTTTTTGAAGATTACAATAATAGAATATCTGATAAAAAGAAACCTAAAGTTTTAGTTTTAATGGGACTTCCAAGTAGTTATGTGGTAGCAACAGAGAATTCTTATGTAGGGAATTTAGTTAAATTATCAGGAGCTGAAAATATAGTAAAAAGTGATAAAGAATTTGAACAGGTCAATATGGAATATTTATTAAGTCAAAATCCAGATTATATTTTGAGAGCTGCGCATGCTTTACCAGATGTAGTAATGAAAATGTTTGAAGATGAATTTGAAAATAATAAAGTTTGGAATCAATTTTCTGCAAAACAAAATAATAAAGTTATAGATCTTGATTACAATATATTTGGAATGACTGCTCAGTTTAATTATACACAAGGATTAATTAAATTAGAGGAAATATTTTATAAGTAGGTGATAATTATGGGGAAATTCAAAGTAAAATTATCATTTTTTATAATTATTAGTTTGATTGTTATTACTGTAATATTTTCGCTTTTATCAGGCAGTATAAAAATTAGCATTTCCGAGTTATTACAAGGTATATTTGGGAATTATAATATAGACTATATAGTTGATTTAAGAATTCCTAGAATAGCAATATCTTTATTAGCAGGTGCTGCTTTAGGAGTTAGTGGATTACTTTTGCAGACAAGTTTGCGTAATCCTTTGTTAGATCCAAGTATTATAGGAATATCTAGTGGAGCAAACTTATTTCTTTATATTGGCTTGATATTGATGCCGAATGTTATTTTTTATAAATCTATACTTTCCATAATGGGAGGTATTTTTGGATATATATTAATTTATATTTGCTCAAAAAATATGAAAAGTAGCGTTAGTGTAATTTTGGTAGGAATAGCTATTAATTCATTTTTTACAGGTGTATTGATTTTAATACAATATCTACGTAACTCAACAACAAGTATAAACATAAGAGCAA
Organism: Gemella sp. GH3; assembly: GCF_013415425.1. Classification (GTDB taxonomy): domain Bacteria; phylum Bacillota; class Bacilli; order Staphylococcales; family Gemellaceae; genus Gemelliphila. Next base: position 15,998 of record NZ_JACBYC010000112.1, on the reverse strand, counting down.
CACTAGGAATGAAAAGTTTTGAAGATGTTAAGTTATTAATATTTTGGGTACCTATTTTCATTATAATTACTTTTATGTTGTATAAAATTTGTAATATATTTTTCTTGAGTGATAGAGATATTTTATCGCTTGGTATAAATGTTCAATTAATTCGTACAATATTATCTTTTTTGGCGATAATATTAGCATCAATAGCTACTAGTGTTGTAGGAGTAGTTGTATTTTTATCCTTAATAGTCCCGCACATTTCAAAAATTATTATAGGAAAAAATCATGTAGTTACTATACCTTTTACAGCTTTATTGGGTGGATTTATCTTTCTATTATTTGATACTTTAGGAAGAGTTTTATTTAGTCCGATAGAGATTCCAGCTGATGTCATTATGCTATTAGTGGGAGGTCCAACATTTTTAATTTTATTAAAAAAGGAGAGTAACTATGGATAAGATAATAAAAATTGAAAATTTATCTTTTGATTACTTGGGAAATCAAGTTTTTAAAGATCTAAATTTATGTATAGAAAAAGGTAAAATAACAACAATTATAGGAAAAAATGGTTGTGGGAAAAGTACGTTATTATCGATTTTAGCGGGTATCAATAAAGTAAAGAAGAAAACAGTTATTATCGATGATAGAGATTTGAATGACTATACAAAAAAAGAATTAGCTCAAAAAATTTCTATAGTTTATCAGAATAATATTGCACCAGAAGAATTAACTGTAAATGATTTGATTAGTTACGGGCGATTACCGTATCAAAAAACATTGTTTAGCAAGTTTAGTGATAGAGATTTTTTGATGATTAATCACGCAATAAATGTGACGAATTTAGGAAATTTAAAAGACATTTATGTGTCCAAATTATCTGGTGGACAAAAACAAAGAGTATTTTTAGCGCTAGCCATAGCTCAGGATACAGATGTTTTAATATTAGATGAACCTACTAGCTATTTGGATATTAAGTATCAAAAATCACTTTTGGATTTAATATTAATTTTAAATAGAAAATATAATAAAACTATAGTGATGGTTTTACACGATATAAATCAAGCTATAAGTTATAGTGATAAGATAATTGCTATAAAAGATGGAAATATTTTTAAGACAGGAAACTCTAAAGAATTTTGTAATAAAGATATTTTACGAGAGTTGTATGATACGAATATAGAAATAATAAATAATATAATAAAAACATGGTAATATAAAAAAGGAGATAAATAATATGGAAAGAAACAAAATTTTAACAATAGGAATAACGGGAGCATTATTTTTAAGTACAGGTCTTGCTTATGAATCTTTAAGTGATATAAATATCACAAATGCAGTAGAAAGTAGTAATGATACAGCTTCTTTGGATTATAAAAATTTAGCTTATGGAGAATACAATTTAAATTTCTCTGTAAAAAAAGCTGATGGGACAGGACTTTCTATGGCAGATGGGGCAACAGAAAAACCTGCGAAATTAATAGTTAGAAATGGAGAGTACAAAGTACAAGTTAAATTTATACCTATAAATTTTCTTAATACTCAAGGCTATTTAGGAAATTTATATTATTATTCAAATAACGTAAAAGAACAAGCTGAGATATTATCTTATTATACTGAAGCAGAAAAAGATTCTGCATTTGAAGTATACAAAAAAGAATACCCAGATCGTACAGCTTATCCTAAAGTTTTTGAATACCCTATAAGTAAAGAAAATATTCAAAATAATATTCTTAGTACTAAGATAGGAGTTTTTGTACCTGTAATGGCAAGTATATCACAGCCTCTAGGACATCAAGACGCTTTTATAGAATATGATTTTTCTTCTTTAAAGTTAATAAAAAAGTATAATGAAGAACCAAAGAATGAGGATTCTAAGAAAGAAGAAAGTAATCCTACTCCAGAAACTCCAAAAGTAGAACATAAAGAGGAAGTTTCACTAGTAAATATTAGTACAAAAGATGAATCGCCTAGTAAAACTAGTGTTCGTAGAGCAGTAGATCCGGTAGCCACTGTAATAAATGATAATGGAAAAAAAGTTTTAAAAGTTAGATATTATAGTAAGCAGAAGTGGGGAGCTGAACATTTGTACGATAATGGACTTTGGAACGTATTTTACAATTACGATGGCTCAGAAAATAGAACTAAATTAGAAAGTAAAGTAGTAGAATCTGGAGAACATTATGAAATTTCAGAGGTATTAATTCCTTTAGAAGATGGTAAGAATATATATTTATTTGGAGAAACACAACTTAATGTTCATACAGGAACTACTAGTATATCATACGGAATTATTAATTTAGGTGATAAAGCAATAGAAGACGATACAAAAAAAGTAGAAGCACCAAAGCTACTACGTGTTGACCAATTTGGTAAAGCTTTAAAAGATAGTTCAATAGAAAAATTACCTTTTGATTATGAAAAAAATGGAAAAATCTATTCTCCATATACAGCAGATAACAATAGAAAATTCAAATTAGCTGATGGTAAATATGCAGTAGAGCTTCAATTTGAACGTTTAGGATTAACTCAAAGTGATTTACGCTATGTAAAATATACTTTGGATGGAAGTGAACCAACTATGAGTTCGAAAGGAGCAGATTTAAGGTCTCAGAGCTCAGATGCAACACTACCTTCTAGTTTATTTAGAATGTTTGTAAGTCCTTTAGAAGATATTCCTAACTTTAGTAAAAATGGAGGAGATGTTGTTGTAAAAGTTAAAGGATTTAATTCTGATGGAACTAAGTCTTCTGAAACTAAAGAATATGTTTTACCATTTTCTCAATATCATATAGACCAAGTTCCTGTAGATATTAATATATTAGGAAATACTTATTCGTCATTCTTAACATCTAATAATACTTATAATTTAACTGAAGATGCTACATTATCAATTGAAAACGTGCAGGATAATTACAAGAAAATGTTTGAAGATGCTACTAAAAAATTAGGATTAACATATGTAGAGGTTAAAAAAATATCTGTAGTTAATAAAAAAGATAGTAGTAAATATACTCCTAAATATAAAGACGGCTGGAATGCAGATAAAAATCCATTATTAAAATTAGAAATCGCAGACTTTACAGATAATAAAGATAAGCAAGTATATATTTATGATATGCAAACACATAGCTTAAAGCCGATTCCAACGACAATTTCTAAATATTCAAATAAATTTATTTTTGATATTAACCAACAAGAAGGTTATTATGTTATAGCAACTGCTAATAATGCGGAATTATTAAAACAAGAATTGGATAAATTGAAATCTACAGTAGAAAAAGCTAAAAATGTTTTAGAAAATGCTCCTACTTCTGATGAAAAATTAAAATTAGATCAACAAATAAAATCAGCTGAAAAACTTTTATCAAGAGTGAAATCAGCTAGATTAGATAATGTTTTACGTACCTTAGAACAACTTAATAAAGCTATAAAGTCTATAGAAAATGTAGAAGATAATAGCGATTTAATAGAGAGAAAAGCTAAATCGTTAATAAATGGTGCGGAAAATCAAATTTTAAAAGAATTAATAACAGATGAACAATTAAAAACTATTACACAGTTGAAGAATGGTTTGAATAATAATATATTAGATAAAAGTATAGCGGAGCAACTAGAACAGCAATTATCAAATTTACAATATAGAGATAAAGTTCAAAATGTAGATTTTATGATTGAGAATTATTCTAGACCAGGGATAGAATCAATGGCTAGTGGAATTTTTGATAAAAATGCTAAGTTAATCTATACTAATGGAAAAGCATATTTAGAAGTAAACTTAAAAACTATGGAAATATTTGGAACACGTGCGCATTTAACAGAACTAGATTTCTTTAGGGGAGAATTAGATAAAGAAAAATTAGCCGTACATTCAATTCTTAAGTACGAAGACAGTGATTCTACTGGAAAAACAGCATTGTTCGATAAAAAATTATTGATTGAATTGAATGAAGAAGTAAAAAATAGCTATGATATGCGTTTAGGTAATGATGGTATGGGTGGAGCTAAGCCACAAGCTAAATTTGTTATCAAATCAAATATAGATAAACCTAAAAAGATTACTACAGAAGATAAAGTAGAATTAGAAAAAATAGGTTTTGAAACTAAAATAGTAAAAACTGATGAGCTAAAAGAAGGCGAAACTAAGGTAGAAATAGAGGGAACTAATGGTGAGAAGAAGATAATTAAACGCCAATATTTTGAAAATGATAAATTTATAAGAGAAGAATTAATTTCAGAAGAAGTTGTTAAAGAACCTGTAACTAGAGTTATAAAAGTAGGGACAGCTCAAGATAATAAAAATGAGCAAAACAACTCAAAATTAGATATTAGAAACTTAGCTGATGGAGAATATAGCATAGGGGTAGAAATACGTAATTATACTACAGAAAGTAAGTTGTCTATGTCTGATGGTGCGATACTTAAGCCAGCTAAGCTGATAGTAAAAGATGGAAAATATAGAATAGAACTGACTTTTACACCTTTGACATTCTTGAATCAAAGAGGATATTTAGGGAACTTGCAATACTACGAAAATGGAATGAAACATCAAGCTAATGTATTAAGCTATTATTCAACTTCTGAGATAGATAAATTCTTTGATGTATATAAAGTAGCCTTTCCTAATAGAACAGCTTATCCAAAAGTTATTAGTTATCCAGTAGATAAAAATTCTATTAGTAAAGATGGCATATTAAAAACTCGTGTTAACGTTTATGTACCTGTAATGGCATCAATATCTCAAGATTTAGGAAGTCAAGATGCGTTACCTGTATATAATTTTAATAATCTTAAATTAATAAAAATTTATGAAGATGGGTCTAGTGAAGGAATATTGCCACAAGAAGATAATAATTTACATAAGCAAAGTAATATTTCTAGTTTAAGTTCACAAGGAAGTGGCTACAAAGGTGGACAACTTTTAGCACTAGATTCTAAAGGAAAATTAGCTAATACAGGAGTTACATTGATGAATACTTCTATACCAGGATTAGGTATGTTATTATTAAGTGCCGTTCTTTATAGAAGAAAAAGATAAAAACAAATAGTTTTAAAACAAAAAAGAGTAATATGATAAATTCATACTACTCTTTTTTTATTTAAATTATAATTTTGAAAAGCCTGCTTCTATATAGTATAATTTATTAGAGAAAGGACGTGGAATTTATGAAATATTATAATTTGGAAGTGCATAGCTGTTATGATTTATTAAATAGTACTATAAAACTGGAAGAATTGTTTTTAAAATTAAAAAATAATGGAATAGATGCGTTGTGCATAACTGATCCTAATATGCACGCTGCTATAAAAAGCTATCGCTATGCTCAAAAATATAATATTAAATTAATACATGCATTAGAAACTAAAGTAAGTTATGAATTAAGTTTTCTGCGTATTAATATATTATGTCGTAGCGAGAAAATGTTTCAAATTCTATTACGCATATCAACACGTCTACATACTGATGAAGCTGAATTTTATTTGGAAGAATTGCTAAGAGAATTAAAACCTTATAAAAATGAGTGTACAATAATTATTCCAGATGAAATTAAATCAATAAATAGAGTTCAAGATATAATAAATGAATTAAACGGATTTGACTATTACTTTGGATATAATGAAAGTTATAATTGTGATATTTATTATGATATAAAAAATGTAGTTTACACTAAAGCTAGTTATTATTTAAACTTTGATAATTATCAACCGCTTATTGTAGCTAGAGCGATTAAGAAAAATAGTAAATTAAATATTGATGACTTAATTACAACTACTGGTAATGAATTTGTTTATACTAACGAAGATTTTGTAAAATTATACAATAATATAGTAAATGCAAAAGATAAAGAAATTATAAATAGAGCTTTAATACAGCAAAATAATATAATATCAAAAATTAATTATAAATTGAATTTTGGTGGATACCATCTTCCTAAATATACTTATGGAGATAATGAAAATATATTTAAGGATAAGTCTAGTATAGAGTATCTAACATATCTAGTATTAAAAGGAGCTAAGCAAAAATTAGTAGGAAAAGATATGTATATTTACAAAAAACGTTTTGAGTACGAGTTGAAAGTTATAGAAGATATGGGATTTGTTGATTATTTTCTTATAGTTTATGACTTTATTAAATATGCAAAAGATAATGGTATATATGTAGGAGCAGGACGTGGAAGTGCGGCGGGAAGTTTAGTGTGCTATTTGTTAAATATTACAGAAGCAGATCCGCTAGAATACAATTTAATTTTCGAAAGATTCTTGAATAAAGATAGAATTTCTATGCCTGATATTGACATTGATTTTCAAGATACAAGAAGAGATGAAGTAATTAAATATGTTGAGAAAAAATATGGCTCTGAAAAAGTAGCTCAAATCATTACATTTACGACTTTCCAGACGAAAAGTGCAGCTAGAGAAAGTGCTAGAATATTACAATTTTCAGATAAGAATCTAAAGTTAATAAGTACTTTACTTAGTTCAGATAAAACATTAATGCAATGTTACGATAATAATGTGGAATTAAGAGATTTTGTAAATAGTTCAGAGCAAAATAGTCGCTGGTTTAAAGTTGCGTGTAGTTTAGAGAATCTACCTAGAAATAAATCCGTGCATGCAGCAGGAGTTGTAATAAGTGATAATAAAAACTTAATTGAATATACAGCATTAGAAAATGCAAATGTTACAAAATACTTAACACAATGGACTATGGATGATTTGGAATATATTGGATTATTGAAAATAGATTTCCTAGGTATTAGGTATCTAACAATGGTAGATAATATTGTCAAGGAAATAAAGAAACTTGATTCTAGTTTTTCTTTGGACAATATAAGTTATAAAGATAACAAAGTTTATGAATTGTTTAGTAGTGGAAAAACGGAGGGTATATTCCAGTTTGAGTCTAGTGGTATGAAAGAAAAATTACGTATCCTTAAACCTACTGAATTTAATGATATAGTAGCAATGAATGCTCTGTATCGTCCAGGGCCTATGGCACAGATAGAAACATATGTTAAAAGGAAAAATAAAGAAGAGATTGTTGAATACCCACATCCTAAGTTAGAAAAAATATTAAAAGATACTTACGGAGTTATAGTTTATCAAGAACAAATAATGTTGATAGCTGTGAATTTTGCTCATATGACATTGTCAGAAGCTGACAATATGAGAAGGGCAGTTAGTAAAAAGAAAAAATCAGATTTAGAGAAGTATGGCAAAATATTTATAGATAAGTCTGTAAAATCAGGATATGATAAAAATGTTGCGAAGAAAATATTTAATCTCATTGTAACTTTTGCTAATTATGGATTTAATAAATCGCATGCTGTCGTTTATAGTATGCTAGCTTATAAATTAGCTTATTTGAAAGTATATTATACAAAATATTTTATGAACTTTTTGCTAAATAATGTTATAAATAGCGAAAAAAAAATTAATGAGTATAAACAAGAGTTGAATAATGTAGGAATAAACTTATTGAAACCTGATGTAAATATTAGTGAGGTTAATTTTACAGTATTTAAAGATAATATAATATTTTCTTTAATATCTATAAAAAATGTAGGTTGGCGTTCTGCTAGTGAGATAGTCAATGATAGAAAAAATTATGGTAAATACAAAGATATAGATGATTTTTTGAGAAGAATGGAAAAGAAAGTAGATTATCAAGCAGCAGTTTCTTTGGTAAAATCTGGAGCATTAGACAGTTTTGGTTACAATAGAGCAACTTTAATGAATAAAGTAAAAGAATATTATAATGATAATAGAGATAATATAGGAGAAGTGCGTCTTGCAATAAGTAGTATTAGCGGACTAACTCTTAAAGTAGAAGAAGTAGAAGACTATACTGTACAAGAGAAAATTAAAATGGAAAAAGAAGTAACAGGTACATATTTCTTGAAACATCCTGTACAAGTTGATAAAGAAAAATATTATTACTTACCATTAAAATATATATCAGATAAAGAAGCGGATAGTTATGTAGAAGTAATATCTATACAAGAAATTACAACGAAAAAAGGAGATTCTATGGCGTTTTTAACTGTTAATGATGGTATGATGGATTACTCTGTAACGGTTTTTCCTAATGTATATAAGTATGCACGTTCTTTACTGAAGAGACATTCATTTTTAGTATTATCTTTAAAGCCACAATTTAGAAATAATAAGATGCAATATATTTTGGAAAAAATGTCGACATTAAAGAACTATGAAGAATACTGTTTGAATAATATCAAACAAATTTATGTTCTAGTGGATAATGAGAATGAAAGTTTTATAAAAAGTTATATTGTACCAAATGGAAACGTAGAGTTAATATGTATTTTTAAAAATAAAAATAATTATACTACAATATTATTTGTCCGAAACGAACATTTATTTGTTAGAAATTATTTAGAAAAATACCCTAACAAGTCTATTAAAGTGAGTTATAAGTAAAGTGCAAACAAACAAATTTAAACAATTTTTTTTGTGTTTTTACTAGAAAAATTATTAAAAGTATGTTATTGTAGTATACGTATAATAAAATTTTAAGAGGTATTTTAAAATGAAAAAAATTGCAGTTTTAACAAGTGGTGGAGACGCACCAGGTATGAATGCTGCTGTTCGAGCGGTCGTTAGAACAGCTATTTACAATGGTTTAGAAGTTTATGGAATTTATCAGGGATACAAAGGTATGGTAGCTGGTAATATACAAAAGTTAGAATTAGGAGATGTTGGTAATATTATCAATAGAGGAGGAACATTTCTTTATTCAGCACGTTTACCAGAATTTGCTAATCCGGAAGTAAGAAAAGGTGCAATCAAAAACTTAACAGAACTAGGAATTGATGGTTTAGTAGTTGTAGGAGGAGATGGTTCTTATAGAGGAGCTATGGCACTAAGTAACGAAATGAATATCAAAACTATAGGGGTTCCTGGTACTATAGATAATGATATTAATGGAACAGACTTTACTATAGGATTTGATACTGCCCTAAATACGATAATTGATGCTATAGATAAAATTCGAGATACGGCTTCGAGCCATGAAAGAACGTTTATTATAGAAGTTATGGGACGTAATGCAGGTGATTTAGCTCTTATGGCAGGTATCGCCGGAGGATCAGAATCTATACTAATCCCAGAAAAAACAGAAGATATAGACGAAGTTATGGAACGTGTTCGTTATGCTGAATCACGTGGGAAAAAACACTCTATTATAGTTTTAGCAGAAGGAGTTATGTCTGCTCCAGAACTAGCTAAGATTATGAAAGAAAAATATAACGAAGACGTTAAATATACTATTTTAGGTCATATTCAACGAGGTGGAACACCTAGTGCAATGGATAGAGTACTTGCTTCTAGATTAGGAAACTACGCTGTACAGTTATTGTTAGCTGGATCATCTGGAAGAGCGGTAGGTATCCAAAATAATCGTTTAACTAGTACTAAGTTTGAAGATGTTTTCGAAGACACACATACAGTAGATTTAGAAATGTATGAAGTATCAAAACAATTATCAATATAGTTAATACAAATATATAAAATAATATACTAAATATAATATAAAAAATTTTGTAAAGAGGTAGTTAATAAAATGACAAAAAAGACTAAAATTATTTGTACAATAGGACCAAAATCAGAATCAAAAGAAACTTTAACACAGATGTTAGAATTAGGAATGAATGTATGTCGTCTTAATTTTTCACATGGTAATTATGAAGAGCACGCTGCAAGAATAAAAACTATAAAAGAAGTTAGAGAAGAAGCTGGAAAAAATCTTGCTATCTTACTAGATACTAAAGGTCCAGAAATTAGAACTAATCAAATGGAAAATGGAGCTATCTTGTTAGAAAAAGGCAAAGATGTTGTAGTTTCTATGAAAGAAGTCTTAGGAACTCCAGAAAAATTCTCTATTACTTATCAAGAGTTAGTTCATGATGTAAAAGAAGGAGATACTATCTTACTTGATGATGGACTAATCGGTCTTACAGTAAATAAAGTAGATGTAGAAAAAGGTCTTATCTATACAACTATTCAAAATGGCGGAGTGCTAAAAGATAAAAAAGGTGTAAATGTACCAGGAGTTTCTACAAAATTACCAGGTATTACAGAAAAAGATGAGCAAGATATAAGATTTGGATGTTCTCAAGATATTGATTTTGTAGCAGCATCATTTGTTCGTACAAAAGAAAATGTTTTAGAAGTAAGACGTATTCTAAAAGAAGAAGGTTGTGAATATGTACAAATTATACCTAAAATCGAGTGTCAAGAAGCTATAGATAATATTGATGAAATTATTGAAGTTTCTGATGGGATAATGATTGCTCGTGGAGATTTAGGAGTTGAAGTACCAGCAGAAGAAGTACCTATTATTCAAAAAGATATAATTCGTCGTTGTAACAAAGCTGGTAAATTTGTAATAACAGCTACTCAAATGTTAGATTCAATGCAGAAAAATCCTCGTCCAACTCGTGCAGAAGTATCAGACGTAGCTAATGCAATATTTGATGGAACAGATGCAATTATGTTATCAGGAGAATCTGCAGCAGGAGCTTATCCAGTAGAATCTGTAGAAACTATGGCAACAATAGCTCAACGTGCAGAAGATATGCAAGATTATTCAACTATAATCAAAAAACGTGCTAAAAAAGTTCAAGGAAAAGATATAACAAACGCAATAGGAATTTCTGTAGGATATACAGCTCTTAACTTGGATTTACACACAATAGTAACTTATACAGAATCTGGTCAAACTGCAAGATTAATATCTAAATATAGACCTAATGCTGCAATATTAGCTGTAACTCCTAGTGAAAAAGTTGCAAGAAGTTTAAGTTTAGTTTGGGGAGTAGAAGCAAAAGTTTCACACCAAGTAACTTCTACTGATAATATGCTAGATACAGCCAAAGAAATAGCTATTGAGGCAGGATATGCTAAGAAAGATGATGCGATTATTATAACAGGAGGTATACCTGTTAATACAGCTAAGAGTAGTGTAGGTACAACAAACTTTATTAAAGTATCTGTAATTGACTAATATTGTATATATATAAAATATTTTTATATAATTTTAAAATAAAAATAGTGGTTCATTAAAGAATTTATTCTAGAGAAAAGCCACTATTTTTTATTTTATTAATTATAATCTTGTAAGAAAAAATAACGTGTATTTGTATAGAATTTTATAATTTATTATAATAAAGAAAAATTATGTAAGGAGGTATATTATTGACAATGTATACTATTAGTATGGATATGATTCAAACTATAGGTCTATCTGTTATAGTTTTAATTGTAGGAAGAATACTAAGAAAAAAGGTTAAGTTTTTTGAAGTATATTGTATTCCATCGCCAGTTATAGGTGGATTTTTGTTTTCAATTATTCATTTATTGTTAAATAGGCTAAATATACTAAGTTTTAATTTTGATACAACATTACAAAAATTTTTTATGACTGTATTTTTTACTAGTATAGGTTTTAATGCTAGTTGGCGATTGTTGAAAGTTGGAGGAAAAAAGGTAGGTTTATTTTTATTCGTTACTATAGGGTTAGTTGTCCTACAGAATGTTGTAGCATTAGGAGTAGGTAAAATCTTAGGTATTAATGAATTTTTATCTTTATTAACAGGCTCTATAGCTATGACAGGAGGTCATGGAACTGCTGCGGCAATGGCTCCTATTGTTGAAGATATGGGAATAAGTGGAGCTCAAAGTATAGCGATAGCTGCTGCAACTTTTGGTTTAATAGCAGGGTCTACATTAGGAGGACCATTAGCTAACTCATTAATAAAAAGAAAAAAAATAGACATTAAAACAGAAAATTCATCTGTAGATAAATTAAAAAATGATGAGTTTTTATTCGATAATAATATTAAAAAATTAGATGGTGATAATTTTGCTAAAGCATTTTTCATTATTTTGTTTTCTATGTTTTTAGGAAGTTATTTGTCTACATTTTTAAATCAATATTTAAGTTTCCCTAGTTATATAGGTCCTATGTTAATAGCAGCTATTATTAGAAATATTTCAGACTATACTTCGAAATTTGATGTTCACTACGAAGAAATAAGAATTTTGGAAGATGTATCTTTGAATATATTTTTAGGAATTGCTATGATGACATTGAAATTATGGGAATTATCTGGGGTAGCCGGATCTTTAAGTATATTACTATTATCACAAGCTATTCTTGCTTTTGTTTATTGTTATTTTGTAACTTATAAAGTTATGGGAAGCAACTATGATGCTGTAGTGTTATCTTCTGGGCATATAGGATTTGGTTTAGGAGCAACTCCAAATGGAATAGCCAATATGCAAAGTGTTAGTGATAAATACGTATATTCTAACTTAGCATTTTTTGTATTGCCAATAGTAGGAGCACTGTTTATAGACTTCTTCAATATAGCTATAATAAGTAGTTTCTTCTCTTGGTTATCATAAATTTAATGTAATTAAAAATCTATTTTAGCTAGAAGATTTTCTTCTAGCTATTTTCATAAATAAAAAAATTAAAATTAATATTTGTTACTAATTTAAAAGTAGAGTTCATATATTTTTAAATTTATTAATTTATATAACATACTTACTAGGAGTAAAGCAGTTAATATATTGATTTTGTAAATAGTTCAGTGTATAATTGTCTTAGTAATTTAATATTTAGAATATTGTAATAAATTTTTTAGAGAAAGAGAGAACAAATGACAGTAGAGAAAATATTAACGACAGTAGTAGATGCTTGTGATGAAAAACATGGGTATGATATTGTAGCTTATGATTTGACTAATGCAGGAATGCTGTATGATTACTGTGTTGTGTGTCACGCTCCTACAAACCGTCAAGTAGAGGCGATAGCTAATGAAGTTAAGGAAAAAATACAAGAATTAGATGAACCTATATACAGCATGGAAGGAATAAGAGAGGCCAAATGGGTGCTTATAGACCTAGGAGATGTAATAGTTAATATTATGACTAGAGATGATAGAGAGTACTATCAAATTGATAATTTATTTGAAAAACACCCTATTAAAGAGGTTTAATAAATGTATAAAAATTTAAGTATTGTGTATGATAAGTTAATGGATGTTGATTACGCTACTTATAAAAATATTATAGATCAAGAATTAGTAGATAAGAAAGATTTACTAATTCTTGATTTAGGTTGTGGTAGCGGTGCATTAATAGAACATTTAGCTAATTATGGAAAAGTATACGGAATTGATAAGAGTGAAGAAATGCTATCGCTTGCCAGTAATAAATATCCTAAAGCTAGTTATATTGCTATGGATTTATTAGATATTAAAAATATTAATCAAACTTTTGATTTTGTAGTTAGTGCTTTTGATGTTTTAAATTATTTAGATAATATTAAGCAATTTGAAAGAGCAATAAAAAATGTTTTTGACAGTTTGGAAGATGGAGGTATTTTTGTATTTGACATACATACACCCCATAAAATTAATAAAATGATTGATACACAATTATATGCTTACGAAGACGACGATATAAATTACATATGGTTTACATACGATACGGAAAATGTATTAGAGGTAGAAAGTGAGATAACATTCTTTATAAAAGATAAAAATAATCTTTATAAAAAAGTTTATGAATTTCAAAAGCAAAGAACGTATAATATATCTGATATTAATAAGATTTTATTGTCTACAGGATTTAAAATAAAAGATTATTTTTGTGATTTTGATAAAGAAAATAAAAATTATAATGATTCAGAAAGAATCATTTATATTTGTGAGAAATAGCAAAAAAGAGAAGATTACAAATCTTCTCTTTTTTTAAATCTATTTATTAGTCTTCTTTTTGGAATTCTAAAGCAACTTCTGGAGTGAAATCTTTAGGTATAGATTGTTGTTTTATGATTATTACATCAGATTTTGCGTAACGTACTATTCCTTCAGAAACAGAACCCATAATCATTCTTTTGAACCCTGTTAAACCAGAAGATCCACATACAATTAAATCAATATTTTTCTCTTCAACTATATCTTCGCTAAGAACAACTTTAGGGACACCTTGTTCAACTATTCCTTCTACATTAGATAGTCCAGATTCTTTAGCAACACGAACATAACTTTCAACTAATTCTTTCGTTTTTTTGTAGAAAGAATTAAAAATATAAGGATCAGAAAGTCCAGAAGTCGCTATAGTAGAATCGATAACAGAAGCTATAAATAATTTAGATCCTTCATTTCTCTTTGAAATAGCAACTGCATTTCTAAATGCCCATTCAGCTTGTTTAGAACCATCTACTGCAACCAAAATGTTAGAATATTTATTTTCCATAATAAGATACCTCCTATCTTTGTATAACTTTATTATATCATAGATAGTAAAAATGTAAAGCGTTTTTCAAAGCTTCTTAAATACTTATAATTTTTGTAGATTTAATCGTGTTTAACAAACTTATTAACTATAGCAAGACTACATGATAGAAGAAAAATGGAGCTTCCCCAAACCAAAGTGTTATATGCTACGTCATGATCAATTATAATTAATCTTATTATTGCAGTGATACCTATGTAAATAAAATATCTTAAAGGGAAATGTGATTTACTCTTAAAGTATTTTACTATTAAAGCTATAAACTCAAAGTATAAGAAAAATACTATTATTTCTTCTATAATAGAACGAAAAGTATTATTATCTTGTGGATATATACTAAGTTTAACTATTTTCCAAGCTTCAAAGAATAATAGAACACATAGAGCTAGAGCAACTAATAATAAAGCTATATTCATTAAAGCTAATATGATAGATGATAATTTTTTATTATATTCTTCAAATTTACCCATTAGTCTACAGTTATTATTCTCCTTCTTACATAATTTTTGCCATCTATTTCTACAGAATATACTACTTCGTATTCTCCTTTAGTAGTTGTATCAACATTAGAAGATATTTGAACTTTATCCAAATAAGAGACGCTAGCTTTTCTTGCGATGACATCTTCTTTGTTAACTTCAAAATTTTCGTTTAATTTAATTGTAGTATTTTCGGGAACAACGAAATAAAAAGTTCTTTCTAATCTACGTTGCATTCTTTTTCTATATTTTTCCGCGTCTTCGGCAGAAACCTTTTCTCTTAATTTTTCGTCTACTAAGGGCATTAATTCAACTTCTGTATCGGCAATACAAATTCTGCTATTTACTAATGTAAAAGTTTGCTTTCTTCCTGGACCACAATAAGATTGACATCCTATAATAAATTCAGCGTTAGGTGCTTTTTTTTGTAATTTAGGAATTAGTGTTCTAAGATTTACGCCTAGACATTCATCACAAATACGAAAGATAACTTTTTCATCTGTTATTACAGATTTATTATTTTTTTGCTCGTTCATTATATCTCCTTTCATAAATTCAAATAAATTAACTTAATAATTATAACACAATAACAATTATTTTTTAATTTTTAACTTTTTTGTTAATATAAAGTTTATTATTGCTAAGCTTGAAAATATTACTAATATAATGATGATTATTTTAGTTACTAGAGAATAGAAAAAATTCTCAGAAAACATTTTAATCAAATTGGATTCTTCGGGAGAAAGGAGCCATAAGTCATTTGTAAAAATGACTTCGTGAAATTTAATCCAAAAATAATTAAAATTTATACTTACTATTAATGTTATTGAAAGTAAAACAACTATAAAAATAGCAAACGATAATTTGAATTTTTTAGTTATATTAGGTAAATAATGTTTATCTAAAAATAATAATATAAATGTAGACAATAAAAATAATATAGTTATAACAGTTGTAAAATAAAAACTTGTTGAATAAATGTTTTTAACATCTATCATATGTAATATATCTTTTTTTGTAAACCAATTAGCGTCTAAAGAACCATTACCTTTTAGATAATCTAATAAATTTTCTGTGTAAAATAGTAATTTATCATCAGTAATATTTAAATCATTGGCTGTATTATTCTCTAAATAAAAATTTTTATAAATTTTAAAATTAAAAGGAACAGTTAAAATAGTCCAGAAAATTATAGATAGAAAT
>NZ_JACBYC010000014.1 GCF_013415425.1 Gemella sp. GH3 | reverse complement strand
GGTTAATCCATGTACCACCTTTCATATACCCTTTGTAACTCACTCCGAAAACTAATAGTATAATTATTATCCCAATTGATGCTATCAGCGCAGGGTTTAATAATGGATTTTTATATTTATCTTGGAGTCGCTTAGAACCATAGTACAAAATGACTGTTAATAATATCATGATAACGGCTTGTAAATAATCATTCATGACTGATCTGTCCCTTTAGTTATTTTGTCTTTTCCTACCATTTTTTCAGCTATAAAGCCTGAAGATAAAGCAACTACACATGTACCTATAATAATTACGATAAAGAATAATACATAATTTAACGTAATATCAGAAGCTACATCCATAATACCTACCACTGATGGGATAAAGAAAAATACCATTGTCT
>NZ_JACBYC010000184.1 GCF_013415425.1 Gemella sp. GH3 | reverse complement strand
CTTCATAAGTATTATCTTTCTCAATAACAGGTACACCGCCACCACCACATGCAATGATGATATTTTTTTGTTCAACAAGTGTACTTATCAATTTATGTTCAAGTATTGAAATTGGTAAAGGTGATGCGACAACCTTTCTATAACCACGACCAGCTGAGTCTGCTTTATAGATAGCCTCAGGTTGCGCTTCTTTCAATTCTTGCATCTCTTCTTCAGTATAAAATGGACCAATCGGTTTAGTTGGTCGATCAAATCTCGGATCATCTTTATCGACTTCTACACGAGTAATAATAGTACCGACAGCTCTGTCACTTCCAATCTCAGATAGTACACGGTTAATTTCTGTTTCTAACCAGTAGCCTATCATACCTTGTGTCATAGAC
>NZ_JACBYC010000015.1 GCF_013415425.1 Gemella sp. GH3 | reverse complement strand
ACTATTTGAGGAACATTCTCTGTACCAGCTCGACGTTTCGTTTCTTGTTCCCCACCTAGCTGATTAAATTCAAGCGGAGTATGGTCCTTTACTAAGAGTATACCAGCTCCTTTAGGGCCCCCAAATTTATGTCCAGTTACACTCATTGTATCAATTTTGAAATCATGAAAGTCAATTTCTAAATGACCAATAGCTTGTACAGCGTCAACATGGAATAACGCATTAGTTTCAGCAATAATGTCCTCAATGTCATACATATTTTGAACAGTACCAACTTCATTATTAACAAACATAATTGATACAAGAATTGTTTTATCTGTGATTGTTTCACGTAATTGATCTAAATCAACCGCTCCAGTATCATCTACATCTAAATATGTTACG
>NZ_JACBYC010000241.1 GCF_013415425.1 Gemella sp. GH3 | reverse complement strand
ACGATTAGTGTCAGTAATCCAACTATAGAAGTAGGGAAACCTACGTCACCAATTAGCGTTACAGTTACAGATAATAGTTCAGATCCGGTTAAAACAACTGTAACAGGATTGCCAGATGGATTATCATTTGATAGTACTACTAATACCATTACAGGTACACCTACTCATATAGGTACAACGACTGTACAAGTGCATTCTGAAGATTCAACTGGTAATGCTTCAGATAGCAGCTTTGTCATTACAGTTAAAGATTCTACTGGACCAACGATTACACAGATTAGTAATCAATCATCAGAAGTTTATAATCCAATCCATCCAATTACGATTAGTACAACAGATAATAGTGGGGCTAAAGTAGTTAGCGAAGTATCAGGCTTGCCTGAT
>NZ_JACBYC010000016.1 GCF_013415425.1 Gemella sp. GH3 | reverse complement strand
GCCATACGTTGCGCAGTTCTCATATTCCTTTTAAAATCACTGATTATAGCTGTAACACGAGCCAGAAAATTCTTCTCCATGCCTAACCTCCTTTATGACTTGTTTTTAAGCTGTTAAGGAACTTGCGAGTACCTTGTTTTTGTATTTCTCTTTTACGTTTGTTTTTAGCTAGCTCACGCTGTTTCATTCTTTCGTATTCATCTTCTTGACCACGAATAATGTAATGTTCTCTTTCGTTCTGCCTAACAAAACGTTTTAGTGATTTACCAGCTTGAGCAACCGCATTATATTGAGCGCCGTACAACGCAATGTCTCTTTGGTCAATCAATGCTTGTCTAGCGCCAATAATCCAGTCATTCCATTCGGCAGGTAGCATGCTCATCAGC
>NZ_JACBYC010000181.1 GCF_013415425.1 Gemella sp. GH3 | reverse complement strand
ATGGAACAACAGACGAAATAGAAGTAACAGTTAAGGTAACTGATGTAAATACACCAGATACGCCGGAGACTCCAGACACGCCAGATAAACCAAAAGTATCGCCAGTAGGAAAAGGCCAAACAGTTAATTTAAATGGTACCCCTGATGCTAAATTATCAATAGAAAACTTTAGTAGCTTACCAACAGGAACAACAGCATCATTCAAAACACCAGTTGACACAAGTTCAGCAGGAGATAAACCAGCAACAGTTGTAGTAACGTATCCAGATGGAACAACAGACGAAATAGAAGTAACAGTTAAGGTAACTGATGTAAATACACCAGATACGCCGGAGACTCCAGACACGCCAGATAAACCAAAAGTATCGCCAGTAGGAAAAGGCCAAA
>NZ_JACBYC010000017.1 GCF_013415425.1 Gemella sp. GH3 | reverse complement strand
CTCTAGCGATCTGCACTGATTCAGCAATGTTTGGTATACCTGGAATACCAAGTTCTTCACTACGTTTACCTTTATGCATTGCGCCACCATAAATCAAGCTATTATCTTCGCAATGTGCTACGATTGGTTTTTTAACGCGTGCTGCTTGTTTCATAGCCGCATACATCATACTAGCTTGTTGAACACCTACACCGTCATCTGTAAATGCGAATACCCCTTCTAGTGCTAACTCTTTGAAATCAACAAGTTCTTTTCCAGCTTGTCTTTTGGTAATAGATGCATAGGGTAACACACGTACTTTAGCTGTTTCTGAAATTCTTTGTCTTAATTCTCTAACATGTTCAACTGAATCTGGAACTGGTCTTGTATTAGGCATTGGGCATACAGT
>NZ_JACBYC010000176.1 GCF_013415425.1 Gemella sp. GH3 | reverse complement strand
TCCATGCGGAACCACCGGATCACTAAGTCCGTCTTTCGACCCTGCTCGACTTGTAGGTCTCGCAGTCAAGCTCCCTTATGCCTTTACACTCTGTGAATGATTTCCAACCATTCTGAGGGAACCTTTGAGCGCCTCCGTTACCTTTTAGGAGGCGACCGCCCCAGTCAAACTGCCCGCCTGACACTGTCTCCCACCACGATAAGTGGTGCGGGTTAGAAAGCCAACACAGCTAGGGTAGTATCCCACCAACGCCTCCACGTAAGCTAGCGCTCACGTTTCAATGGCTCCTACCTATCCTGTACAAGCTGTGCCGAATTTCAATATCAGGCTACAGTAAAGCTCCACGGGGTCTTTCCGTCCTGTCGCGGGTAACCTGCATCTTCACAGG
>NZ_JACBYC010000018.1 GCF_013415425.1 Gemella sp. GH3 | reverse complement strand
CAATTAATACATCGAAGAGGTAGTAAGTATGGCAGACGAAATTAAGTTTAAATAAACTTAAGCTAACGTCAAATAGTCAATTGGAAATGCTACCATCAACCAAGAACTTGAAAGTGAAGGTCCGTAAAATAGTGCTTATGGCGAAACGAATGAATTCGTTGTAAATGTCAAAGATAAAGCAAGTGACCTTATTAATAAGCAAAAAATAATTTTTCAAATTCGAAAGGAGCTATTATTTATGAGTTTCATGGATAAAGCAAAAGAAGCAGCAGAAAAATTCAAGGATAGCGATAACGAACAAGTTAACAAAGCAAAAGATAAAATTAACGAATACACTGGTGGCGGAGACGACGACAAAAAAGACAAAGACGACAAATAAGTCTTAACC
>NZ_JACBYC010000019.1 GCF_013415425.1 Gemella sp. GH3 | reverse complement strand
GATAACGGTGGTGTACACACTAACTCCGGTATTCCAAACAAAGCAGCTTACAATACAATACGTAGTATTGGAAAGGGTAAAGCACAACAAATTTACTACAGAGCGCTCACAGAATATTTAAGTTCAAATTCAAACTTTAGTGATGCTAAAGAAGCGCTGTATCAATCAGCTTTAGATTTATATGATAAAAACACAGCTAACCAAGTAGCAGATGCATGGGACGACGTTGGTGTATAAATAATTGAAACTTTAAATCGTTTAATTCAGCCATAAACAATCTATCAACGAACATAATCAACGCCTTAATAAACAAGAATTAATGTTAAACACTTACAAATATTAAACGCCTTAATAAATGATGATTAAACAATGTTTGGCTTCATGTAGCC
>NZ_JACBYC010000199.1 GCF_013415425.1 Gemella sp. GH3 | reverse complement strand
CCTTAATAAATTATTCATATGAAGAACAACTCTCAAATTTAATTTATTACAAATTATTGAAATATATTTATTTTTTAAGTGTAATCGTTTTCTATTTAAAATACTTTATTTTTTTTCAATTATGTGCAATAATTGAAAAAAAGTAATTTGAGGTGTTATTATGAATATTATAAATGATAAAAATATTTTTATTGCTCAGGCAAAAAGTTTATTATCTGATGAAAATAATTTAGTAGCTAATTTATCTAACTTATCAGCTTTATACAAATCATATTTACCTGATACAAATTGGGTTGGATTTTACTTAGTTGATGACGAAAAAAACAATCTAGTTCTAGGTCCTTTTCAAGGTAATGTAGCCTGTGTTAGAATACCTTTTGATAAGGGTGTTTGTGGGCATTGTTACACTACTAAGAAATTTACATATGTACCTGATGTTCATAAATTTTCTGGTCACATAGCTTGCGATAGTAGCACTAATAGTGAATTAGTAGTACCAATAATAAAAAACAATAATGTTATTGCTCTCCTAGATATTGATTCTATTTCTTTTGATAGATTTTCAAAAGAAGAAATATCAACTATTGTGAATATTACCAATGAAGTATTTTCTAACCTAGAATTTAATATTTAAATAAAATATACTTATATAATTGTACGAAAGAGTTTTATATCTTTCGTACAATTTTATTAAATGTTAATTAATGTTCTACTTAATTACACCTTTAAATTTAAGGTAATTTTCATAGTCCATTTCTTTATTAATTGCTCCACCCTCTTCTTGAATTTCTACAACTCTATTAGCAATTGTTTGTATAAACTCATAATCGTGTGAAGTAAAGAATACAGACCCTTTAAATTGTATTATACCTTCGTTTACTGCAGTAATAGACTCTAAATCCAAATGATTTGTTGGTTCGTCTAATAAGATTACATTAGCTTTTGATAACATCATTTTTGATAACATACAACGCATTTTCTCTCCACCAGAAAGAACGTGTGCTCTTTTTAGTGCTTCTTCTCCAGAGAATAGCATTCTACCTAAAAACGAACGTAAATATGCCTCAGCCTCTTCCTCTGGAGAGGAATATTGACGAAGCCACTCTACTAGTGATAATCTAAGACCTTCAAAATAAGGTGTATTGTCTTTTGGCATATAACTTCTAGAAGTAGTTATTCCCCATTTTATAGTTCCACTATCTGGTTCTATTTCTTCTGCTAATATTTTTAATAAAGTTGTTTTAGCAACTTCATCTCCTAATAAGATAACTTTATCGTTAGGGTTAACTGTAAAACTTACATTTTTTAATACTTCTTTCCCATCTATAGTTTTACTAATATTATCTACTATTAGTAAATCATTACCTATCTCTCTATCTGGTGTAAATCTAACGTACGGATATCTTCTACTACTAGGCTTAATATCATCTAAAGTAATTTTATCTAGCATTTTCTTTCTACTTGTAGCTTGTTTAGATTTCGAAGCATTAGCAGAAAATCGTGCAATAAAATCCTGTAATTCTTTTATTTTTTCTTCTTTTTTCTTATTAGAATCTTCTAACATTCTTCTAGCTAATTGACTAGATTGATACCAGAAATCATAGTTACCTACATATAATTGTATTTTCCCAAAGTCTAAATCACAAATATGTGTACATACATTATTTAAGAAATGTCTATCGTGACTCACTACTATTACTGTATTTTCAAAATTTATTAAAAATTCTTCTAACCAATGTATAGCTGCTATATCTAAACCGTTAGTAGGCTCATCTAATAATAACACATCTGGATTTCCAAATAAAGCTTGAGCTAACAATATTTTTACCTTTTGTGAATTATCAAGCTCACTCATTAAAGAGTAATGAATATCACTTGATATACCTAATCCTTCTAGTAATTGAGCTGCATCACTTTCTGCATTCCAACCGTCCATTTCAGCAAATTCACCTTCTAATTCTGCTGCTATTATACCGTCTTCTTCTGTAAATGGATCTTTCATGTAAATTGCATTTTTTTTGTTCATTACATCCCACAATTTCTCGTGTCCCATCATTACTACATCTATTACTTTATGTTCTTCGTATGCAAAATGATTTTGGCGTAAAACTGCTAGGCGTTCACCTTTACCTAGTGATACGTGTCCTTGTTGTGAGTCAATTTCTCCTGATAAAATTTTTAAAAATGTGGTTTTCCCTGCTCCGTTAGCTCCTATAAGTCCATAACAGTTTCCATTAGTAAACTTTATGTTGACATCTTCAAACAATTTTCTGTCTGCAAAACGCAAACCTAAATTTGTTACTTGTAACATTATTTTTCTCCTTTATTAACACTAGCTATTAAACTTTCTATATGCATTGCATATTCACTAGTAGTATCATAAGTAAATATTAATTCTGGAAATTTTCTTATTTTTATTTTCTTAGCTACTTCTGATTTTACAAATCCTTTTATTTTAGCTAGTGATTCTTTAGTTTTTTGTTTTTCTTTTTCTCCACCAAGAACAGTATAGTAAACTTTTGCTTGTGAGTAATCTCCTGTTAATCTTACCTCTGTTATTGTTAAAAATCCTAAATCATGATTTTTAACTTTAGTGGATAAAATATATGTTATTTCTTTTTTTATTTGTTCTCCAAGCCTATTTGCTCTTAATTCTGACATATTAATCCTTTCTTATCTGTTAACTTCTTCCATAATGAACACTTCAAAAACATCGCCTTCTCGAATATCATTATAATTTTCTACAGTCATACCACACTCATATCCACTTTGTACTTCTTTTACATCATCTTTAAATCTGCGTAGTGTATCTATTTCTCCTTCATAAATTACTACACTATCTCGAATTACTCTAACTTTTCCGTCTCGAGATACTTTTCCTTCTGTTACGTATGCTCCTGCTATTGTTCCTACTTTAGAAACTTTATAGACTTGACGTACTTCTGCTAATCCAATTACTTTTTCTTTAAATTCTGGATCTAAAAGTCCTGTCATAGCAGATTCTATTTCTTCAATTACTTTATAGATAATACTATGTAATCTTATATCTACTTGCTCAGTCTGTGCCATTTGTTTTGCATTATTGTCTGGTCTAACGTTGAAACCTATAACTACTGCATTAGAAGCTAAAGCTAATGTAATATCTGATTCATTAATAGCACCTACTCCAGTATGAATTATACGAACATTAACCCCATCAACATCTATTTTAGCAAGTGACATAGCTAATGCCTCTACTGATCCTTGAACATCTGCTTTAATAATAACATTTAAATCTTTCATTTCCCCTTGTTTCATCTGTTCAAATAATGTATCTAATGAAACTGCTGAATTATTTTGACGTTGACTTTCAATATATTGCTGTTGTCTAGTTTCTCCGATTTGACGAGCTGTTTTTTCATCTCCAAATACTACAAATTTATCTCCAGCATTAGGTACATCTTGTAATCCTGTTATCTCTACTGGTGTAGATGGTTTAGCAATTTTTATATTTTTTCCTCTGTCGTTAATCATAGCTCTTACACGTCCAAATGTATTCCCTACAACTATAGGATCTCCAACATTTAATGTTCCACTTTGTACTAATAATGTTGCTACTGTCCCACGACCTTTGTCTAGTTTTGCTTCAATTACTGTTCCTAGTGCTAATCTATTTGGATTAGCTTTTATTTCTTGCATATCTGCCACTAGAAGAACCATTTCTAACAATTCATCAATACCTTCTCCTTGAAGTGCTGAAATAGAAACAAAAATAGTATCTCCACCCCAGTCTTCTGGCATTAATCCTCTTTCTGCTAATTCGCCCATAACTTTTTCTGGATTAGCTTGTGGCTTATCCATTTTATTTACAGCTACAATTATAGGTACTTCTGCTGCTCTAGCATGATTTATTGCTTCAATAGTTTGAGGCATAACACCGTCGTCTGCTGCAACAACTAAAATAGTTATATCTGTAACTTTGGCTCCACGAGCTCTCATAGTAGTAAATGCTGCGTGTCCAGGAGTATCTAAGAATGTAATTTTTCTATCATTAGCTCTTACTTGATATGCTCCTATATGTTGAGTTATTCCCCCTGCTTCTCCTGAAGTAACTTTTGAATTTCTAATTGTATCTAATAATGTAGTCTTTCCGTGATCAACGTGTCCCATTATTGTAACTATTGGTGGACGAACTTTAGTATCTTTTTCATCTTCTTCTACTTCAAAATAAACGTCTAAATCTTCTTTATTTATTTCTATTTCTTGTTGGATTTCTTTTCCATAATCCATAGCTATTAATTCTATTTGCTCTAATGTTAATGATTGATTAATATTAACCATTATCTTCAATTCAACAAACATCTTTTTAACTAATTCTGTAGCTGGAACAGAAAGAACATTAGCTAAATCTCCAACAGTCATTCCTTCTTTTACTAGTATAGTATCTTCACTAATACTTTCTTCTGTAGGAACTTCTATCATAGCAGGCTGTTGTTTATTATTTTTTCTATTTTTTTCTTTTTTTATTTTTTTCTTTTTATTTTTGCTTTTTTCTTTAGTTTCTCCAACTACATTGTTAGACTTGTTATTTTTATTTTTTGATTTAGTTTCTTCTTTAATTTTCTCTTTATTAAAGATTTTTTCCAATTTATTGAAGCCTTCTTCAGTCAACATTGCCATATGACTATTTACTTCTATACCTTTTTCTTTCAACAATTTAATAATTTCTTTTGAAGATTTTTCTACTTTTTTGGCATATTCGTGTACTCTAATCTTTTCCATCATCAATAAATCCCCCTTGATTCACTATTTCTACTAGTTTTCTACTAAAACCTATGTCTGTTATTCCTATAGCTACTCTATTATTTTTTCCTATTGCATTACTAATTTCTTCCGTAGTGAAACAAGTTAAAACTTTTACATTATAATATTCTGCTTTATCACAAAGCTTTTTAGTTGTGTTTTTTCCACAATCTATAGCTATCAATAATAGGTTCAGTTTATCTTCTCTTATACTTTTTATTATCAAGTCTTCTCCTGTAACTACTTTACCAGCTCTTACCATAAGACCTAATAAATTCAATGCTTTTTTCATTACTTTGTAGGTATCGACTTTCTATATATTAATCTTATTATTTCTTTATATATTGGTTCCATCTCTTCTGATGTTACACCAAAAAATTTTTCTAAAGATTTTTTACTTTGTGCATTTTCTATGACTACTAAATCTGAAACTACATAAGCTCCTCTACCAGATTTTTTTCCAGTAATATCTACAGAAATTTCTCCTTCTTTATTTTTAACTATTCTTATTAAATCTTTTTTAGGATACATTTCATTTGTAAGTATACATTTTCTATTTGGTATTTTTCTTTTCTTCATAATTAATGCTCCTCTTACTTTTCTGTAGTTTTTATATCTATTTTCCAACCTGTTAATTTTGCAGCAAGACGTACATTTTGACCTTTTTTACCTATAGCTAAAGATAATTGATCTTCTGCTACTTCTACATTAGCTACTTTATTATCTTCATCTATTGAGATGTTTAGTACTTTAGCTGGGGCTAAAGAGTTTGTTATAAATTTTTCTATGTCTTTATCCCAAGGTACTATGTCTATCTTTTCACCATTTAATTCATTTAAAATTTGATTAACTCTACTTCCTGAAGGACCTACACAAGATCCAACAGCGTCTACATTACTATCTTCTGAATGAACTGCTATTTTCGTTCTTTCTCCCGCTTCACGAGATACACTCTTAACTTCTACTATACCGTCAAAGATTTCTGGAACTTGTTGTTCAAACAATCTTTTAATAAATTCTGGATGAGATCTTGAAGCTAACACGTGTGGTTTACTTCCTCTTGAAGGATTATCTACCCTAGCTATATAAACTTTGATTGGAGTTTGAGGGATATATTCTTCTCCTGGAACTCTTTCATTCTCTCCTAATATAGCTTCAATTTTACCTAATTTAACATATACATAACGAGAATCAACTCTGTCAACATAACCGTCTCTTATTTCCCCTTCATATTCTATATATTCATTGTAAAGGATTTCTTTTTCTGCGTCATGTAACCTTTGCATAAGTGCCTGCTTAGCTGCTTGTGCTCCTACACGTCCAAAATCGCTAGGTATATCTACTTCCTCAAAAATATCACCTACTTCATAAGCTGGATTAACTTTTAGAGCATCTTCTAAAGCATATTCAATTCTATCATCATAAACTTCTTCTACAACGTCTTTTCTGATAATAAACTTATACTCTCCTGTAGTTCTATTAAAATCTACTCTAACATTTTTTGAAGCATTAAAATTTTTCTTGTATGCAGATAATAATGCCATCTCTATAGCTTCAAATAATATTTCTCTTGATATTCCTTTTTCTGTTTCTATTACATCAATTGCTTTAAGCAAAGCCTTGCTCATTTTTTTATCTCCTTTTTAATACTAAAATTTAACTGCTAGTCTTATTTTTGCAATTTGTTTATATCCTAATGTTATTGTTTTTATTCGTGCTTTATCACGATATTCTATAGTTATATTTTCATCACCTACAGATTTCAAATCTCCATAAAATTCTTTTTGGTTATTATGCTTTTCATAAGTTTTTACATAAATATATTTCCCAATAGATTCTTGAATTTCTTCAATATTTCTTAGCTCTCTTTCTATTCCAGGAGAGCTTACTTCAAGATAATACTTATCAGAAATTAAATCTTTATTATCTAGCTCTTCTGCCATAATTTCGCTAAGAAAAACACAATCATCAAGACTCAGATTACCATTTTTGTCAAAATATATTCGTAAAAAATATTCTGTTCCTTCTTTAACATATTCAACATCATACAAACTATATTCTGTATCTTTTATTTTCTCTAATGCAATTTCTTTTACTTTAGAAACTAAATTCATAACACACCTCTTTCTATCCAACATAAAAGAGCGGAGAATTAAAATCCACCACTCTTTAGGTTAATATTTATCTTACAAACAAGTATAGCACAGGATGACTTCTTAGTCAAATAAAAACTATTTCTTTGAATTATACGTTTCTTCTTTTATAATATCAATTACATTTTTTATTTCTTGATTTAATTGCTCATCTAATTGTTGTTTCGTTATTAAATTATCATTATAAGCATCACTATATCCTAATATTACTGATAAAGAATTTTTTATTTTATGCAAAATTATTTTTTTCTTAATTTCATTTTCATCAAAAGTATTACTTTTTTGATATATCCAATAAATATTTATAGACATTAGGATAGAAATAATTAATATCAAATAAAATTCAGAAAAAAGCCGCAAATATAATATTACAAGTGAAATAACAATTAAAATATTAATAATAACTAATCCTTTAATATTTCTCATGATACAAATTATATACCTCTCGTTTACTGATATTATATTTTTTAGCTACTGTTTTTATTGCTTCTGAATTTTTCATACCTGTTTCTACTAAAGATACTACTTCTAATAATAATTTTTCATTACTAATTTTTTCTTCTACAATTTGTGAAGGAGATATTATCAAAACAAACTCACCTTTTAATTTTATCTGTTCGGCATCAAATTTTAATAAAATATTTTCTACACTATCTGTTTCTATTTGCTCGTACATTTTTGTAAGTTCTCTTGCAATAGATATTATTCTTTGAGATTCTAATTCAGACAAAACTTCAACTACATTTCTTATTCTATGTGGAGACTCGTAGATAATTGATGTTGTATTTTGCTCTAAAATGGATTTCAATCGTAACTCTAATTCAGATTTTTTCCTAGGGAGAAAACCGTAAAAAGAATAATTATAAGACTCTATACCGCTAGATATTAATGCTGTAAGTCCTGCATTAGCTCCTGGTAATGCTATAACTTTAATATTCTGTTGACGACACTTCTTTACCAATATATACCCTGGATCTGAAATACAAGGTAAACCTGCATCTGAAACCAATGCTACATCTAATCCATCATGCAAATACTCTAATAACTTATTACTAGAATTTTCTTCATTATGCTCATGATAACTTATAAGTTTTTTATTTTTTATTTCAAAATGAGATAATAATTTTTGGGTATTTCTTGTATCTTCACACGCTATAATATCAACTTCATTCAATATTCTCAAGGCTCTATACGTAATATCTTCTAAATTTCCTATTGGTGTTGCTACTAAATATAACATTCTTTCAACTCCTCATTAATTTTTTCTATATTGTTTTTTATTTCTTGAGTAATATTAGTATTAATATAATTTATTTTCTGAGTCTTTGTAAATTTTTTAATTAAATGCTCTTTTTTTAATGCTTCACTTTTATTATCAAAAAATTCATAATAAACTAACTTTACTGGTGTTCTTCCTCTAGTATATTTTGCACCTTTTTTCAAATTATGATTCTTGATTCTATATAATAAATTTGTGGTATAGCCTGTATATAAACTATTATCTTTACAACACAAAATATAAGTATAAAAACAATTTTCTTTACTCAATTCCATAAACTTTCTTCATTTCTTCTGTATAACTATTATCTTCATTATAAATATAAAAAGGTTGTTCTATTTTTATATCACTAACCTTTGAGACACTACCCTCTACTAAAACTGTTTTGCTATTTTCACTGCTTTTCTTACTGTAGACAAAACGTATTCTTTTTATCCCTAATCCGTATTTTTTGCATTCATTTAAAATATCTGCCAAGCGATAACTTCTATGAACCAAAAAGAACTTTCCGTTTTGTTTTAATAAATATTTTATCGAATTAATTACATCTGATAAATTACAAAGTATTTCATGGCGTGATATACTATGGTTCGTCTTTAGTTTCATACTTGGCATATTATTCACAGGAAAATATGGTGGATTGCATATAACTATATCGAATGATGACGGAGAAAAATCATTTTTCACCTTTTTTATATCACCTTGTAAACAAGTAATATTATTTAACTTATTGTATTCAACATTTCTAATACTAAGATCCACCAATTGTTTCTGAATTTCTACCATAGTTATATGAGATTCTGTTTTTTCTCTAAGCAAAATTGAAATTGCACCATTTCCGCTACAAAGTTCTACTATATTCTTTTTATTACTCTTAGACACATTAACAAAGTCAGCCAATAAATAAGTATCTGTAGATACACTATAATGATCTTCTAATTGTATAATTTTATAATTTTTTGATAAATTATCTATTCTTTCTATATGCTGCTTCATTTATCTATATTCCTCAATAAACTCTGTTATGCTTATATTTGTGTAACTTCCTGTTTCTTCATTTTTGGCAATAACTATTTCTTTCATAGGTTCAATATCTTCAACTATATAATTAATATCTTTATAAACAATATTTTCTCCTATATTAGGTAAAGATTCAGATAATTTCATATAAAAATCATTCTCATATTGTAAACAACATTTTAACTTACCACACAAACCATTTACTTTAGACATATTTAAGTTAAGATTTTGTTCTTTTACCATTTTTATTGATACTTGACAAAAGTCATTCAACAATGTACTACAGCAAATAGGTTTCCCACAAGGCCCGATACCTCCCAAAACTTTACTATATTCTCTATCTGAAACTTGATATAGCTCTATTTTCAGTTTAAATATAATTGCCAATTCTTTTAGTAATTCTCTAAAATCTACACGATTTTCACTATAATAAGCTACATAAAGCTTTTTATTGTCAAGAGAATAAGAAGCTGAAATAACCTCAATATCTAAATCTAACAATTTCGCAGTATCTCTTACTATATTCTTTGTAACAGTTATTTTTGATTTATTTTGTTCATATTTTTGAATATCATCATTATCAGCAACCCTTAAAAAATTATAATTATCTAAATAAACATCTTCTTCTGCTACTAAATCACAAGATATAACCTCAGCTAAATGAATACTAAAATTATCAGAAACAATCACTTTGTCATTAACATTAAGGTTTAAATTACTATCTATGCGTATATAATACACTCCAAATTTATCATAAATAGAAGTGCCTATTATTTTATTCATATGACATCCTCCTTAATAAAATAACTAAACTTTAATATATTAGAATTTTATACTTCTAAAAAATCTAAATTACAATCTCTAAGAATAAGCTTAAAAATAAAATTTTCTAAAATTAATACTGGTGCTACATTCATCTCCAATGACTTCTTAGCAGATAAAGCTTCAGAGTAGATAATTAACATATCCTTAATTATATTATTATCATTAACCCTTAGCCTATCTAAGTAAAACAACATTAATTTGAAAAATTTTTCAATATCCTCTTTATTTTTTAATTTTTCAAGTAAATCTATGGCGGCTAAGTTTTTATTTGTTTTATATTTCCTCAAAAATTCCCTTATAAATACTTTCATCTCGGAAATACTTTCATCTAAATCATCATTAACACTGCCTGTAACATTTATTACTTGACATCTAGAAATTAAAGTATCCATTATCGCCATTACATTAGTTGTTGTCAAAATTGCTATTATATTATCTTCTGGTTCTTCTAATATTTTCAAGAGACTATTAGCTGCCTGCTTGGTAACATTATCTATATTTTTTAGCCAATATATCTTCTTATTTACTACGGCTTTTACACTTAATTCCTGTTTTAGATTAATAATATCTTGTTTTTTTATTGACTCTTTTTCACCAAAAATTAAAAAATCTATATAATTATTTTTATTAATTTGCTTACAAGTTTTACAATTTTCACAACTGTAAAAACTTTTATTATCATTATTTTCACAACAAATTGCTTTTACAAAACTTAAAACATATTCATCAATCTCATCATTATTTGTACCTACAAACATATAAGCGTGAGATAATTTATTATGTTTTAAAACATTAGTTAAATATTTATTAGTAACTTCATTCATAATTTATAAACAATTCCATTTTTTTAGAAGTAAATTTATTTTTTCTACTATTTCTTCTTTTACTAACTCTATATCATTATTTGCATTAATTTTTATTACCCTATCACTATTTTTAGCAGCAATAGAATCATACCCTTGCTTTACTTTTACATAAAACTCATTATGCTCATTATCCATTTTATTGTTATGTTGACGATTTTCTATTCTCTCAAGACCTTTATCAACATTTACATCAAGATAAAATGTTTTATCTGGTTTAGTTAATTCTGTAGCATAATCATTTATTGAAACTACATCTTTCTCTTCTAATCCTCTACCATAAACTTGATAGGCTAATGAACTATCTACAAAGCGATCACATAAAACTATATAACCTTGCTTTAGATGAGGTAATATTTTTTTTACTATGTGTTCACGTCTACTAGCTGCAAAAAGTAATGCCTCTGTTCGATAATCAATATCTTCATGCAAAATAATATCTCTTATTTTTTCACTTACCGGTACACCTCCCGGTTCTCTAGTCAAAATTACTTTTATTCCTAAGCTAGTTATATATTCAAATAAAAATTTACTTATTGTAGTTTTACCAGAACCTTCTGAACCCTCTATAGTAATAAATTTTCCTACCATTTATCCTCCTAAATATAAAATTATAGGAGCGAAAAGAAACTTATCATAATGTAATAATAAAGATTTCTTAACAGACCCCTATAATTAATTTTAAATACTTATATATTAATAATTATTCTCCAAATACCTTTAGATAATCAGCTTTAAAAGCTTCTAATCCCTTATCAGTCAATGGATGTTTTATCATTTGTTCAATAACTTTATATGGGACTGTTGCAATATCACATCCCAATTTTGCGCACTCTAAAACATGAATAGGATTTCTAACACTAGCTGCTATAATCTCTGAATCAATATTATTTTCCCTAAATATAGTTACAATATCTGCTATTAAGTTCAGACCATCTTGTGAAATATCGTCAAGTCTACCTAAAAATGGTGAAACGTATGTTGCTCCTGCTCTAGCAGCAAGTAATGCTTGGTTAGCACTAAAAATTAAAGTTACATTAGTTTTTATACCTTCTTTAGATAAAATATTTGTAGCCTTTAATCCTTCTGCTGTAAGTGGAATTTTAACAACCATATTAGGATGTATCTTAGCAATTTCTCTTGCTTCTTCAACCATATCTTCTGCTAATTCAGTAGTTGCTTTAACTTCTCCACTAATAGGTCCATCTACTATATTAGCTATCTCATTAATAACTTCTTTAAAATCTCTACCTTCTTTTGCTATTAATGATGGATTTGTAGTAACTCCACAAATAACTCCTAAATCATAAGCTAATTTTATATCTTCTACATTCGCTGTATCTATAAAAAATTTCATATCTATTCCTCACATAATCGTATTGTAATATAATACTATATTATCATAATGCTTACAAAAAATCAATTAAGCTAAAGAAATAATATTTGTAATAAAATTAATATTGTGATAGAATTTTGAATATATTTAGGAGGAATAATTTTAATGAAAAAACATCTTGAGAAAATACCATTTTTATTATTTTCTTTATTTTTATTTATTACATTACCAATTACATACTATATTTTTGATAATAGTTCTCAAGTATTGATTATATTATTATTAATAATTTTTCCGTTAATAAACTTTACAATATCATTATTATTTTCTTACTACAAAGAAGATTTTAGTTACTCATTTTCAATTTTAATAGGTATATTTTATTTTTCTACTTGCTTAATTTTGCTAAATTTTGATATTGCAATATATGCTATCATATATATTTTAGCAAGTTTATGTGGACAAGGTACTGGATTTATATTCAAAAAATTTTTTAATACATTCAAAAAAGATAAAAAAAAGATATCAGAGTAAAACTCTGATATCTTTTTTTATCTCATAGTTACAAACTCTTCCGCTCCTGTTGGATGAATTGCTACTGTATTATCAAAATCTTTCTTTGTTGCTCCCATTTTTATAGCTACTGCAAATCCTTGAATCATTTCATCAACGCCATAACCTATTCCGTGAAGCCCTATAATTTTCTCTTCTGATCCTAAACAGATTAATTTCATAACACTAGGTTGTCTATGTTTTGTAATAGCACTATACATAGGTGTAAAAGATGATTTATAAATTTTTACATTCTCTTCTCCGTATTTAGTTATAGCTTCTTCTTCTGTAAGTCCTATAGTACCTATTGCTGGATGACTAAACACAACAGTTGGAACAAGGTTATAATCTAAATGTTCATCTTTCTTATTATTAAATAATCTTTCTGATAATCTTCTTCCTGCAGCAACAGCAACAGGTGTAAGATCAATTTTTCCTATAATGTCTCCTACTGCATAAATGCCTTTTGCTGTAGTATTTTGATATTTATCTACCTCTATATATCCTCTGCTATCAAGTTTAACATCCGTTACTTCTAGATTTAAATTTTCAACTACAGGTTTTCTACCTATAGCCCAAACTAAACAATCAACTGTAACTTCTTCTCCACTAGCTAATAATATAGTTAAACTATCATCATTATTTTTTATTACTTTTTCTATATTTGCAAAAGTATGTATATTTACACCATCATTTTCCATTATTCCCGTTAGGGTAGAAACTATTGTACTATCAAAATTTCTTAGAGGAGAATGTTTTCTGACAAATAAATGTGTTTTAGCTCCTAAAGAGTTAAAAACTCCTGCCATCTCCACAGCTATATATCCTGCTCCCACAAAAGCAATTCTATTAGGAAGGCTCTTCATTTCAAATACTTCATTAGATGTAATACCATATTCAGCACCAGATAAATCAGGAATAATAGAATCTCCACCAGTAGCTATTAAAATATGTTCTGCAGTGTATTTTTCTTCATTGACTTCCACAGTATTGTTATTAACGAATTTTGCGTATCCATAAACAACATCAACACTGTTATTATTCAAACCATTTCTATATGCTTGTTGTATTCTGTCTATATATGCCGTTCTATTTTTTACCATAGTTTCAAAATTAAATTCATTTACTTTTAAATCAAAACCATAATCACTAGCATATAAGTTAACTGCTTCTGATATTTGTGATGTATACCACATAACTTTTTTAGGAACACATCCAACATTAACACATGTACCTCCTAGTTTATTTCCTTCTATCAGAAGACATTTTTTTCCGTACATCGCTGCTCTATTTACAGAAGCGATTCCTCCACTTCCTCCACCTATGACTATATAATCATACTTTTTCATCGTTTATTATCTCCTTTACTATATTATAATTTCAAATTTTTTAATTTATCTTTTAACGGATTATTTACTAAATCATCTTTTTTCATATATTTTTTAATATCTTTGTAACTAGCTTTTTCTTTTTTTGTTTCTTTTATCTTCTTGTCAACTTCTTTTTGTTTCATAGAATTTCCACAAATACATCTGTAAGTTGCATTATCGCCGTTACCAAATAATGTCATCTTTTTATGACAGGTACTGCATCTTAAATTTGTAACTCTACTTATAACTTTTTTATTATTACACCCTATATTAGAACATTTTAAGATTTTAGTTCCTTTTCTCTCAATCTCTAACATAAAACTTTCACACTTATCACATCTCTTACCGCTTATATTTGAATGTTTAAATTTATCGGTACTATCTTTAATTTCTGTTATAAATTCATAAGTATAAGATTTTATATCTTTCAAAAATTTATCTTTTGTTAATTTATTTTTAGCTATATCATCTAGTTGTTTTTCCCAAGTAGCTGTCAAAGATGGACTTTTTAATTTACTAGGAACTAGATTAAGTAGCTGTTTAGCTTTATTAGTAGTTTTAATTTTATCCCCATCTAATAATAAATAATCATTATTAAACAGTTTATCTAAAATGTCTGCTCTAGTAGCTACAGTACCTATTCCATTAGTATTTTTCAATATTTTCTTTTCTTCTTGACTTTCAACATAATCAAAAGGATTCTCCATAGCATATATTAGGGATCCCTCTGTAAAATAACTAGGGGGCGTAGTATGTTTTTTTAATAACTTCAGATCTTTAATATTTTTACTACTAATATTACCAAAATCATTATAATTTTGTTCTTCAAATACTTTGTAACCTAGCGCATCTATTTTTATGGTATTATACTTAAACAACTTATTTCCTAATTTAAAACTCATTGTTAATTGCTTGTATTCACAATTAGGTAATAAGTTTTCTAAAAATCTCCTAACTACAAGCATATAAATTTTATGTTCTAAATCAGTTAATGCAAGAAAGTTTGGCTTTTCTTCTGTAGGTATAATAGCATGATGATCTGTAACCTTAGAATTATTTATCATTCTTTTAGTAGAAAGATTTTTTTGATTCAAAATCTTTTTAGCTATATTCCCATAATCACTACCCATAACAGCATAAATTCTATCATTAATAGTCGAAGCTATATCACTAGTTAAGTATCTACTATCAGTTCTCGGGTATGTTAATATTTTATTGCGTTCATACAGAGACTGCAATATACTTAAAGTTTGCTTTGGAGATAGTTTATATAAATTACTAGCAGCCTGCTGAATATCTGTTAAGTTATATAACGGTTTAGGAGAACTAGTTTTTTCTGAAATATTTTTCTTAAAATCTCTTATTTCTTTGTTATTGTAATCTTTTACAAATTTAAGAGCATTTTTTTCATCATAATCACTATCACTAGAAGTAAAAGTAATATTATCTAGTTTACATTCATAATTAAAATAATCTTTAGGTACAAAGTTTTTTATTCTATCTTCTCTAGATTTTACCATTTGAATTGTAGGAGTTTGGACTCGTCCACAATTTAAAAATGCATTATATTTTAAAGTTAATGCTCGCGAGGCATTTATTCCTACCAACCAATCAGCATTTGCTCTTGCCACTCCAGAATTGTAAAGACCATCGTATGCCTCACCATCTTTTAGATTTCTAAATCCTTCTTTTATCGCTTTATCTGTTACAGATGAAATCCACAACCTTTTTGTTTTTTTCTTATTTTTGGCTTTTTCTAAAATATATCTAGCCACTAATTCTCCCTCACGTCCAGCATCTGTAGCAATAATAATTTCTTTAATATCTTTTCTATTAACAGCTTGTTCTATTATTTTATACTGTTTATACGTTTTACCTATTATTTCTGTTTTCATATTTTTGGGAATCATAGGTAAATTTTCTAATTTTATATTTTTAAACTCTTTATATTTATCTGGTGTTTGCAGAGTAACTAAATGTCCTAATGCCCAAGTTACAACATATTTATCACCCTCTAAACAACCATTTATGCTTTTGGTAGCACCTATATTCCTAGCAATATCACGTGCTACCGAAGGTTTTTCACATAATACTAAATTTTTCATTAGTCCTCTCTTTCTTATGTTATTCAATGATATTAATAATATTTTCTACTATTATAATATTAAAATAGAAATTTCGCCATACTTTAAATTCTAAAAATAAAAGATAGCTAAGAAATATTTCCTAACTACCTTTTATTTTATCTTGCAATTTTAACTGCTCGAACTTCTCGAATTACATTTACTTTTATATTACCAGGATACTGCATAGTTTCCTCTATTTTATTACGTACTTCTTTAGCAATCTTATAAGATCTAGTATCATCAACTTCTTCTGGATTAACTATTACTCTAATCTCTCGGCCTGCTTGAATAGCATATGTTTTCTCAACACCCTTATGTTCATTAGCTATTTCCTCAAGTTTTTCTAATCTCTTGATATAATTTTCCAATGACTCTCTTCTAGCACCTGGACGTGAAGCTGATAATGCATCTGCTGTCGCCACTATTACAGAAATAGGGTTAGTAGCTTCAAAATCTCCATGATGAGATGCTATTGCATTTATAACAACAGATGATTCTTTATATTTAGTAGCTAATGATACTCCCACTTCAACATGTGATCCCTCTATCTCGTGATCAATAGCTTTTCCTATATCGTGTAGTAGTCCTGCTCTTCTTGCTAATTGAACATCAAGACCTAATTCTCCAGCAATTAGCCCTGATATATACGCAACTTCTATAGAGTGTTGCAATCCATTTTGCCCGTAACTAGTTCTATACTTCATTTTTCCTAGTATTTTTATCAAATCAGGATGCATATTATGAATCCCTAAATCAAATGTAGCTTGCTCTCCTATATCACGAATCGTTTGATCCATATTCTTTCTAGCTTTATCAACAGCTTCTTCTATTTTAGACGGATGAATTCTACCATCTCCTATCAACATATCAATAGCAGACTTAGCTATTTCACGTCGTATAGGATCAAAACCAGATAATATTACTGCTTCTGGTGTATCATCAATTATTAAATCCACACCAGTTAATGTCTCTAGAGTACGTATATTACGACCTTCCCTACCTATTATTCTTCCTTTCATATCATCTGATGGTAAATTAACTACAGAAACAGTTGTTTCACTAACTACATCAGCTGCAAACTTTTGCATTGACTGTACTATTAACTCTTTAGCACGTCTATCAGCTATATCTTTTGCTTCAACTTCCCTATTTCGAATATATATAGCAGTTTCTCTAGCCATATCTTCCTCTAATGAAGTCATTATTTCTTCTCGAGCTTGTTCTTCTGTCAGATTTGCAATTCTTTGCAACTCTTGTTCTTGTTGAATTTTCAACTCATCCACTTCATTACTTTTAATCTCTAAAGATTGAATTTTTTCTTCTACTTTTTGTTCACGAGAACTTATAAGCTCATCTTTTTTATTAATTAACTCTGCTTGCCTTTCCAAAGTAGATTCTTTTTGAATAAGTCTATCCTCTTGTTTTTGAATATCTTGTTTTTTAAACTCTATTTCTTTATTAGCTAAAGTAACTATTTCCTTAGCTTCATTTTTGGCAATCAATAGTTCTTTTTCTGAAATATATTTTGCTTCTTTTTTAGCTTCATTAACAATATGCTCGGCATCTTGTTTTGACTGAATCAATTTTTTTTGAATAGAATCTTTGGCAACTATATATCCTAATAAAAGCCCAACAAGTAAAGTTGCAATAATGTAAAATATTAACATTAGCAACCTCTCACACTTATTTATTTGACATAGTTTTATAACAAATGTCACTTATTAAATTCTACAATAATAACTCAAAAAAGTCAACATCACAAACCTATTATGAAAATTATATAATTATTTAAAAATTAAATAAAAATACTTGCATAAATACTTGCATTAAATTTATTTTATGTTATAATAGACAAGTATGTAAAAATACAACTTGTTTGAGTGGGAGAGTAATAGTGTTACTCAAATATGACCACATCACGAAAAATAAATAGGAGGTTTTATCGTGGCTAAAAAAGTTATAAAAGTAGTTAAGTTACAAGTACCAGCAGGAAAAGCTAATCCAGCTCCACCGGTTGGTCCAGCGTTAGGTCAAGCTGGTGTTAACATCATGGGATTCTGTAAAGAATTCAATGCTCGTACACAAGACCAAGCAGGTTTAATTATACCTGTAGTAATTTCTGTATATGAAGATCGTTCATTTACATTTGTTACTAAAACACCACCTGCTCCAGTATTACTGAAAAAAGCGGCTAAAATTGACAAAGGATCTTCAGTTCCTAACCGTGATAAAGTTGCTACAGTTACTAAAGCACAAGTGCAAGAAATTGCAGAATTAAAAATGGAAGATTTAAATGCAGCATCTGTTGAAGCTGCAATGCGTATGATTGAAGGTACTGCACGTAGTATGGGTATCTTAGTATCTGAATAGGAGGAGAAATAAAATGGCAAAAAAAGGTAAAAAATATCTTGAAGCGGCTAAATTAGTTGATTCTTCTAAACTATATTCAGTACTAGAAGCAATTGAATTAGCTAAAAAAACTAGCGTTGTAAACTTCGACGCAACTGTAGAAGTAGCATTCCGTTTAGGAATTGATACTCGTAAAAATGATCAACAAGTTCGTGGAGCTGTAGTTTTACCTAAAGGAACTGGTAAAACAGCTAAAGTTCTTGTATTCGCTAAAGGTGACAAAGCAGCTGAAGCTGAAGCTGCTGGAGCTGATTACGTTGGACAAGGTGAATATATTACTAAAATACAACAAGGTTGGTTCGACTTTGATGTAATCGTTGCTACACCAGATATGATGGGAGAAGTTGGTAAAATCGGACGTCTTTTAGGACCTAAAGGTTTAATGCCAAACCCTAAAACTGGTACAGTAACTATGGACGT
The DNA here is from genome assembly GCF_013415425.1 of Gemella sp. GH3. GTDB lineage: Bacteria > Bacillota > Bacilli > Staphylococcales > Gemellaceae > Gemelliphila. The sequence goes on along the minus strand of NZ_JACBYC010000199.1, from coordinate 4,047 downwards.
TACAAAAGCTGTTAATGAAATCAAAGCTGGTAAAGTTGAATACCGTGCAGAAAAAGCAGGTGTTGTTCACACTCCAATCGGTAAAGTTTCATTCTCAGCAGAAGACTTAGTAGAAAACTTTAACGCAGTGCTAGATGCTTTAACTAAAGCTAAACCTGCAGCAGCTAAAGGTACTTACTTTAAGTCTGTAGCTGTTACTACTACTATGGGTCCATCAGTAAGAATTGATACTATAGAATTTAAATAATAGAAAAAAACTACTCTAAATAATTTAGAGTAGTTTTTTTCTATGAGAAGAATAGTATATTTATTTTATAAGTTAACTAAAATATACATATCAAATATATTTAAGAAACTGTATTTAATTTATTGTAAAGGAACTTAAAATTTATATAGATTTTAAATAAAAAATATTCTAATTTAACTTTGTTGTAAATTAGAATGTTTTTATATATTAATGGAATCTAATTACTTAAATCTATGGAATTAGACTTTTATTATATTTTTATTTAGTAAAAGAGCGCGTTTTAGCTTGTTATTAATATGGATTTTTTTCTACGAATTTTTTCTCTCCGTAACCATCCCAAGCTGCTTCCATAATTCCTTCCATATCTTTAATCATCGCAAGACATGGATTAGCTGGTGTACATTAATCTTCATGCCAGTTTTTCTAAGCTAGCTTTATATTCTTTAAAGCCAATTCCTGATTTTGCAAAAGCATCATGCTCTTTGAATGCCATTGGACATCCTACTTTTTGCACTATCTCATCTATTTTCTCTTGTTCTTTTATTTCTTCTAAGAACTTCGATAACGCTTCTTGTGCTTTCTCTACTAGCACATTTACTTCTTCTACTGGGTTTATTGTTACTTCTTTTACTTTTGCCATCTTATGACACTCCTTTTTATATAAATATTAAAATATAAGTAAAATAATACTATCAAAATATATAAAAATACTGGCCAGTAATAATTTAAATTTATAATAATATATTCCTCTTTATTTACTTAATTAAATAAATATACCTCAAAATAATTTAAATTAATTTTATTTTACAATATATTTAAAAATAAATTTTAAAAACAATTAATTTATAATTGTTATATTTTGAGAATTATTTTAAATAATACAGTTTGTTATCGTTATCTTTTATTACATTATATTATGAAAGTAGTTTCTTTGTCGATAGTATAGACTTAATTTATTTTTGTAGTTATAAAATTTTAAAAATAAGTAATACAGTTGATAATATAAAATTTTCAAGGTGTGTTTTAACTTAAAAATTTTTATAATATATTAATTTATTTTTATTCGCTAATATATGATATAATTATTATAAAATAATGTATAGGAGGCGTTATGATTTCTATAATTATACCTATTTATAACGAAGAAAAAATTTTACACGACTTCATTTATAATCTTTATTGTTTAGAACATATTAAAGATTGTGAAGTGATTTTTGTTGATGCAAATAGTTCTGATAAAACTATTGAAATTTTAAAAGATCTTAGTTATTTTAATTATAAATACTACACATCAGCAAAAAAAGGACGAGCTAATCAAATGAATTATGGTGCAAAACTATCAAAAGGAAATATTATATGGTTTCTTCATGCTGATAGTGTTCTTGAAAAAAATGCTATAACAAAAATTTTAAATAGTAATTATGATGTAGGTTGTTTTAAAATCAATTTTCATCCTGGTGGCTTTAAGATGTTTGTTAATAAGAAAATATCTACTTACAGAGTTAAAAAGAAAAATATAGCATTTGGAGATCAAGGAATATTTATTAAAAAATATATTTTTGAAAAAATAAATGGATTTAAAGACATTCCTATAATGGAAGATTACAGATTGTCAGAAGATTTAACTAATGCTGGTTATAAAATAAAAGTAATTGACAGTAGAATAACTACTTCTAGCAGAAGATACAAAAAACACCCTCTTAAAACTATGTGGCAGATGAAAAAGTTTCAAAGAATGTATAAAAAAGGAGTAGACATTAATAAAATCGCAAAGTTATATAAAGACATACGTTAAAGTTGTATTGTAATATTTCTATAAAAATGTTAAAATATATATAAATATTTTTGGAGGTGCTACTATGGCTGAATACTATAAAAAAATACATTTACAACAATTTGGTGAAGGTAAATTGGGAGAAGATGCTCCTGAACTATGGAAGAAATTTTTGGATTATTACAGTAATACTATGGCAGAAGGCGAACTTACTACTAGAGAAAAATCACTTATTGCTTTTGGTGTAGCTGTGGCAGAAGCTTGTCCTTACTGTATAGAAGCATATACAAACGCTCTACTTGAAGAAGGCTGTGATCAAGATCAAATTGCTGAAGCAATGCACGTTGCTGCTTCTATGAAAGCAGGTATGACTCTTGCTATTGGTCTTCAAAGCAAAGAATTATCAGATAAACTGAGTCATTAGGAGTAATTAATTTGACAAATAACATAAACAATATTCCTCCTTTTTATGAAAAGGTTCAAAACAAAGAATATTTAATAACACAAGAAAATCCAAGTATTATGCAAATTAACGTAGGAAGTTTGTGCAACATAGTATGTAGTCATTGTCACGTAGATGGAGGTCCACACAGAAAAAATAATATGACAAAAGAAACATTTGATCATATTATAGAGGCATTCAGAATAGGAAATTATAAAACTATTGATATTACTGGTGGTGCTCCTGAAATGAATCCTAATTTTAGGTGGTTTATAGAGGAAATAAGTAACTACGCAGAAACAATAATCGTTAGAACTAATTTGATAATTCTCACAATTAAGGGTTATAAAGATATTCCAAATTTATACAAAAAATTAAAAGTACAAGTTGTCGCATCACTCCCTTATTATAATGAAAAAGTAGTTGCCAAACAAAGAGGAAAAGGTGTCTTTCCTAAATCTATTCAAGCATTACAAATATTAAATGAACTTGGCTATGGTAAAGACGAAGAGTTAGTTTTAAATTTAGTTTACAATCCTAACGGAGCCTATCTTCCTCCAAAACAGGAAGTTTTAGAACAAACATATAAGAAAAAATTATTTAATAATTTTGGTATTATCTTCAATAATCTATTCGTCATAACTAACAACCCTATAGGTCGTTTCTCAAAATTTTTACATAGAGAAAATATTTATAATGATTACATGATGAAATTATATAAAGCTTATAATGAAGACACTGTTGCAAATGCTATGTGTAGATTTATGATTTCTGTTGGTCCTGATGGAACTCTTTATGATTGTGACTTTAATATGATAGAGAAACTAAAAGTTAGTAGCCACATAAATACTGTAGAAAAACTAGCTAAAAATCCTTTAAAATCTCGTAAGATAGTTACAGGATTACATTGCTATGGTTGTACTGCTGGAAGTGGTTCTTCTTGAGGTGGCGAAACAGTATAATACTCTTAGGTTAAGAGATAATAAAAAAACATCAGATTTAAAATCTGATGTTTTTTTATTTTTTGTTCCTATTATATATTTTTCTGTACCTAGTTACTTTATGAGAATTATTATTAAAATTTTCTATTTTATCTTTTAAAATTGCTATAATAAATTCAATATTTGTATTTATTTTAGCTGAATCTAGGTATGATTTTTGAAGAGTATTTAATAAAAAGGACCCAATTACAGTTAATAATATAGGTAACAATATAGTTAAAATCTGATTGTTTTCAAAAAAATTATTAATATAATTTAAACTATTCCTTAATTCTATATTATATACTGGTATAATAATCGCTAAAAATATTATAATTAAGAAGAAGAGCGTAGTATAACTCGATATTAAATCTCTTATTTTCTCTCTTTTATAATAAATGTCTAGATATTTTTCTAATTTTGTTAAAAAACTAATATTTTCTGTCTTATTGAAAACAACTTTATTAATACCTTGTTCTATTTCAAATTCATTTTTATTATTTATTTTGTTAAAAAATTTATCTATATTTTTTATAGTTAGTAGTTTATTATTTTTTACAATATATAAGACATCTTCTACTTCATTTGTATTATCTATTAACTC
>NZ_JACBYC010000121.1 GCF_013415425.1 Gemella sp. GH3 | reverse complement strand
GTAAATTCGTAACTCCAGTTATCTTGCTCACTTATTTCTTTACTTTGAACTATTTCTCCATTAGCTAGTAAGTTTACCGTGATACTTGTTGGGCGTTTTCCATCTTGGTTATTATTATCTTCCCAAGTTTTTACTCCAGATACTTGCGTAGTTTCTGGTGTGTATTTGTTTGTTATGTTATAACCATTGATTACTGTTTCATATCCAGCAACTTGATTCTCTGTTACTGTGTAGTTTACTTCTTGTCCGTCTTTGAACTTCGGTAAGTTTGTAAATTCGTAACTCCAGTTATCTTGCTCACTTATTTCTTTACTTTGAACTATTTCTCCATTAGCTAGTAAGTTTACCGTGATACTTGTTGGGCGTTTTCCATCTTGGTTATTATTATCTT
>NZ_JACBYC010000040.1 GCF_013415425.1 Gemella sp. GH3 | reverse complement strand
CCCAAGAAGCTCTTTACATATTCTCCAAAAAGAACATCAAAACTTTGCTCACTTAACGTTACTGTTTCAAAAGGATCGTAAACTTCTCCACGGAAGTAGAACGGGAAGTTAAAAATACGCATAAACTTATTAACATACTTCATATATTCAAGCGTAAATGACCAATCAGTATAAATACTTAAATCTTCGTTGAATTTCAGATGATGTGCTTTGACGATTGCAGTTCGGAATATTATATTACAAGCTGTTTGCTTTCTTAAAAATGAATTAACGTTCGCGTCAGCATTGTAATACTCAACTCTAACACGATCTAAATCAACGTATTGAGGACGTTGAAGTGTAAATGAATGAATAGGCGCTATCAAGCCATCAGTATAATTAAATTTATCTA
>NZ_JACBYC010000020.1 GCF_013415425.1 Gemella sp. GH3 | reverse complement strand
GTTATGACCATTACATATGCTGGTCAAACGTGGACTAGAAATATGTCCGACTGGATAAAAACAAGTGGTTCTACGACGTTTTCTTTATCAATGACTGCATCTACAGGTGGGGCTAGAAACCTTCAACAAGTTCAATTTGGTACATTTGAATATACTCAATCTGCTACGGCACAAGTAAGATATGTGGATGCTAAAACAGGTAAAGACATTATCCCTCCTAAAACATATGCTGGTGAAGTTGATGGCAGTGCGACTATTGATAAACAAATCGATGCAATGAAGAGTAAAGGATATAACTATTCTGGTGTGGATAGTACTGGCGCACCTAATTATACAGACAGTACAGGTACAGTTAAATTGACTAATGCCGGTCAAACTATCATTTACAAAT
>NZ_JACBYC010000124.1 GCF_013415425.1 Gemella sp. GH3 | reverse complement strand
ATTGTAGTTTAAACAATGATACATTTATTTATCTCATAACTGGGCCAAATATGTCTGGTAAGTCAACTTACATGAGACAAGTAGCAATTATTAGCATTATGGCACAAATGGGAGCATACGTACCTTGTGATTCTGCTATATTACCTATATTTGATCAAATTTTTACTAGAATAGGTGCAGCTGACGACTTAGTTTCAGGTAAAAGTACATTTATGGTAGAGATGTTGGAAGCACAAAAAGCGTTAACTTATGCTACAGAAAATAGTTTAATTATTTTTGATGAAATTGGTAGAGGGACATCTACTTATGATGGACTTGCTTTAGCACAAGCCATGATTGAGTATGTAGCACAAACTTCTCATGCTAAAACACTATTTTCAACTCATTATCA
>NZ_JACBYC010000159.1 GCF_013415425.1 Gemella sp. GH3 | reverse complement strand
ACTTTGATGAATTCAACTTCATCAACTTTAACTGAAGTATTTTTAGTACCGTAACCGTATACAACTGCAGGTACTTTACCTGAGTTTCTTAATTGTTTAAGGTCAGAACGAGTTTGTTTACCTTGACGGATGATTGACTTTAATGAAGCCATTCAAATTTCCACCTTTCAAATTTTGCAGTATTAACAATCTATCGACTGTTCTCATCTGCTCCTCACTTGCCCATCAACTCTATAGTTGCTTGCAAGTGTTTATTTGTCCGTAAATTCACGAACGAATGTATTATACACGTTGTTAGTTAATTCGTCAAACGCATTTGTAACCTTTAGTCAAATAATACACTTACAGATTCTCGTTCATAAACACGGATAATCGCTTTACCGATTAATCC
>NZ_JACBYC010000146.1 GCF_013415425.1 Gemella sp. GH3 | reverse complement strand
CTATTATACCATTAATTAAACTGCTATTGCTCTTTATCATATAATTGTTGTAATTTCTGAAGCCTTGGATCAACTTGCTTAGTTTCAGAATCATCTTCTTGTTCTTTTTGAACTTCAATTAATTGATCTTCATCAATGACTTCCCAGCCATTACCTTCTGTTAGCATTTGATCACTATTTTCAGAAAAGGCGCGCATAGGCTTTTCAATAATTACAAGTTCTTCAGCAATGTCTTTGATATTAATCATACCATCAGTGACAAGATGATAATGTTCATCTTCTTGATCGTCATCATCGGTATAATCATCGTAGCCTTCTAAGTCAAATACTTCTGAAGTAGTTACATCTAGAGGCACATCTACTGGCTCTAGCGTACGTGCACATGGCATAGTA
>NZ_JACBYC010000258.1 GCF_013415425.1 Gemella sp. GH3 | reverse complement strand
ATATCGTCTGTAATATGAGTTAAGTTAATGATAGTTTCAGATAAACGTTCATGAGGATTGCTAAAGCGCTCAAATTTATCAATAATTTCACCATTATGAACTTTGACAGCTGCCAACTCAATAATTTTATCGTATTGATTAGATAAACCAGTTGTTTCCACGTCAAATACCACATAAGTAGCATCTTTTAATACTCGATCAGTAGGTTTGTAAGCGATAGGCACACCGTCATCAACAAGCATGCCCTCCATTCCGTAAATCATTTTGATACCGTGTTTCTCTGCAGCATTATGTGCATCTGGAAATGCTTGAACGACATTATGATCAGTAACTGCAATAGCTGAATGACCCCACTCAGCAGCTTGTTCAACATAAGAACCAATATTGGGTATACCG
>NZ_JACBYC010000256.1 GCF_013415425.1 Gemella sp. GH3 | reverse complement strand
CTGCAATAGAGAGGGTGAAAACACGTGGCTAAATTTTACGGCATTGGTACAGGTCCCGGAGATAGCAAGTTAGTCACGATGGAAGCAGCAGAAAGACTCGGGGATGTAGCAATTCTCTACACACCGCAACCAAAAAAAGGCGGCGAAAGTTTAGCTAAGAAAATCGTCAGCCCTTATTTAAAAGATACATTAATCATCAAAGAACGCCATTTTCCAATGAGTTACAACAAAGAAGAAAAAATGCTTGCATGGAAAGAAATCGCGGAAGAAATCAAAGCAGATGTTCAAAATGGACATGATGTTGGGTTCATTACACTTGGAGACCCCATGGTTTACAGTACGTATAGCTATTTATTGGAATTATTAAAAGGCGACATTGAAACAGTGACACTCGCAG
>NZ_JACBYC010000045.1 GCF_013415425.1 Gemella sp. GH3 | reverse complement strand
GTTTTAATACGTTTACCATCAATTAAAATCTCAGTATCTTTTAAAATTCCGTTTCTTAAGATTTTTCCATTTTTGATTAATTTCATTTTAAAATAACCCCTTCCTATTTTAAAAGCGCGCTTATAACTGCCATTCTTAAATACATCCCATTTTCCATTTGTTTGAAAATACGTGATTTGGGTGCTTCTACTAAATCACTTTTAATTTCGACTCCTCGATTGACTGGAGCAGGATGCATGACAATGGCTTCATCTTTTAATTTATCATATCTTGACTGAGTTAACCCATATTGTTGATGATATTCCTCTGCCGCAAAATTAGCTTCACCAGCAATGCCGTGTCTTTCATGATGAACTCTTAACAACATCACAATATCGACTTGATCAATCACATCATC
>NZ_JACBYC010000254.1 GCF_013415425.1 Gemella sp. GH3 | reverse complement strand
ACAAGTTTATTCGAGGATAGTGAAATATTGACGATGGTCAAATATGATGAAGACGGCCCTGGTACTCCAGGATCAGTACAACACTCTATCTTTACTTTAAATGGTCAAGTATTTATGGCAATTGATGCTAATAATGGTGAAGAATTACCTATGAACCCTGCCATGTCATTATATGTCACTGTTAAGGATGCTATGGAAATGGAACGTTTATTTAGTGGTTTGAAAAAAGAAGGCGCTATTCTAATGCCTAAAACTGAAATGCCACCTTTTAGAGAATTTGCATGGGTGCAAGACAAGTTTGGCGTGAGTTTCCAACTCGCTTTACCAGAATAAGAATAAAATATTTTAAAAACTCCGTACGGTAACTTATCAAGGTTATCGTACGGAGTTTTTTATTA
>NZ_JACBYC010000080.1 GCF_013415425.1 Gemella sp. GH3 | reverse complement strand
TAATAACAGTTACTAGTATTGAGCTTATAATCATTGAAACAAGAAAACTAATATTATAAATAATACCTACATTAAGTTTTGTTATCATAGGATACACTATTGAACTAAAAAGTAATATTAATACTATTTTTCTTATAATAATAGGAATTATTATCTTATACTTTATTTCAATATATTTCTTTTCCAAAGGTAATAAAAATATCGAATCCGCTTCTAAAATAAAAATTTTCAATTTGGTTACAGTTAATATATAGGCTAAACAAACAAAAACTAAAGTTATTACTACCATTAGTTGAAAAGGACTAGCTGATTCTAACCATTTAGAATAATTAAATATTACAGCTCCTACAGTTATCAGCAAAAACATTACAAGGTGCGAGTTGAAAATGTATTTATTGTATCTGGAGCGTTTTTCTTTTTCCTGATGTATTCTGTAATTGAATATTTCTTTAATATTATCCATTAATTACCTTTAGTCAATTTTAAATATATCTCATCTAGAGTCGCACCAGACATATTAAATTGTTCTCTTATATCATCTAAAGTACCATTTGCTAATATTTTACCTTCATGAATAATTATAAAATTATCACAATACCTTTCTGCTGTAGCTAGTATATGAGTTGACATTAAAATACTCTTACCTTTTTCTTTTTCTGAGCACATTAGATTAATTAAATCATTTATTGCTATAGGATCTAATCCTAAGAAAGGTTCGTCTATTATATAAAGATTAGGTTCTACTAAGAAAGAACAAATTATCATTACTTTTTGTTTCATTCCTTTAGAAAAATATACAGGGAAAAATTTCTTCTTATCACTTAAATTAAATAATTCCAACAATTTATCTGCTTTATTCCATGTTTCTTCTAATGTCATACCATAAGACATACCTACTAAATTAATATGCTCTTCAAGAGTTAATTCTTCGTATAAAATAGGACTTTCAGGAATATAAGAAATATTTTTACGATATTGTTCAACATTATCAAAAATAGTAATATTGTCTACTTTTATCTCTCCTGACATAGGTTTTAACAGTCCTAATATATGTTTAATAGTTGTACTTTTCCCAGCACCATTAAGTCCTATTAATGCCGTTATATTACCTTTTGGAATATTAAAAGTAACATTTTCTATTACTTTTTTTCTGTTATATCCTCCCGTCAAGTTTTTTATTTCTAAAACCATCTATTTCCTCCTCTACTTTATTTAATATATTATCAATTTGGTTATATAATTGCTCTCTAGTTCCATTATTATCAAGCACATAATCTGCTAAAATAATTTTTTCTTCAGACGGTATTTGACTAGCAATCCTTTTTTCAGCTTCTTCTATACTAAAATTATTTCTTTTTACTAACCTATAAATTTGTGTTTCTTTATTTACATGAACTACTATTACTTTATCAACCAAATCAACAAATTTACTTTCAAATAATAAAGCTATATCTAAAAATATTAGTCTTTCTTCAGTGTCTAAATTTTCTAATATCTTCTTTTTTATGACAGGATGTGTTATTGAATTTAATTTGAATAAATTTTTTTTACTTGAAAAAACAATTTTAGACAGTTCTTTTCTATTTACTTCATTATTTTCTAATATTTCAGAAGAAAAATGTTCTACTAATTCTTTCTTTACAGAATCATAATTTAGAACATCGTGACCTATCTTATCTGCATCAATAACTCTATACCCTTTAGATATTAAATAGTCACTAACTGTACTTTTTCCACAAGCTATACTTCCTGTAATAGCTACTTTCATCTTATCACCTACTAATATTTTTATAATATTCATTTTATCACAGCTACGTATCTTTTACTATATTTTTATAATAATAAAAGATTTTATTATAAATAAAAAGACTAGATATAATATTATACCTATTTATTGAAATTAGAACTCTGCTTAATTTAATCAAAAACAACACAAAATAACATTTCATCTACAATATAATCAAAAACAATACTACTTGTCTATCTAATATTTTCATACTCTTTATAAATAACAAATGCATTTTAAATAATAAAAAAGCCCACTGTAAGAGTGGGCTAATATTTTATACAATATAAAATAATGATTATTAAATTTATTTCTTTCATTATAAATGAAAATTAAAACATATTAATTATTAATTAAAATTTATTACACAATATCTAAACTAAATTTATTTATTAGGCATTACTTTATTCATAATAATTGCTACTATAGCACCTATAGCTATAGGAGAATTTAATAAATATTGTAACATTTGTGGAGCAGATGTTACCACTTCTTTTGGAATAAATAATAATCCTATTGCAAATATTAATGGTATTCCTATTATATATAATTCTCGTTCAGAAAAATCAGCATTCTTAACTACTCTAAATCCATTTAGCATAATTATCATACATACTACTGCGAATACTCCTCCTATTACAGAAGAAGGAATAGAATTAATTATAGCTGCTAATTTACCTAAAAATGATAATAAAATAAACCATCCAGATGCAAAAATAAAAACTTTTCTACTAGCTATACCTGTTATTGATATAATACCCGCATTAGTAGAATAACCTGTCACAGGTGTAGATCCTACTAAAGCAGATACTAAACATCCAAATCCTTCACCTATAACTCCTTTGTTAACTTGATTGTCAGTAAGTGGTGTATCAATAACCGAACTAACTGCATACCATGTTCCAGTAGTTTCTGCTAATAACACCATATAAATTACAAGCATAGTTAAAATAGCTGCAAAATTAAAGTCTATACTGTAATCTATGAAGGCAAGTTTTGGAAAGCTAAAGAAACTAGCTTCCGATATTGCTTTAAAACTAAAGCCACCCATAAAATAAGCTACTGTCGTTCCAACACCTAAAGCTAAAATAACTGAACTTATTTGTAAAATTCTAGCATACCTCTTAAAATATGTTCCTAAGCTTGAAAATAAAACTAAAGTAAAAGCTGTTATAGCTGCTAAAGATATATTTTGATTTATAGTCAAATTATTACTAGATACATAAATATTACTATTGAAAGCGGATGGTAACAGAGTAAGTCCAACAATCATAATTATAGTACCGCTGACAATAGATGGGATATAGTTTCTTACTATATATTTATAAATTCCAGAAAATCCTAAAATTACTATCAAAACAGATCCAACTATACTAGCACCTATTACACTTCCCATTCCATTAGCGCCTAGATAGATACCTATTATAGCTCCTATAGGAACAAATGAAGGCCCTTGACATACAGGCAATTTCAAATAAAATAAAACTTGAATTAATGATGCTAATCCTGCTGCTAAAAACGTCGATTGTATCAAACCAGTAGCATCTCCCGCAGCTAATGATAAGGCAGTAGCTATAATAAATGGAGGAACATATATGTCCATAGCTAAAACATGCTGTAATCCTAGTATAATCCCTTGAGATGTTGGTATATTTTGATCTACACCTATAGTTAAATTATTTTTCATTTTCTTCTCCTAATTATTCTCATAAACAAGTTTTCCTTGTATCCAAACTTGTTTAATATTATTAATAGTTGATAAATACAATATTTTCTCTAATAAATGTTTTTTATCGTTAAAAATGTTAAAATTAGGTAATTTACTCTTAGATGCGTTTATATCAATAACTTGCAAATCACAAATATATCCCTCTTCTATAATACCTAACGGAAGTTTTAGTGCGTCCCCTCCACCTTTTGTAGCCAAATAAAATGCTTCTACTACAGATGTTCTAGAATCATTAACTCCTCTATTTGTATTAGAAATATTCGAGTCAACTCCATCTTCCAACATTCTTGATGATATAACAACTTGCTTAATATTATCATATAAACTTGGAGAAAATCCTCCTGATATATCTGTACCTAAACCGATATTTACACCTTGTTTCTTTAATCTTTTTACAGGTAACACAGCATTAGCAAAATAAGAATTAGAAATAGGACAATGCGCTATAGATGTTCCTGTTTGATTAAAAATTTCTCCGTCTCCTTCGTTTAGAAAATTACAATGTGCCATTACTGACTTTTCTCCCAAAAGTCCAAATTTATTAAGGGCTTGTGTATCAGTCATACCTAACCTGCTTTTTACATAGTTATGCTCCCAATCACATTCACTACAATGGGATTGAACATAAGCATCATATTTCTTAACTATTTTACCTAATCCATACAATGCTTCATCTGTGCAACTAGGTATGAAACGCGGTGTAACAACTGGATAAACTCCCTGTAAAACATTCTCTCCTAATTTAATTACATCTTGAATAAACTTTTCTGTATCTAATAACGCCTCATTAGTAGAGTTATCTCTGTAGTAATCTGGAGTCATTTCTACATTATCCATTACAACTTTACCTACAAAACCTCTTTGTCCATTATTAATACATGATTTCACTAATTCTAAACTAGAATTATGATGAACAGTAGCAAAATACATTGCAGTAGTAGTACCACGAGCTACTAAGTTTTTTACTAAATCATCATAAACCTTTTGGGCAAAATTAACATCGCTATATTTTGCTTCTAGAGGAAATGTACATTCATTTAACCACACATCTAGAGAATCATCTAATGCGATTCCTGCCTGTGGCCATTGGGGTGCATGAATGTGTAAATCTATGAAACCAGGTAAAAAATATTGACTTTCAGATAATTCTACTAAAATATTCTTATTAGTTGCTTCTTCAATTATAGGTTTGTAATATTCATTTTCTTTCTCTATTACATTTTTTATAATACCTTTATTGTCAACTAATATCAAAATATTATCTAAATATTCTAATGTACCATATTCTTTAGTTTGAAATACTGATCCTTTAAAAACATTATTAATATTATTTAACATTTTTACCTCCCTATCAACATTATTAGATTTTCATAATATAACATACTTTTATAATAAATTCAATATTTTTTAACTCATAAAGTTTGTTTTTCTAATTGTTATTTGCATTTTAAAAATAAAACGTACGTGTATTAAGTCCGAATAAAAAATATGCCTTACTAATAATTATTAGCAAGACATATTTCTATACACTCTTTAATATTCTCTTTTTGATTTTATCAAGCTCATATTTTAGAGAGGCTCCTTCTCCCCACTTCAACATAAAGTTCTTATAATTAATATTAGTTTTTATCACTTGACCATCTTCTAATATTAAATTAATTTTTTTAGTTTTTTTGTCAATTTTTGCTGTGTGAGGATTTATAGACAGATAATTCATATTTAGCCAAAAACTACCTTCATTATCATTTTTTGTAATACCAAAAGGCAACCAAACACTACCATATTCATCATTTATTATTACAGGTACCTTTTTGTCACATAAAATTGTTTTTTTCGTCTTTTTACTACAATTTTCATAAGTATCCGTATTAAATATTTCACAAATAGTAGTTATTACCTTTGAGGGCTTTATATCTACTAAAATTTCTCCATTTTCATAGCAATACAATTTAGAAATAAGTGCTCCCATATTGTCATAAAAACAGCTTATTGCCATAATTTCATACTTTTTTATTAACATAACTATATCATGTTTTGTAAACACATTCATAACTTCCACCTCTAATTTTATTATAACAAATTGTATATAATATTTCTAGAAATTATATGTTTTACAAAATAAATTAGTATATCTATGATATCGTATAACTTATATTAATTTATTTAAAATATTATCTATTTCAAACTCTTCTAAAAGAATATAATAATCAAAATAAACTATACAAATCAAAATTATTTGTATAGTTTTAAATTATATATTATTTATTTTTTAAATTTTGTTCTTCTTTGTATCTTCACTCTATTTATAGATACCGAAAATACAGACGCTATTAATATGCCCATCGCTATAGCTCCTGCCTGTAGCAAAGTATCTACTCCTAATTGGGCTCCTACTGAATAATTTTTTGTAACTAAATTTTGCATAGTATAATACATTCCATATCCGGGAACTAATGGAATTATTCCTGTATATATAAAAACTGTTGCCGGCATTTTCAATTTTTTGGAAGCATTACTAGATAGTAAACCTACTAATACTGCTCCTACTAAAGTAGCTACTACTACATCTTTTGAAATATGTCTTATAAATATAAATACCATCCAAGCACAAGAGCCTATAAAAGAGCAAGTAAGTAAAGATCTTCTAGGAGCATTAAAAAATATAGCAAATGCAAATGTTACTATAAATCCTAGACTAAACTGTATCATTAAATAAATATAGTCATAACTAAAATTTGTCATAAAATTACTCCTTCTTAACTTAATCTAAATCCAAAAATAACCCCTAATGCAATAGCAGAAGCTATAAAAGTTGCAGACATAACACCTACTATTCCTGACATATAATCTCCTGCCATAAAATCACGTACAGAATTTGTTACTTGAACACCAGGAACTAATGGCATAAGACCAACAATTATAATACTTCCAGGATGTTGAATATCAAAAAAATTATCAGCCCAACCTGTCAAAACAGTAGCCAAAAAAGCACCCAAGAAATTGCTTAAATAAAACATAACCTTAAACCTTGTAGCATATATCAAAAAATATCCTTGTATAGCCATTATAGTACAAGAGTAGATTGCATCTTTGAAAGTTCCTCCAAACATAACCGCAAAAAAAGGAGCGGATATCATAAGAGCTAAAACAACAGTTATATCAGAATATGGTTTTGTATTGCGTATTTCTTCTAATTTGGAAAATGCTTGCTCAATATCTGTCTGTTCTCCGGACACAATTTTTCTAGATAAATCATTCATTAAAGAAATTTTCTCTAAATTTTTATCTCCCAAAGTTACTCTGCGCATCGCGGTCATATTCGATTCACAATAAATAAAAGTTATAATTACAAAATTATAATTAATAAGAACATTTACTGTTTCTATATTTTTATATGCACCTAATATCCTATATATAGTATCTTCAACCCTATATACCTCTGCACCATACGCCATCATAAGTCTTGCAATTTTAGCACTGAAATTTAAAACATCTTTTGCTTCTTTTTTACTCTTAACTAACAATATCCTACCCTCCTTAAAAATTTTTTGTATTAATTAATATAATATACTTTTTATCATACTTTTCATATTTTGTAAATCTTTTATTTTTTCTAAATTCTTATTCGTAGAATTTTCTAACTGTTTTAAAATATAATCAATCTTATTTATTTCTTCTTCATATTTTTTAATAAATATTTCTTGCTTTTGCTTTAATAAGTATCTTCCAAAAATTTTTTCTTCTTCACTTAAATTCATCTCACCTTTTTTAGCAACAATTATCTCATAAATATGACCATCTTCTTCCAAAATATCTTCTGCATAAATATTATAGTTTAATTGTTCTAGCTTTTCTCTAACTAAATTACTAGCTACGTTAGGTTGTAATATTAACTGCTCTACATTTACTAGTTTATCTTTTCCACTCTCTAATATATCCGCTATTAATTTTCCACCCATACCACAAATAGTTATTACTTCTATATTATCGTCTAAAGAGAAAACTTCCAAACCAGATCCCTTTATACAATTAATTACATTGGTCAAATTATTATCTTTTACATTTTGAATAGAAACTTTATGTGGTCCTTCGACAACTTCACCAGCTATAGCAAAATCTACTTGATCTTTTTGTGCCAAGTAGATAGGAAGATAAGCGTGATCACTTCCAATATCTGCCAATCTTCTATATTCCACAAATTCAGCTACTTTTTTTAATCTATTTTTTATATTTATACTCATTATATCTCCTTACTCATCAAGAAAATCTTTACTAAAGCTAGTAGTAATAATATTCTTCTTATTACTTTTTTTCTTTAATTCAACTATAGTATCTTTTCCATATTTATCATTTATTGCCTTCATAGTTTTATTCAGTTTGAGAACTTCTTCACTATTATTTGCAGAAAATATATCTAATTGTTCGAAAATATTTTCTATCTTTTCTACATCATTTAAAGATACACCTAGTAAACGAATTTTTTTCTCAATATCATAAACATCGAGTAATAATTCGCTAGCATACATATAAATTTCTTGTTCACTATTAACATACTTTAATACTTTTTTTGCCTTAGTTACAGTTTTAAAATCATTATATTTTATAATAATTGAAATATTATTTCCTAAATAATCTCTATTTTGAGCTCTTGTAGAAACTTTTTTAGATAATTTTCTTATTTCTACCAATATATCATCAATTTCTTCTAAATCTGTCGGATAAGTTTTTGAATTTCCTATAGATTTTCTCTCCATTGTATATTTCAATTTTCTATTATCTTCTCCATTAGCTTTTTGTTTTAATCTAAGACCTTGAACACCTAGAAGACTATTTAATATTATCTCATTAGCCTGTGCAATATCTCCTATAGTCTTAATTCCATATTTTTTTAATTTTGCTGAAGAAGCTTTACCACAGCCATGCATTTTAGATATATCCATATTCCATAATATATCTTTATAATTTTTTTTATTTATTATAGTAAACCCTTTAGGTTTTTTCAAATTAGACGCCATTTTAGAAAAAAATTTATTATAAGAAATTCCTACACTAGAAGGTAATTTCAATTCTTTATAAATTCTTCTTTGTATCAATGCCATTGTTTTTATCGGTTCATTTATATCTGTTAAATCTATATACGCCTCATCAATAGAAACTACTTCAACATGTGGAGTGTACGTTTTTATTAAATCAAAAACTTTTTTTGATTCTTCTTGATATCTTTCAAAATTAGGCTTCATTAATTTGAGAGTAGGACAAAGCTTTTTAGCTTCTCCTACTCTCATAGTTGTTTTTATTCCATAACTTCTAGCTATATAGTTAGAAGTTACTATGATTCCATGTCTATCTTTTATAGAACCTGCTATCGCAATAGGTTTATCTTTTAATTTAGTATCGTATTTTTCTTCTACACTAGCATAGAAGCAGTTCATATCTATATGTGCTATTACTCTACTCATTCGACAAACCTCCTAAAATTATATTAACTTAAACTATAGAAAAATTAATAACTATTATTGGCTTTCTTTTTGTATTATCGTATAACAAACTAGATAACATAGTTCTTAGTTCTGACTTAATTGCAGAACACTCTCTTAAAGATTTTATAGGATTATTTTCTATGTACTCAGCAATTTTTTGTTCAGCTTCTTTTATTAATTCTGCGCTTTTCTTAACATAGACGAATCCTTTAGTTTGAATACATGGTTTTCCTAAAATAGATTTAGTTTTTCTACTTATCGCATAAGATGCAACAAAAATACCGTCATTTGAAAGAACCTTTCTATCTTTTAAAACACTTTCTTCTATAGTTCCTACACTCTTACCATCTATTAGAACATTTCCAACAGGAATATTATTTTTTATTACTTTAACCTTGTTTCCAATTAATTCTAATGTACTTCCTTTTTCTAATAAGTGCACATTTTCTTCTAGAACTCCTGTTTGCATTGCAAGTTCTGTATGAATTTTTAAGTTTCTATATTCACCTTGTACAGGAATAAAATGCTTAGGTTTTAATATATTCAACATCATTTTTAATTCTTCTCTTGTAGCGTGACTTGAAGCATGTAATCTTTTAGATGACGCTACTACATTAGCACCTAATTTCACTAATAAATTCAACGTATCATAAAGCATAACTTCCATAGTAGGAGAAGGTGTTGCTGCTACCATAATAGTATCGCCTTGCTCTATATTTATACCTTTTACTTTTCTTTCTGCTAATTGTTTCATAGCTTTTATAGGTTCTCCCTGCTCTCCAGAAGATAAAATAAAAATTTCATTTTTAGGATAATTATTTAAATCTTCTATAGAGATAAACTTACTATCATCAATTTTCAAATAATTAAGTTTACGTGCAGATTTAATTGCATCTTCTATAGCTCTTCCTACTAAAAGTATTTTTCTATTTTGCATTAAAGCAGCTTTTAGAATATGAGATATTGTTAAAAAGTTAGAAGCATAACAAGTTACAATTAATCTTTTGTTAGCCTGATAAAAAGCAGATTCTATTTGTTCAGCAGCTTCTTGTTCTGGAATATTGTAACCAAATGTATTTGCGTTTATAGAATCACTAAGTAAAGCTAATACTCCTTCTTTTCCTATCTTGCTAATTTCAAAAATATCTGATTGATATTCTTTGGTAACTGATTGATCAAATTTAAATTCTCCTGTATAAACTATATTACCTTTTGTAGTAGATAAAGTAACACCTAATGAATCAGGCATAGAATATGTTGTCTTAAAAAATGATACTGTTGTATTATCGAAATTATAAACACTGTTGCTGTTAACATAATTAAATTTCAAACGTTTTTTTACACCTAATTGTCTTAAATGATTTTTTAATAATTCTATTGATAACTTTGAACCAAATATTGGCAAGTTTAGTTTATCAACTATGTAAGGTATAGCTCCCATAGCACTAACATGACCATTTGTTATAAATATACCTTTTATTTTATTTTTATTCTTTATCAAATAAGATATATCTGGAATAACAGCATCTATACCTATCATTTTTGTCTCTGGAAACATTAATCCTGCATCTAATAAGAACATTTCGTCGTTAATTTCTACTAGATACATATTCTTAGCTATTTCTTCTACCCCTCCTAATGGAGTAATTTTTATTTTTTCGTTATTATTTTTTTTATATTTTTTCTTATTCATTCTATCCTCCTTTATAAACCACTTATCCTCTATAAAATAACTTATATTAATTATTTATTATTTTTAAATTTTAACATTGATTTAATGGGTTCATAATCTTCTCTATGAATATCACAAACACCATATTTTTCCAATCCTATAAGATGTTTTTTTGTTCCATAACCCATATTATTTTCAAAATCATAATAAGGATACTTAATAGCATACTGTTCCATCAATCTATCTCGATATACTTTTGCTATTACAGAAGCTGCTGCTATAGACACACTTTTGTCATCACCTTTTATTATACTATGACTATTAATATCAGGTATATCTAATGGCATAGCATCTATTAATAAAAAGTCTGGTTTTATAGATAAATTATTTACAGCTTTTATCATAGCTATCTTAGTTGCATTGTAAATATTATGTTTAGCTATTTGTTTATTATCTAATTCTACTATACTATAATCCAAACATTCTTCAACTATTTTACTATATAACTCTTCTCGTTTGGCTTTTGTTAATTTTTTGGAATCAGCAAGACCAGGAAAATAACTATCTTTCTTTAAGATAACAGCTGCTGCTACTACCGGACCAGCCAGAGGTCCTCTTCCTACCTCATCAATCCCACATATGTACTTGTATCCTAAATTATAGCATTTTTGTTCATAAATTGTCCTGCTAGCATATTCTTCTTGTTGTATTTTTTCTTTAGATATTTGTTTATAGTAGCTATCTAATAATTTTTTTACACCTATTCTTTCGTCATTAGATAATTCTAGTAATAATTCATCACTAACATTAGAGTTTTTTAATTTATCTTTTATTTCACTAATTTTCATTTTTTAACATTTCCTCAAAGTTATCTAAAGTTATTAAGCCGAATTTTTGAGTCCTAAAATCTTGAATTAATAATTTGATAGTGCTATCGTAGTCATAATCACCATCAATTAATTTATAACACTTCTTAGCTATTTCTTCCATTATCGTTAAATTATTTGTATTATGATTAACATTTATCTTATAGACACTATTTAATTTTTCTAGATAATGTCTTTTTAAAATATCAATTAAATATAAACTAACATCATCTAATGGTGTAATATCATCTTTAATAGATCCTACAAGACTTAGTTTTTTTCCTATTTCTTGATTATCAAATTTAGGCATCAAAATTCCAGGTGTATCTAACAATTCGATATTTTTATTCAATTTTAGCCACTGTTGTTTTTTTGTAACACCAGGTCTATTAGCTGTGTTAGCCACATTCTTATTTATTACTTTATTAATAAAGGTTGATTTCCCTACATTAGGAACACCTATAACCATAGTTCTTATAGCTCTAGGCTTAATTCCTTTTTCTATCATTCTCTCTAGCTTTTCTGATAATTCTTCTCTAGCTGAATTAATAATATCATTTAAGTTTTTACTATTTTTAGAATCAGAATATACTGCCTTATAACCATTTTCTTCAAAGTATTTTTTCCATTTTGCAGTTTCTTTTTTGTCACACAAATCTATTTTATTGAAAATAATTATTTTCTTTTTATCTTTTACAACTTCATCTAAATACATATTGTGAGAAGATAATGGACAACGTGCATCAACTAACTCAAATACAATGTCTACTAGTTTTAATTTTTCTCTAACTTCTCTAGTAGCCTTAGCCATATGACCTGGAAACCATTGAATTACCATAATAAATCCTTTCAAAATTTAATTTATTCTAATATTTATCACTAGATAAAAAACTGTGACTATCTTATTATCAATTAGACTTCACAGTTTAAAAATTATATTTATATCTACTTTATCCTAAAATACACTAAGATATTATATCATTTTTCTGATTTATCCACAACTATTATGTTGTAAATAATATATAATAATATACATACTTACTAACTTCTAAATTATTAAAAATAATCTTTATTTTTTAAAATAAAAAAGGAAGATTTCTCTTCCATATTTATAAATATATTTAATATGCAGTAAAATTAATTATATTATTAATAATGTTTTAAAAATTATTAAATAATATTCAAAACAATTATTATAAATTATCTCTCCATTGCACTAGCTCTGCAATATCTTCTTCCTTTATGTATCCTTGAATTTTTGCTTCTTCTATTAAAGCATCGTAATTAGTTAAAGTGCTGTAAGATATATTTTCTTTCTCAAATTCTTCCTTTGATTTATTAATTAAGTAACTAAAAATTGCAACTACTCCTAATACTTCACATCCTGTTTCTCTTAATGCTTTTACTACATTAATTGAAGATACACCTGTAGAAATTAAATCTTCCACAACAACTACTTTATCATTACTAGTTATTTTTCCCTCTATTTGGTTAGTTTTTCCGTGTTTCTTTTTAGAATCTCTTACGTAAGACATTGGCAAATCTAATATTTCACTAACCCACGCTGCATGTGGTATACCCGCTGTTGCCGTACCTGCTATTACTGTTGCTTCTGGATAATTTTCTTTTATTATTAGAGATAATCCTTTTGCAATATTACGACGCACACTAGGATACGACATAGTTAATCTATTATCACAGTATATAGGAGATTTCAACCCAGAAGTCCAAGTAAAATAATCATTAGGTCTTAATTCTACAGCTTTAATTTCTAATAAATTTTTTGCAATATCTCGTTCTAAATTTTTCATTATATCACCTTTCATATATTTACTATTTAATAAATTTTTCTTCAAAAGATTTATACGCTTTTATAGGATTTTTTGATTGTGTAATAGGTCTTCCAACTACTATATATGTTGATCCCATTTCCTTTGCTAACAATGGCGTAGCAACTCTTTTTTGATCTCCATTATCATCAGATTCTAGACGTATACCAGGAGTAACCGTAAGAAACTCTTCTCCACATTTTTCTAATATATCTCTTACTTCATAAACAGATGATACTACACCATCTAATCCAGATTCTTTTGCTAGTTTTGCATAATTAAGTACACTTTCCTTTAAGCTAACATTTATTAATTGCTCTTTTAACATCTTTTCCTCAGATGTTGATGTTAATTGAGTAATGGCTATAACTTTGGTATTGTTACTACCACCATCTATCATTCCTTTTTTGGCTGCACGCATCATTTCTTCTCCACCTGCCGCATGAACAGTTAGAATGTCAATATTAAACTTAGATAGACCTAGCGTTGCACCGTATACCGTATTAGGTATATCATGCAATTTTAAATCTAAAAATATTTTATGTCCTTGATTTTTTATTGCTTCGATAACTTTTGGACCATTTTGTAGATATAATTCCATTCCTATTTTAACAAATAATTTTTTTCCATTAAATTTGTTCAAGAAATCTAAAGTCAAATCTAAGTTGGAAAAATCTAATGCTATTATTATTTCTCTTTTCATAGTTTTAATTCTCCTTTATCAACATAAAATTACTATTTCCAAGCTCTATCTTTTAGCTCTAAAATATGATTTACTCCTAATTCATCTAAAGCATTTGGTAATCTTGAAATTATTTTGGGACAAATATAAGGATCAGTAAAATTTGCCGTACCTATAGCTACAGCACTAGCCCCTGCCGATATAAAATCTATTACATCCCATTCATTCATAATTCCACCCATACCTATTATAGGAATATTTATATTTTGTGCTACTTGATAAACCATTCTTATAGCTATAGGTTTAATCGCAGCTCCGGATAGACCTCCTGTTCCATTAGCTATGATAGGTTTTCCTGATTTCTTATCTAATCTCATACCTATCAATGTATTTATCATTGTTATCCCATCTGCTCCGCCTTCTTCAACTGCTTTTGCCATTTCTACAATATCAGTTACGTTAGGAGAAAGTTTAACATATACAGGTACACTCGAAACTTCTTTAACTTTTCTAGTCAACTCTTTTGCTACTTCAGGATCCGTTCCAAACTGAATTCCTCCACATTTTACATTAGGACAAGATATATTAAGTTCTAGTGCTTTTACGTTTGTAGCTTTTGAAATATGCTCTGCTACGTATATATAATCTTCTACATCACTACCTGCTACATTAGCTATTATAGGAACATCAAATTTCTCCAGTTTAGGTAATTTATCATTAATTATTTCATGAACTCCTGGATTTTGTAATCCTATAGCATTAAGCATACCACTAGATGTTTCTGCTACACGTGGTGTAGGATTACCGTTTCTTTTTTCTTTTGTAGCAGCCTTTATCATTATGGCTCCTAATTCGGATAAATCGTAAAAATTGGCATATTCTAAACCAAATGCAAAACATCCTGATGCTGGCATAATTGGATTTTTTAAATCCAATCCTGGTAACTTTACTCTTAATCTGTTATCCATACTAATATACTCCTAAAAAATTATTTCTTCAGCTTTAAAAACTGGACCATCATAACAAACACGTGCTGTATCATCTATTTCTGTTTTACAAACACAAGCATAACAAGCACCTATACCACACGCCATTCTTTCTTCCAAAGATAAATACCCTTCCTTTTGATTATTCATTTCTTTTAAGGCTTTTAACATAGGCAATGGGCCGCAACTGTAATATTTATCATATTGTAAATTATATTTTTTTATGACATCTGTAACATATCCTCTTTCGTCAAAAGATCCATCAGCTGTACTTACGTAAGTATTGCCTAATTCCATAAATTTATCTTTGTAAAAGACATCATCTTTATTATTAAAACCTAGAACATGAATAGTTTTTATATCTATTTCATTAAATTTTTTAGCAAGTTCATATAGAGGAGGTATTCCTATTCCACCTCCTACCAATAGAGCTGTTTGTCCAGAATTTAAACTTTTTATATTATATCCTTTTCCTAAAGGACCTAAGACATCTACAAAATCCCCTATCTTTAAATTAGATAATATATTTGTTCCATCGCCTTCTGCTCTATAAATTACGACAAAAGTGTTACTTTCTTTATTTATTTCACAAATAGAAATAGGTCTACGCAGTAAATATTCACTACTATTATTAACTCTAATATTTACAAATTGTCCTGCTTCATTCATATTTTGAACTATATCTCCATACAAAGTTAATCTAAAAATATTACGTGCGATATTTTCATTATTAATTACTCTTGTCAGTTGAACTTGCATTTTAATTCTCCTTAATTATTTTTTTAATATAAATTTATTTAGAAAACTTTATGTTATTTAAACTTTAGAGATTATAAAACTCATTGATTCTAAAACATTTAATAAAGCATTAGCTGTATCTAATGAAGTTAAGCAAACTACATCTTGCTCACTTGCTGCCCTTCTTATTTTAAAACCATCACTTGTACTTTTCTTTTCTTTTGATGTAGTATTTATAATAATATCTATATTTCCTGAATATATCTTATCTAAAACTGTATCTTTTTCGTCTGAAATTTTATTAACTTTTTCTACCCTTAAATTTTGTTTTTTAAAGTAATTAGCAGTTCCTTCTGTAGCTAGCAAATTATAACCTATGTCAGTAAATCTCTTAGCTAGTTTTAAAGCTTCTTCTTTGGCATCTTCGCTGACTGTAAATAAAATATTTCCACCATCTTTTATTTTTATTCCTGCTGCTAACAACCCTTTGTATAAAGATTTTTCCAGAGTTAACTCGACACCCATAACTTCCCCTGTTGATTTCATTTCTGGACCTAGCGTCGTATCTACATCTTTTAATTTTTGGAAGCTAAACACCGGAATTTTTGTATATATTTTATTACTAGGCTCTATTAATCCTGTGACATATCCTTTATCAGATAATTTTTCACCTAATACTGCCTGCATAGCTAATTTAGCCATAGGAACTCCTGTAATTTTACTTAAGAAAGGTACAGTTCTTGAGCTTCTAGGATTAACTTCTAATACGAAAACTTCATCATTACTAATTACATATTGGATATTTAAAAGTCCTATAATATTTAAACCTTTAGCTAACCTTATAGTGTAGTCTACTAATTTACTAATAAGATCTTCATTTATATTTTGCGGTGGATACACTGCAATCGAATCTCCTGAGTGTACACCTGCCCTTTCAATATGTTCCATAATACCCGGAATTACTACCGTTGAACCATCGCAAATTGCATCAACTTCTATTTCTTTTCCTATTAAATATCTATCTACTAATACTGGATGCTCCGGAGAAACTTTCACTGCGTTTTGCATATAGTAACGTAATTCTTCTTCTTTATAAACTATTTCCATTGCTCTACCACCTAATACATAAGATGGTCTAACTAATACTGGATATCCTATTTCCTCACCATGTCTAACCGCTTCTTCTACTGTAAATGCTGTCTTACCTAAAGGTTGTGGAATGTCTAAACTCCTTAATAAAATTTCAAATTTATCTCTATTCTCTGCGTTATCTATTTCTTCCAAAGATGTTCCTAGAATATTAACACCTTTTTCTGCCAGACTATCTGCTAAATTAATGGCAGTTTGTCCTCCAAATTGCACAACTACACCTAATGGATTCTCGTGATTTATTATCGCCATAACATCTTCTGTAGTTAACGGCTCAAAATATAATTTATCAGATATAGAAAAATCTGTAGAAACAGTTTCTGGATTATTATTTATAATTATAGCTTCATATCCCGCTTCTTTAATAGATTTTACTGCGTGAACTGTTGCATAATCAAACTCAACACCTTGTCCTATACGTATAGGTCCCGATCCTAAAACTATTATTTTCTTTTTATCACTAACTATTGATTCTTGTTCAAACTCATAAGTAGAATAAAAATATGGTGTTTTTGAAGCAAATTCTGCAGCACAAGTATCAACCATTTTAAATACAGGTTTTATATTATTTTTATTGCGTAAATTATAAACATCTTCTTCTGAAATATTCCAACGATGAGCAATAGTTTTGTCAGAAAAACCATACTTTTTAGCATACTCTAATAGCTCTAAATTATATTTGTTGTCCTTTAATTCACGCTCTATATCAATAATATTTTGCATTTTATCTAAGAAAAATAAATCTATTTTGGTTATATCTCTAATTTCTTCTGGAGTAATGCCTCTACGTAATGCCTCACCTATAAAAAACAATCTTTCATCACTAACTTGTTTAATACGATCAATTATATAATCTAACTCAAAGTTTTCTCCATTTGGCAATCCAAGATGATAAACTCCATATTCTAAAGAACGAATAGCTTTTAGTAAACTTTCTTCATATGTTCTTCCCATAGCCATAACTTCACCAGTAGCTTTCATCTGTGTTCCCAGTTTCCTATCTGCTTTTTCAAATTTATCAAATGGGAATCTAGGTATCTTACTTACAACATAGTCTAAAGCTGGCTCGAAGCATGCATACGAAGTTTCAGTAACAGGATTTATTATTTCATCAAGTGTTAGTCCTACTGCAATTTTCGCAGCTATTTTAGCTATAGGATATCCTGTAGCTTTAGAAGCTAATGCAGATGATCTAGATACACGTGGATTTACCTCTATAATATAGTATTTAAAAGAGTTTGGATCTAAAGCTAATTGAACATTACAACCACCTTCTATTTTCAAAGCTCGTATAATCTTTAGAGAAACATCACGTAACATATGATATTCTCTATCTGTTAATGTTTGTGACGGCGCTACTACTATAGAATCTCCAGTATGAACTCCTACTGGATCAATATTCTCCATATTACATACAACAATAGCTGTGTCTTTACTATCGCGCATTACTTCATATTCTATCTCTTTATATCCTGCAATAGATTTCTCCAAAAGACATTGAGTTACTGGAGAATAATGTAGTCCATTACTTACTATATCTTCTAATTCTTTGGAATTGTTACATATTCCTCCTCCAGTTCCTCCCATTGTAAATGCTGGTCTTACAATAACAGGGTAACCTATTTTTTCTACAAATGCATATGCTTCTTCTAAATTATTAATTATCTCTGACTCAGGTACTGGCTCTCCTAGTTCAAGCATTAAATCACGGAATAGTTCTCTATCTTCTGCTTGCTTTATAGAATTCAGTTTTGTTCCTAATAATTCAACATTATATTGCTCTAGAATACCTCTTTCATGAAGTTCTACCGCCATATTCAAACCTACTTGTCCTCCTAAAGTAGGTAACAAAGCATCAGGTCTTTCTTTTCTTATTATTTTTGATATAAATTCTGGAGTTAATGGCTCTATATAAATCTTATCAGCTATTTCTTTATCAGTCATTATAGTTGCTGGATTAGAGTTAACCAAAATAACTTTATATCCTTCTTCTTTTAATGATAAACAAGCCTGCGTTCCTGCATAATCAAATTCTGCTGCTTGACCTATTATTATAGGTCCTGATCCTATTACTAATATTGTTTTTATATCTTTTCTTTTAGGCATACTTATACTCCTTAATTATTAGTAGATTGTTTTGTTTTTTGCATATTTGAAATAAATTCATCAAAAAGATAACTTGAATCGTGAGGTCCTGGAGAAGCTTCCGGATGATATTGAACAGAAAATATTGGATACTTTTTATGTCTTAATCCTTCACAAGTTCCATCATTAACAGCTATGTGTGTAAGTTCTAAATCAGTATTTTCTAAAGAATTAATGTCAACAGCATAACCATGATTTTGTGATGTTATATCAACTCTACCTGTTAAAAGATTCTTAACTGGCTGATTCGCACCTCTATGACCAAATTTTAATTTATAAGTTTTTGCACCACAAGCTAATGCCAACAATTGATGTCCCATACAAATTCCAAAAATAGGTACTTTTCCTATTAATTTTTTAATTGTTTCCACAGTTTCCATAACATCTTCTGGATCTCCTGGTCCATTACTTAGCATAATTCCATCAGGATTTTGACGTAAAATTTCTTTATAGCTGGTATTATATGGCATAACTATAACATCACAATCTCTATAGTTTAGCTCTCTTAAAATTCCAGATTTGGCTCCACAATCAAGTAGCACAACCCTATGACCTCTACCAGATGATAAAAATGATCTAGTTGTCGAAACTTGACTAATTTGATCGTTAGGTAAATCTGTATTTCTCAATTTAGATAGTACCACTTCAACATCGTTATTTATGTCTGTAATAACTCCTTTTATTGTTCCGAATTTTCTAATCTTTCTAGTTAAGCTACGAGTATCAATACCTGAAATTCCTGGAATATTTAATGATTTTAACACATCGTCTAATGTGTATTCGCAACGGAAATTAGAAGGTTTACTACAATGCTCACGAACTACCATTCCCTTTATACTAGGATTAATCGTTTCATAATCATAACGATTAATTCCGTAATTACCTATTAATGGATAAGTAAATGTTACTATTTGTCCGTTATAAGATGGATCAGACAAAGTTTCTTGATATCCAGTCATAGCTGTATTAAATACAACTTCACCAGTCATTTCAACATCACTTCCAAAACCGTAACCCTTATAGACTGTCCCATCTTCCAAAACTAATTGTTTATTATATTTATACATTATTATGCCTCTCTTAATTTTAATTATTATAAGCTATCATTATCTTGATAAACTATATTACCTTCACATAAAGTTAGTACTGGTATTCCGTATACTTCTTCTCCTGCATATGGAGTATTACGACCTTTTGATAAAAACTTATTAGGATCAATAGTCTCTTTTTTATCTAGATCTATAACTACAATATCAGCAAAACTTCCTACTTCTAGTTTTCCATATGGTAAATCAAAAATTTCAGATACTTTTCTACTCATCATATTAATCACTTGCTCAAGAGTAAATATTCCAGTTTTTACAAAATAAGTGTAAAGTTGAGCAAAAGCCGTCTCGCTACCCACTATTCCAAAAGCAGATTCTGCCATAGGCAACTCCTTTTCATATGTAGCATGGGGGGCGTGATCTGTTGCTATAATATCTATAGTTCCATCAAGAACCCCAGCTATAAGGGCTTGTCTATCTTCTGTTGATCTTAACGGTGGATTCATTTTCCACATACCTGTTGCCTCTACTATATCATTTTCATCACTTATTAAATGATGTGGGCAAACTTCACAAGTTACATTTATTCCTGCTTTTTTAGCTTCTCTAATAATTCTAATAGATTCTTTAGTAGATACATGACAAACATGATAATGACATCCTGTATCTTCTGCTAGCAGAACATCTCTAGCAATTTGAACAGACTCGCATACTGATGGAATTCCTTTTTGATTAAGCTCTTTACTTCTTTTACCACAATGCATGCAACCTCCTAATATTAATGAGTTATCCTCACAATGAGCGACTATAGCTTTATTTAATTTTGCAGCAATTTTCATAGATTGATACATCATATTAGCATTTTGTACCCCTCTACCATCATCACTAAAAGCAAAGACATGGTTAGCTAATTCATCAAATTCGGCATAGTCTTCTCCTAACTCTCCTTTAGTAATTGATCCATAAGGTAAAGCTCTTATAACACTGTCTCTTTCTATTAAATCTAACTGAATTTTTAAATTATCATAAGTATCTGGAACAGGATTTAAATTCGGCATAGGCATAACTGTAGTAAATCCTCCTCTAGCAGCTGCTCTAGAAGCATTATAAATCGTTTCCTTATGACTAAATCCAGGCTCTCTCCAATGAACATGAACATCTATAAATCCTGGAAATACAAATTTACCTTTCAAATCAATAATTTCTACATTCTCTTTTTCTATATGTTCCTCTATTGCAATAATATTTTTATTATCTATTAAAATATCTTTTGTTATCAATTTTCCGCCTTCTAGTAATTTTCCGTTTTTTAATAGTAGCATAATTTCTCCTTATAAATTATTATCTTTTATTATTTTTTCTAATATAGCCTGCCTCATATACATACCATTTTTCATTTGTTCAAAAATTACAGATTTATCACTTTCAACAAGACTATCTGCAATCTCTACCCCTCTATTAACAGGAGCTGGGTGCATAACTATAGCACTGTCTTTCAATTTTCTATACCTTTCTTGTGTTAAACCATAATTTATGTGATATTCGTCTTTATCGAAAACTATTTCTCCGTCATGACGTTCATGCTGCACCCTAAGAAGCATACAAATATCAATGTCATTTATAACAGTATCAAAATTTACTACCTCACCTAAACTAATATCTTTGAAAACATCTGGACTAACAAATTTTACATCCGCACCTAACCTTGTCAAAATATTAAAATTACTTCTAGCTACACGAGAGTTTTTTATATCCCCAACAATTGCTATTTTTAAACCTTCAATCTTATTAAAACGTTCATAAATCGTCATAAGATCAAGTAAGCATTGACTAGGATGTTCTCCGCTACCGTCTCCCCCACTAACAATAGGAATGTTTAAATTCGTAAGATTTTTATAATATTCACGTTCCTGATGTCTAATTACAAGAATAGAGCAGCCAATCATTTCCAACGTTTTACAAGTGTCGTAAAGACTTTCTCCCTTATTTATAGAAGATGTAGTTGTTTCAAAATTAATCAAATTCAACTTCATTTTTTGTTCTGCAACTTCAAAACTATGTTTTGTTCTCGTAGAATTTTCAAAAAATAAATTAGCCACAAATAAATCATCTCTCTTTAGAATATCAGAGCCATTTTTTAATTCTAATGATCTATTTATTAGCTTATAAACCTCTTCATTACTTAAATCATTCATAGAAACTATATTTTTCATAAGTACCTCTTCTCTTTAATTTTTATAAAAAAAATACCTTGTTAGCCAACAAGGTATTTAAATGGATAGATTTCGCCATTTTTCATAGCAAAAATTAATCCTAATTAATCTCTTATTAGCCTCTCTGGACTATCTTAAAAAGATATTTATTTAATTTTTCACATAAGTATAACTCGATCTACGTTATCTACCTCTGTTAATTGTACTTTTACATTTTCTTTTCTAGATGTTGGAATATTCTTTCCTACATAATCTGCTCTAATAGGAAGCTCTCTATGTCCTCTATCTATTAAAATAGCTAGTCTTATAGCTTTAGGTCTGTACTGTTCAATTATAGCACCAATGGCTGCCCTAACAGTTCTTCCAGTATATAAAACATCATCAATAATTACTACAACTTTGTTCGTAAGATTTAATTTGAAATTAACATTATTTACTAAAGGATCATTATTTTCTATAGATAAATCATCACGATAAAATGTAATGTCTAAAACTTCTACAGCAATATTAATCCCCTCTATATTTCTTATTTTTTCTTTTATTCTTTTGGCTAAATAAATTCCCCTAGTTTTTATTCCTACCAAAACAATTTCTTCAATATCATCACCTTTTTCAAGAATTTCATGTGATATCCTAGTGATCATTCTTAATATCGCTTCTTCATCAAATAAAACTTTTTCTTTCATATTATCCTCCAAAAAAAACTCTGACATTTAGTCAGAGTTGAAATATCTTAAACAAATAAACTTACATACCGAAATATTTCTTTTAGTCTCTCTGGACTAGGTTAAAGAACATATACTTATTAAACTTATAATATTGTATATCATTTATTTTGCAATGTCAATTAATAACAATAAAAATTTTAAAAATTTTTTAGATAATACTATTTTTCATTTTTGCCTATCGTATTTTTCAAAAATGGATATATTATAAATAAATTTATAAATATTGAATTAATTACTATTAAAATACAATTAATTATTTTAAAATACTCATTATATCTTAATAAATATATAGCAAAAATATAAATTAATATATAAATGCTAACATATATCATTTTCTTTAGCATAATTACCTCAACTATTCATAAAATTATTACGTATTTATCAACAAATTAAATATT
>NZ_JACBYC010000188.1 GCF_013415425.1 Gemella sp. GH3 | reverse complement strand
CCAATTGCATCTAAATCAGGGCGTTTATGTCCCATAATAATTACCTTGTCGCCTTCAGTTAAGATGTCTTTAAGTGCGTGAGAAATTACTCGGGCACGTACACGCGTACGTTTCTCCATAGGGTCAGTCTTACCACCGTAGAAGCGAACGTTACCATTCATATTTTTAATGGCAACTTGGTCACCTCCTCGACCGAGTGCTAAATCTAAACCAGATTGTGATAAATCCCCTAGGTCGATAAGGTTCTCTGTACCTTCACCGACACCGATACTTAAAGTGAGTTGTGCACGGTAACCGACACTTTTCTCTCTCAACTGACTTAAAATTTCAAAGTTTGAATCTTCAAGTTCTGCTAATATCTTTTGGTTAAGATATGCAACGAATTGATCAGAATTATAA
>NZ_JACBYC010000155.1 GCF_013415425.1 Gemella sp. GH3 | reverse complement strand
TTCTTCTTCTGCTGCTTTAGGTTCATTAATTGGTAATGTAGCAAATCCTACAAATCGATCTGGGTGTTCATTGATATATTGTGC
The DNA here is from genome assembly GCF_013415425.1 of Gemella sp. GH3. GTDB lineage: Bacteria > Bacillota > Bacilli > Staphylococcales > Gemellaceae > Gemelliphila. The sequence goes on along the minus strand of NZ_JACBYC010000155.1, from coordinate 315 downwards.
TAACGTATCATTTGCTTGTTTACATAATTCAATTGCGCGTTCGCCTTCAAGATTGGAAGGGGCGCCATTTCCATAAGATAATACTTGCATTTCAACGTCATGTTTATCCATGAATTGAATACGTGCATCGTGATGTTTGATTTCATCTGCATCAGTAAAACCAGATTTTTCTTCAATGCCTTTTAACATCGTTTGCATAGGTACACCTTTAGGATCAGATGTCATATGTTTCATTGTTTCTTTTTGTATATCCTCAACAACATAATGTTCTTCAAAGTTTATACTTTTCATTGTGTATTTCCTCCCTAAGATAAT
>NZ_JACBYC010000252.1 GCF_013415425.1 Gemella sp. GH3 | reverse complement strand
AATTATAAGTTAGTTACTAAAAGATTTATGAAACATGCCCATGAAGAAATGTTAAAAGTATTACCTTACACAGTTAATAAACCTAAGGCGGCTAAGAAACTTTTACATTATGGAGTAGATGGAATTATTTCAGACATACCTGAAGAAATGTTTAAGTTGTAGGGCGAACAATGAACGCCTAAGCTAAAGCTTATGCATAAATGCCACTAACCTTCATTGATGAGGAAGTGGCATTAAAAAAACCCCAATTCCGGAAAGGCATTGGGGTAAAATTTGAAGAAATCGATTATCTTGAGTAGTACTCAACGATTAATTGTTCATTGATTTCAGCTGGTAACTCGCTACGTTCTGGGAAGCGAACGAAAGTACCTTTTAAGCTGTCAGCATCGAAGTCTAAATA
>NZ_JACBYC010000059.1 GCF_013415425.1 Gemella sp. GH3 | reverse complement strand
AGCTGAAGAGGTGGCCCATGTCTGTGCGTATTTGTGTCACCCCATGTCTAGAAGTATTACAGGTACTGTTCAAAAGGTAAATGGAGCATGGTATTTATAAAAATTTAAAGTATTTTGTAAGTAATTTAGGTTTTGATTTTATATGAAAATAAATACAATTCCTAAGTGCGCGTTTCTTAATCGATGTTATAATGTTTTTAAATCATACTTTGAAAAAAGCTTTCAAGTGCGTGATTGAAAACAAGGGGTGGTTAAATCATGGCAGTAGCAGAAAGAAAAGAATGGTATCTTGAATATGAGATTACAATTAATCGTGCAGGATTACTTGGGGACATATCAAGTTTATTAGGTATGTTAGGAATTAGTATTGTTACAATTAATGGTGTTGATCAAGGCAAAA
>NZ_JACBYC010000251.1 GCF_013415425.1 Gemella sp. GH3 | reverse complement strand
CATTAAGGTTCACTATTCTGGAATTAATTATAAAGACGCTTTGGCTACACAAGATAACAATGCAATTGTAAAAAGTTATCCTATGGTGCCTGGTATTGATTTGGCTGGTACTATTGAAGAAACGAATGCACCTGGATTAGAAGTTGGAGATGAAGTCATTGTTACAAGCTATGACTTAGGTGTAAGTCATTATGGTGGTTTTAGTGAATACGCACGTGTGAAATCAGAGTGGGTTATTAACTTACCAGAGGGACTTACTCTAGAAGAAGCTATGATTTATGGAACTGCTGGATATACAGCTGGCTTAGCTATTGAAAAATTAGAAAAAGCTGGCATGACTATTGAAGGAAAAGAAGTTTTAGTAAGAGGAGCATCAGGTGGCGTTGGCACACTTGCTATG
>NZ_JACBYC010000101.1 GCF_013415425.1 Gemella sp. GH3 | reverse complement strand
TTCTCAAATTATTCATCTATAAAAGTAACTTTGAAGGTCGAACCTTCTCCAAGTCTACTATTTATGTTGATTCGTCCGTTATGGGCTTCGACAATATGTTTAGTTATTGATAAACCTAAACCTGTACCGCCAGAATCTCTACTTCTCGCTTTATCTACTCTGTAGAAACGTTCAAAGATATGTTTTTGATCCTTGGCGCTAATACCAATTCCGAAATCTTGAATTTCTAAATTAACCTTTTTACCCTCTCTAAATACTCGTACAATTACCTTATTGTCCTCAAGAGAATAATTAATCGCATTTGAAAGTAAGTTAGTAATAACTTGAGCAATTTTATTTTCATGAGCTTCTATAATGACATCTTTTTCACTTTCAGGTTGAATTTCAATATTTTTATTTATA
>NZ_JACBYC010000192.1 GCF_013415425.1 Gemella sp. GH3 | reverse complement strand
TTATTATAAGATTCAATACTATTTGGTTTTTTTATTGTTAGTATCACCTGTTCTATTCAATCCATTCAATGCATTTTGTAATTTACTTGTATCAGCAGTTAAATGTTGCTTAGCATCATTAAGTGCTTGCAATGCTTGATTAACTTTAGATTTTTCATCCGCAATTTGTTGAGCAGTAGCATCTCCGTTATCAATTATTGAGTTTGCTAGGTTGATGGCACTTTGTGCATCAGCTCTTTTAGCATTGTAATTATTAATAGAGTCTTGAGTCATACCTGTAGTGCTAGGTTGATTATTAATCGCTTCCTGTAATTGATTTCTAGCAGTAACTAATTCGTTATTGTTAGCCTTGTTTTCTAGTAAATGTATTGCACTGTCTAACTTGGGTTGAACAGCTTTAATG
>NZ_JACBYC010000070.1 GCF_013415425.1 Gemella sp. GH3 | reverse complement strand
ACACGATCATGTTCCATAAAGACATAATCTTGCATAAATCCGTCATAGCCACTTGATCTAGATTTACTACTAGGCAAATAGTTTTCTGCTATAACTTCATCTTGTTCCACCGGTGTGTTAGGTATCATAATAACTCTTGTTCCAACCTTAAAAACACCCTTATTATCGTAAACGACTTCCCCAACTCCTTCGTGAACTAAAGACATAGGTAGTTTGTTTTCTAATACTAGTTCATCTCTATTCCCTGTGTAATATCTTTGGTCTGCTGCGCAAATTGACAAATATAGAGGTCTTACAACCACTTTATCGCTTTTAATATTTTCATTATTGTAAGATACTTCAAATTGTCTTGGTGCTACCAATTGATAAACTTGATTAATCACCTAAAACCCCACCCTTTATAAT
>NZ_JACBYC010000084.1 GCF_013415425.1 Gemella sp. GH3 | reverse complement strand
ATAATGTACCGACTATCGACATTTTTAACATAAAAGATGAAATAGCAAATAAACAGATTACTACCCTACAAAAGAATGCCAAAGACTTTGGCGTCCATATCTTTGATATGGGATCTGATGAACAAGGTATCGTTCATATGGTAGGACCTGAAACAGGTTTAACTCAACCAGGAAAGACAATTGTTTGTGGCGATTCTCACACCGCGACACATGGTGCTTTTGGTGCAATCGCATTTGGAATTGGTACAAGTGAAGTTGAACATGTCTTTGCTACTCAAACACTTTGGCAAACTAAACCTAAGAATTTAAAAATCGAAATAAATGGTAAACTACCTACCGGCGTTTATGCCAAGGATATAATACTCTATTTAATTAACCAATATGGCGTTGATTTTGGTACAGGAT
>NZ_JACBYC010000250.1 GCF_013415425.1 Gemella sp. GH3 | reverse complement strand
CATCATTAAAGGAATCCATTTTCTCATTTCCTCAATATCTTCCGTATATTCAATATTGTCAAACATCGGAAAATCTTTCATCGCATAATAGCGATCTTTTAAGAATTGAACATTATTTTTACCTCTCACAAAACTAATATGAGGTAAAGGCTGAATAAATTCTTTAGGGTTAGAAATACTTTTATTTTTAACTAAGTGGCTCCAAAATTGTTTTGAAATTTCAAATTGCTCATTAATTTCTTTTGCTTTTTCAATATCAATTGAACCATCAGGCTTTCTTACTGTATAGTTCAGTTCACATAAAGCAGCATGGCCAGTTCCGGCATTATGACGTTCATTAGAACTTTCAATCCCTGGACGATCTAAACGTTCATATAGTTTAATATTCCAATTAGGTTCTATTTCTT
>NZ_JACBYC010000109.1 GCF_013415425.1 Gemella sp. GH3 | reverse complement strand
TAATTATAAAATAGAGTTTTAAAGGAGTTTTAAATGGGATTATTTTCAAATTTATTCGGAAAAAAAGAAGAAAAAGTATCAGAACTAAGTATAGTTGCTTTTTCTAAAGGAAAAGCTGTTAATTTAACAGAAGTTCCTGATCCAGTTTTTGCACAAAAAATGATGGGAGATGGTTTTGCAATTATTCCATCTGAAGGAAAAGTTGTATCACCAGTTGCCGGAGAAGTAATTCAGGTTTTCCCAACTAAACATGCAGTCGGATTAAAAACAGCGAGCGGTGTTGAAGTATTAATACACATCGGTCTAGAAACTGTTCATATGCAAGGTGAAGGATTTGAAGCTCACGTTCAAGCGGGAGATATGGTTTCTGTGGGAGATGTGTTAGTTACTTTTGATTTAGCATTAGTAGAAGAAAAAGCTAAATCTACAATTACACCTTGTATTGTAACTAATATGGATGTTGTTGAATCTGTAGAACTTACAAAAGAAAATAATGATGTTGACTTCAATGAAGAAGTTGTAAAAGTTAAACTTAAATAGCTATTAGCTATTTAAGTTTATTCATTAAGGGTACTCAAAATGAATGAAAGTAAATTTTGGAAGATAGTATATTTATACGTTAATAACTATCATTATGAAGTAATTCATTATAGACCAGAAAAAAAAGATATCTGGTTAATTAATAGAGATAATGAGTTAGTTAGATTTATATATAATTCAAATATAAAAAGTTCTGATGTTGATGCTAGTGTCTATAATATAATAAAAAATGAACAAAGACTAAGAAAAGTTTTTAAATTAAGCAGTTTGAAAATTAAGGTTCTTTATACATCTTCTGAAAATGACGATAGTATTCAAGAATATAAAAAGTATAAAATTTCAAATGATTTGTTAATTGAAAGAATTATTTTATCAGAAAAAAATCAAAATAAATTTATTAGAAGTAAAGATAAAAAATTTGTTGATTTGTCAGTAAAAACGGATAGATATAAAACAAGAGTTGTTGATGGATATTTAAACAAAAAAAAATCAAATTATCTAATAAATTTTCATTTTAATTTTTTAGCAGTCGTCTTTATTTTATTATTTTCAATTAACTTTTTAGTATTGTATTATAGTAATAATAGTGTAAGTTTATATAAATTTTTAGAATATAACTATCAATCTATCATAACAGGAGAATTTTATAGGTTATTTACCAATATAGTTGTATTTGATAATATTAATCAACTAATATTTATAACTATTTTTATTTTTATATGTTCTTTGTTATTTGGAGAGGAAATAAAGTTAACTACAAGTATAACTATTTTATTATTAGTTACGTTTGTAAGTAATTTATTTTTACTATTTGGCTATAGTACGTATATTAATAGTGTAAGTATAGCATTTTTTGGTTTGCTTGGATCTTTTTTTATAGCGGAATTAAACAAGCGAGGCAATGACATAAAGACAATTTATACTTTGGCTCTTTCAGTTATTTATTTAGTAATATCTTCATTTTATATTGAAATGCAGTTAGGAATTTATATGTTTGCTTTTGTACTAGGTATATTTTTACAATTATTAATGTTGAATAAAATAAATTTAGTTGTATCTTATGTGTTTGTTGCTATTACTGCTTTATCGGGGATATTAATTATTTTACTAGGCTTTGATTTAAAGTCAAAAATTAATAACTATAATTTAAGCAAATATGAGAAGAAAATTTTAAACAACTCTTTTGAAGTTAATACTGAAATAATAGAAAAAGAATTAAATTCAAAAAATAAGTCAGTATTAACTTATTATGAGTTAGGGCTATTAAAAATTAGTACATCTTCTATAGATGAAGCCAAAAAAATATTTTTAGATGGAATTAATTTTGATGATAGGTTTGCACCACTTTATTATCAACTAGCTTTAATAGAAAGGGCAGAATCTAATAAATCTAAAAGTCTAGAATATATCGAGAAAGCTATAAATTTAGATGGTAATAACAATATTTATAAAAATTTAAAACTAGAATTGTTAGCAAAATAAAGGAGTATAATATGATTAATTTTTATGATGTTCAACAATTATTAAAGTCATTTGATATAATTATTTATATGAAAGATAGAGAGCATTTATTACAATTAGTAGAATTTGAAATTCGTGAATTGTATAGATTATCACTTATTTCACAAAATGATTTTTTACGTGCAATTACAATTATAAAGAAAGAACGAAGATTAATAGCATAGTAAGAGGGTGAATTTATGCAAGATAATATTTTTAGTATAAAAGTTAAAAATAAAATAGAAAAAGATATAAAAAAAATAGAAGATTTAATAGAGGCACAATTATCTTTAAGAAAATATCGTGAGTGTCCACTATATCAAGATGTAATAGATACACACATTTATGGAATATCTAAGGAGTTAGAATTAGCTGTGGAAGTAGGACTTTTGCCTAAAAAGTATAGTAACACTGTCTTAGAAGAATTAGAGAATAAGCTTAACAATATGTATTTAAATTTGGAACAGAAAGTTAGTAAGTAGGTTTATATGAATTTTTTGAAAAAATTAAAAAGTATCTTTACTAAGGCTGATATTTTTGTTACTTTATCTTTAATTATATTGCTAGTGTTAAGTTGTATAATGGTTTATAGTGCTAGTATGATAGGTAATCAGTACGGAATATTTACTAATTATAGACCAGTAGCAGAAAATTATTTCTTTAAAAGACAAGCTATATGGGCTTTACTTTCTTTTGTAGCATATTTGTTTTTTGCAGTAGCTATATCATATAAATTTTTGAAATATAAAAAGCTATATGAATTTATGTTCGTTCCTTTGATGATTTTATTAATATTACCAAGATTAATGGGGACAAATATTAACGGAGCATATTCTTGGATAAGTATATCTGGCTTTACGTTTCAACCTTCTACTATTGCTCAGATGTATATAATAGCATATTTAGCTTTTATAATAGATTCTCGTAAAGATATTATGATAAGACCGACTACACTAAGGGAAATTACTTCATTATTTATAATTCCTATATCAATTTTAGGATTTATATTTTTACAAAATGATACAGGAACATTTCTTCTTACCAGTGTAGTAATGGCTATTATGATATTTTGCTCTAATATAAGCTTTAAGAATTTATTTAACCTTATGATGTTATCAATTGTGGGTATTGTTGTAGGTGGTTTATTCTACACTTTAATATCTAGTGGAACGTCTTACCGAGTAAATAGGATAAATGCTTTCTTAGATCCTTTTGGAAGTAATAGTGAAGCTAGTAATCATATTGTAAATTCTATGATAGCTTTTGGTAATGGTGGTATGTTTGGACGTGGATTAGGTAATTCTATTCAAAAGCTAGGCTATTTACCAGAAGCGCATACTGATTTTATAATTGCTGTTGTAGCAGAAGAATTAGGGTATGTAGGGGTATTATTTGTTGTATTTTTATTATTAGTTATTATAATAAAAGTAATGAGTGCTGGTCTAGGATCTAGAAGTACTTTTGATTCGTTACTATCTATAGGATTTGCAAGTTTATTATTAGTGCAAACTATAGTAAATATAGGAGGAGTATCTGGGTCAATACCTATGACAGGAGTTCCGATACCATTCTTTAGTTCGGGAGGAAGTTCTATGCTTGTGTTTAGCGTAGGATTAGGAATAGTAATGAATTTATTATCACATACAAAATATATAAGAGGCGGCAAATAGCGTCGCTTTTTTTAATAAAAAAACTTTTAGGAGAATAATAAATGAAGTTAAAAGATTTTGATTTTTATTTACCAGAAAATTTAATTGCACAAGTTCCTTTAGAAAAACGCGATGCAAGTAAACTATTAGTGGTAGATAGGGAAACGGGAGAATATTATCATAAAAATTTTTCTAACATAATAGAATATTTAAATTCAGGTGATACTTTAGTTTTAAATAATACTCGTGTTATGCCTGCAAGATTATTTGGAGAAAAGATAGATACTAAGGCATCTATTGAAGTATTACTTTTAAAAAATACTGTGGACACGGAATGGGAATGTCTAGTTAAACCAGCTAAACGAGTGAAAGAAGGTACTGTTTTAGATTTTGCAGGTATAATGAAAGCAGAGTGTACAAAAGTATTAGATTCAGGATTTCGTCATTTTAAATTTATATTTGAAGGAATTTTTCAAGAGAGATTAGATGAACTAGGAACAATGCCGTTACCTCCATATATAAAAGAAAGATTAGGAGATAAAGAAAGATATCAAACAGTATATTCTAAAGAAATAGGAAGTTCAGCTGCGCCTACTGCGGGTCTACATTTTACAAATGGTTTATTAGATGATATTAGGAGAAAGGGCGTTAATATTACATATTTGACTCTTCATGTAGGATTAGGAACATTTAGACCAGTTGTCGTAGAAGATTTAGAATCTCATGTAATGCACTCAGAGTATTATATGATTAGTAAGAATACTGCTGATATAATTAATAAAACAAAGTTAGAAGGTAAAAAAGTTATTGCCGTAGGAACTACAACTACAAGAACTTTAGAAACTGTTGCAAGAGATAATAATGGTTTAATAAAAGAAAGTTCGGGATGGACTGATATTTTTATCTATCCGGGATTTGATTTTAAATGTGTTGATAATTTAATTACAAATTTTCACTTGCCAAAATCATCATTGATTATGTTAGTTAGTGCTTTTTATAATAGAGAAAGTATGTTAGAATTGTATGACGTAGCGGTAAAAAATAAATATAGATTTTTTAGCTTTGGAGATGCAATGTTTATTAAGTAAAGTTAGGAGAAGAAGATGAGAGATATAAGAGAAAATGCTGTCTGGTATGAACATATAAAAACTTGTAAACAATCAGGTGCTAGATTAGGAATTGTTCATACTCCACATGGAAGCTTTGAAACACCAGTGTTTATGCCTGTAGGAACGCAAGCAACGGTGAAAACTATGTCACCAGAAGAAGTAAAAGATATGGGAGCTAATATAATACTATCAAATACATATCATTTATGGTTAAGACCGGGCGAGAAAATAATAGAACAAGCCGGCGGACTTCATAAATTTATGAATTATGACGGTAGTATTTTAACAGATTCAGGAGGATTTCAAGTATTTTCATTGAGTGATTTTCGAAAAATCGAAGAAGAGGGAGTTCATTTTAAAAATCATTTATCAGGAGAAAAATTATTCTTATCTCCAGAGAAAGCTATGCAAATTCAGAATTCTTTGGGAAGTGATATAATGATGGCGTTTGATGAATGTCCTGATTTTAATCATGATTATAAATATATAAGACAATCAGTTGAAAGAACTTCACGTTGGGCTGAACGTTGCTTAGAAGCACATAAAAATGTGAAAAAACAAGCTCTTTTCGGGATAGTTCAAGGCGCAGGATTTAATGATCTTAGAGCGCAAAGTGCTAAAGATTTAGTTAGTATGGATTTTCCAGGATATGCTATAGGGGGATTATCTGTAGGAGAACCTAAAGAAGAGATGTACAGAGTTTTAGAAGAAACAACTCCGCTATTACCTACAAATAAAGCTCGTTATTTAATGGGGGTAGGTTCGCCAGATGCTTTATTTGAAGGAGTTCTACGTGGTATAGATATGTTTGACTGCGTTTTGCCAACTCGAATAGCTAGAAATGGAACTTGTATGACTTCTCAAGGAAGAGTAGTAATTAAGAATGCTAAATATGCATCAGATTTTACACCACTAGATTCAGAGTGTGATTGTTATTGTTGTAAAAATTATACTCGAGCATACATAAGACATTTATTTAAAGCTGATGAAATTTTTGGTGCTAGATTAACTACTACTCACAATATTCACTTCTTGTTAAATATGATGAAAAATATTAGACAAGCGATAATGGAAGACAGATTATTAGATTATAAAGAAGAATTTTTTGAAAAATATGGCTTAAATACAAAAAATCCTAAAAACTTTTAGTAAGCTATTTATTTTTTAATAACATTATAGTAAAATATAGTAGTAATTTAATATAGGAGGATATTTATAATATGCAAGGTATGTATAGTATTATAATGATGGTAGTTCTATTTGCGTTTATGTATTTCTTTATGATAAGACCTCAAAATAAACGTAATAAAGAGCTAAAAATGTTACAGGACTCACTTAAAGTAGGAGATAATGTAGTTACATTTTCAGGAATATATGGAGAAATAGCTGAAATAGGAACAGCAACTATTATGTTACGTATTGCTCCAAAAACAGAAATAAAAGTTGATAGAAACGCTATTAGAGGATTAGTAGCTTAATAAAAGAACAGTAGAAATTAAATTTTCTACTGTTTTTTCTATGTATTTGAAAATTAATTTTATAGTATGGAAGTATGAATATAATATGTTATTGTGTAAGTAACAATATATTTTGAAGATAATTAGTTAATATTTTTGGTTACTATATTTTTTGGAAGAGTTATGTTATAATTATGGAGTTAGTAAATACTTTGGAGGTTATATGTTTAACTTTTTTAAAAATAGTAAAAAAGCTAGTATAGAAGAAAAGAATTTAATAAAAATCCCTAAACATGTAGCGATAATTATGGACGGAAATGGACGATGGGCTAAAAGTCGTAATTTACCAAGAATCAAAGGACATTATGAAGGGATGCAAACTGTTAAGAAAATTACAAAAATTGCTTCTTCTTTAGGAATAGAGTACTTAACATTATATGCATTTTCTACAGAAAATTGGTCTAGACCGACTAGAGAAGTTAATTATTTGATGAGTCTTCCAGAAAAAATGTTTGATAGTTTTATGCCAGAATTAATGGAAAATAATGTTAAGGTGCAAGTTATTGGAGATATAGATAAATTACCAATTAATACCAAAATGGCTGTAAACAATGCCATAAAAAAGACGGAAAATAATACAGGATTAAAGTTAATATTTGCCTTGAATTACGGTTCAAAAAAAGAAATTGTTGATGCAATAAAAAATATTGCACAAGATTGTATAGATAATAAGTTATTGGTTGATAGTATAACGGAAGAAATAGTTAGTAAAAAATTATATACTAAGGATTATCCTGATCCAGATCTATTAATTAGAACATCAGGAGAACAGCGTGTTTCTAACTTTTTATTATGGCAATTAGCTTATAGTGAATTTTTATTTGTAGACTGTGCATGGCCAGATTTTACAGAAAAAGAATTTAGAAAAGCTTTATTTTATTATCAAATGAGAGATAGAAGATACGGAGGTTTAAATGAAAATTAGAATAATTACAGCAATAATAGCATTAATTATTTTTTTGCCATTTATAATATTAGGCAAAGAATATTTTTTATTTGCGACAGTAGTGTTGTCTTTATTAGCAAATTATGAAGTTGTAAAAATAGTATTTGGAAAATTAAATTTAATAATATTAATTTTATTAGATTTAATATCTATGTTAGTTTTTTTCAAAGATAGTATAATAGATAAATATTTTATTATTATTATATTTATGGCATTGATTGTTATGCTACTATTATCTATAGTTGTGAGTGAACATAAAATTAAAGTAGGGGATATTTCTGTAATAGTATTTATGTCAGTGTATATAGCTATTGGATTTTATTCATTGTATATGCTTCGAATACAGGGCTTAGATGTAATTTTATATTTGTTAATTACAATTTGGGTAACGGATAGTGGTGCTTATTTTGGAGGAATGAATTTTGGGAAACGTAAGTTATCTCCAAATATAAGTCCTAATAAGTCTATTGAAGGTTCATTGATAGGGGCTTTGTCATCTTTAGTAGTGGCGGTTGGTTTCTTTTTTACAACAGATATTTTTAAAGATATCATATTAGCTATAGTAGTAACTTTAGTAGTCAGTATATTAGGGCAAACAGGAGATTTAATTGAATCCGCTTTTAAGAGAGAATATAATGTAAAAGACAGTAGTAATATACTTCCTGGACATGGTGGAATATTTGATAGATTTGACTCTGTTATTTTGACAACACCTATGTTATTATCAATATTACTACTAATTAATTAATTAAAAGGAGAATTAAATGCAAGGAATAATAGTATTTATAATAGTATTTTTTGTTGTTGTAACTGTTCATGAGTTAGGACATTTTATTGCAGCAAAAAGATCTGGTATATTATGTCAAGAGTTTGCTATCGGCTTTGGGCCTAAGATATTTCATAAAAAGATAGGTGAAACTAATTTTACAATAAGACTTTTACCTATTGGTGGGTATGTAAAAATGCCTGACAATGTATTTGATTTTAACAATGATGTATCACCTTATGATATAAAAAAAGGTATGCAAATATCACTAAAATTAGATAATAATGATCAAGTAGAAAAAATAATATTAGATAAAAGTAATGATATTGACCTTTTACAAATAGAAGTTAATGAATATGATTTAACATATAATTTATTTATAGAAGGCTTTACTAATAGTGGGCAAGATTTGGAGAAGTTTACTGTCCGTAAGGACGCTTGTGTTGTTTTTTCTGGAATGGAAGAACAAATAGCACCAGTAGAGAGAATGTTCTCTTCGCACTCATGGGGAAAGAAATTTATCACCTTGTTTGCGGGACCGTTTATGAATTTTGTTTTGGCATTGTTTATTTTTATAGGTTTAACTTTTGTTAACGGATATTCTATAAAAGATCCAATTATAGGAGAAGTTGTAGAAAATAGTCCTGCACAAAAAGCAGGAATTCAAGTTGATGACAAAATAAAAGAAATAGATGGAGTAACTATAAGTAATTGGTCTGATATATCATCAAATATATTAAAATCTAATGGAAATCAAATTAACGTAAAAATTGAAAGATTAGGAAGAGAAGAAAATTTACAATTAACACCAGAGGTTAACGTTGTAAAAACAGAAAAAGGTGAAGAACAAAAAACATATAAAGTTGGAATTGCTGCTAAAAAAGAATATGGTTTTATAAAATCAATAATAGCAGGATTTAATGAAACATTATTATATAGTACAGTAATTTTTAAAGGTATTGTTGGTCTTTTTGCATCTATATTTAGTGGAGGATTTAGCCTAAATCAATTAGGCGGGCCAGTAGCTATTTATGAACTTTCAACAGTAGCTGCTCAAAGTGGAATTTTAACTACAATTAGATGGATAGGAATTTTGAGTGTCAATTTAGGACTTATGAATTTAATACCTATACCAGTTTTAGATGGCGGTAGAATAATATTTGTCTTATATGAAGCAATATTTAGAAAACCTATTAGTAAGAAAGCTCAATATTATATGACTGCTACATTCAGTATTTTATTATTAATTTTATTACTAGCAGTTACATGGAACGATATTAGTAGATTGTTTAGTAAATAATTGAAATAATATTTAGTTTAGGAGATAAATCTTCTATTCTAAATATTATTTTTTATACTCAATTTTAAATAATATGATATAATAATAAATTATAGTAGTTTTTATAATGATATATAATTATATTTATAAAAAACTTTTATATTATTAATAAAATTTATTAGATTAAAATTTATTAGGAGAAAATATGATATTTGCACTAGATGTAGGTAATACTAATATAGTATTAGGAGTATTTGATAAAAATTATAATTTGAGTTATTCTTGGAGAATAGCTACTGATGATACAAAAACAGAAGATGAACTTTATGTTATTATAAAAAATTTTTTTGTTGAGAAAAATATAGATGTTAATAAATTTGATGGCGTAGTAATATCTAGTGTTGTTCCAACAATGATGTGTGCTTTAGAGTTGCTTAGTAAAAAATATTTTAGGAAACAGCCAATTATAGTATCTAACAATATAAAGACAGGTCTAACTGTACCCGAACCTTATACAAGTAAATTAGGTGCTGATAGAGTTGTAGATATAGTAGGAGCTAAGGTATCTAATTATTTACCAGCCATTATCGTTGATTTTGGAACGGCAACAACTTTTGATTATGTTGATGAAGATATGATTTATCACGGTGGAGTTATTTGTCCAGGATTAAATATAAGTGCTGATGCTTTGTATAATAAAGCTGCTCAATTACCAAGAGTTGAACTTACTGATGTTTCAACTTCTTTAGGAATGGATACGGTATCTCAAATAAAAGCAGGTCTTTTATATGGTTTTGTAGGTCAGTTTGATAATATTATTAATACTATGAAAAAAGATATAAATAGAGATGTTAATGTTGTAGTTACGGGAGGATTGTCTAATTTAATAGCTAAGTATAGTAATAATGTTGACTACGTAGATATAGAGTTAACATTAAAAGGAATAATAGAGTTGTACAAAAATAATATATAAAATTATTAAAAAAACTATAAAAAATCATTATTTTGTTGTATAATTTATTATAAAAGTTTATAAGGTAGTTTTTAGTTATGAGTGATAAAAGAAAAAAGAATAAAAATTTAATATTGTTTTTGGAGTTTTTAATATGTAGTTTTATAATACTTTCTGTGTTCAATTTAAGAACACTTTATGGTAAAACATTCTATAAAGAAAATAGTGATATTCAAGAAGTTAAAGATACTAATAAAAAAGAAACTACTAACCAAACTACAGATAATAAAGAAAAAGTAAAATTAACGTCGTCTCAAAAGGACGAAGAACTTAATAAGATTATTAACAGTTATGCTAGAGAAAATAATAAAATATCTGTTATTTATAAAGATATGAAATCAGGATATAGATATTCTGTTAACGATGATGAGTATTTTTCTGCAGCAAGTACAACAAAAGTAGTCTATGCCCTTTATATATATGATAGAATTGAAAATGGTCAATTAAAAAGTGATGAGGAGATAGAATATAGAGCTGATATGTTAGAAAGTGGTGGCGGAGAAATTACAAATAGAGAGAAACAAAAAACATATCCTATTGATTATGTGGTAATGAATATGCTAAAGTATTCGGATAATACAGCGACAAATATGTTATTAATTAATAAAACTAATGGTATTAAATTAATGATGAACTATATGTCCAAATTAGGTTTTGAATTGCCAGCTGATAAGGCTGCTTTAAACAAAGTTACTCCTTTAATGATGGAGAAAGTATGGACATATTTATATGAAAATCAAAATAAATATCCTAAAATTATAGAGTATCTAAAAGAATCAGAAAATAATGAATGGATAAAGAGTGGAATTAGTAATAAGAAGATAGCTAGTAAATATGGTCAACTGGCAGGAGTGGCAAATAATACAGCTATAGTTTATGGAGATAATAATGAAGATTATATCCTAATTATTTATACAGAAAATTTAAGTAATTCAGAAAAAGTAATTCCAGAATTAGCTAATAAAATAAATAAATTACACGATGAAAATATTTAAAGTTAATACACATAAGTTATTATGCTTTATATGTTATAATATTTTATGTGATAAAAAATTAATAAAGATAACAATCTAGTTATAAAAATTTTATTTCGCTAGCCAGCTAGATTAAAGACAACCATAGGGTTGTCTTTTTTACGGATAAAATATTGAATTAAGATTATTTTTAGTATATAATCTATGTGTGTTTAATTAGTAGATATTATGATGTTTTTAGTAAAAATTAAAGGGGGAGTTATGTACTATTTAAGATATATATTAGGAATGGTTATTTTTGGAACTATTGCTATAATTGTAAAAAATATTGATTTACCTAGATCACAAGTAGTTTTATCTAGAACTAGTATAGCTACTATTTCATTTTTATTAGTGTTTACTTTTAGCTCTAAAAAAATTGAATATAGAAATATTTTTCGAAATTTTCATTATTTATTTTTATCTGGGGTATCTTTAGCATTCTCGTGGATATTTTTGTTTGAGTCTTTTAACTATACTAATGTTAGCATTGCAGTTTGGATTACCTACTTAGCTCCTATGATTGTAATTTTACTATCACCTATATTTTTAAAAGAAGCGTTAAACCTCTTAAAATTTATTTGTGTTATAATAGCTTTAGTAGGGCTTTATTTAATTTCTAATTTAGATATTGCAACTTTACAATTTAGTAAAGGAATTATTTATTCTTTATTATCAGCAATAACTTATGCTTTTATAATTATTTTTAACAAGAAAATAAAGAATTTAGATGGCTTTAATACGACGTTTGTTCAAATGATGATTGCAGCAATAACAATGATGGTGTATGTTTTTATTGTCAATAAAGAAACTATAAGTATTCCTGATAATAAGAGTATTGCTTTGGTTATTATTTTAGGAGTTTTTCACACTTGTTTTGCCTGTTTTTTAACATTTGGGTCAATAGCACATCTACCGACAAACGCAGTTGCATTTTTAAGTTATTTGGATCCTATATTTACATTTATGTTTGCTTATTTATTATTGGGAGAAGTTTTAAGTGTTTCTCAATTAGTCGGAGCAGGATTAATTTTGTTATCAGCACTTTTAGCACAGATAAAAAAATAAATGTCTAATTAAATTACATTGTTCTTTTTAAGAACAGTGTAATTTTTTGTAAATAAATTTATTGCTCTTTGTAAAAGGAAATTATTATGGTATACTTATGATATTTGAAATAACAGTTTTAAGAGGAAATTGTTAATATTAACTGAATTGATTTATGTATTTTATTAGGGAAATAAAAGGTGAATAATGAATAAAAAAAATATTTTTAAATTAACAATATTTGCACAATTAGCATATTTATTTTATATACATCAAAATAAGTGTGTTAAAATTACGAAACATAAGATAATAAACGAAAAAATACCAGATAGTTTTAATGACTTTAAGATAGTTCAGTTGTCAGATATACATTGCGAAAAAGTTGGAATTAGCGATTTGGTATTTTTTGAACAAGTACGTAGTCAAAATCCAGATATAATAGTAATAACAGGAGATATTTTAGATAGTTACAGAAATAATTCTGATATTGCGTATAATATTCTTGCTAATATTTCTAATATTGCACCTACTTATTTTGTATCAGGAAATCACGAAATTCGTTTACCTTATGAGTATTCTGTTTTGAGAAAGCAATTAAATAAATTAAATATAGTGGATCTTTCAAATAATAAGGTTTTGTTGGAAAAATATGGAGAAAGTATTTCTTTGGGCGGAATAGAAGATTTTAAATATTTTTATAATAAATATAAAGAAAATCATTATACGATGTATAGAAAACAATTATTAAAAGTTTATAATGAAAATTTATATAATATTTTATTAGCACATAGACCTGAGAAATTTCATCTTTATTCGGATTTAAAGTTTGATTTAATTCTATCTGGACATGCACACGGGGGACAGTGGAATGTACCTCTTTTGGGACGTATTTATGCACCTAATCAAGGGTATTTTCCTAAGTATACTAACGGACTATATTTCGAAAATATTTCGACTATGGTAGTCTCACAAGGACTAGGAAATAGTTCTTTTCCAACACGTTTGAATAATAGATTGGAAATAATTACTGTTATATTAGGAAATAAATAGAAGATTTCATTTTATAGTAGAATTAAATTATTAAGTGTAGTATAATAATTAATTATGATTATTTAAGAGGGAAAATTATGCAAAAGAATGATTTACATATGTCTAGATTGGAGAGAAATAATAGACGAAATTCTAGAAGAAATAAACGTAAAAAACGTAGATGGATTGTTAGAATATTGTTGCTGTTATTACTTGTAGTTACCGGGTTTGGAGCATATACATACTTTAACTTATCAGATTCAATAAAGAACGGCTTTAAAAAATCTAATAGTACAGAAGAAGTAGATCCAAATTTCGAAAAATTTTCTATGTTAGTTATGGGAATTGATGAAAATGATGCTCGTGCAGCTGAAGGTCAAACTAGAGAAAATAGTAGAACAGATTCAATAATTTATATGGCTGTAAATAAGAATCAAAAACGTATGGATATGGTAAGTATTCCACGAGATTCGCTAACATTAATGAGAGAGAAATCAGATAATAATAACAGTAATGCGTATTTCTTTGATAAAATAACTCACGCTCATGCTTATGGTGGAACTGACGGAACAATTGATGCTGTAACAAATCTGGTAAACGCCCCAGTAAACTTTTATGTTATAATAAATTTCAAGGCTTTTGAGAAAGTTATTGATTCTTTAGGCGGGGTTGAGCTTTATGTACCTTTTGATATGGTAGAGCAAAACGCTAACGGAGAAGAAGGTACCGTAGAACTAAAAAAAGGATGGCACACGTTAAATGGAGAACAAGCATTAGCCTTTGCACGTAGTAGATACTATGATAGTGATATAGAAAGAGGACAACGACAACTGCAAGTAATTCATGCAGTTATAGACAAAGCGCAAAGTATTAATGCACTTGCCAAAGTGAATGAGCTAATACAAATAGGTGGAGATAATGTTACTCATAATATGACTATGAAACAAATTACATCAGCTGTATCAATGTTTGCTAGCAATGATATTAATATAGTTTCTCATAGATTAGGTGGCTATGACGCTATGATTAATGATGTCTACTATTATTATCCTAAATCAAGTCATTTACAATATATTTCTTCTGTATTAAATAATACTTTAGAAAGAAATATTCCTTTAGCAGGAGAAATTTTAAATATACATTATCAAGGATACATTATACCGTTATCCAAAAATTATAACAAAAATACTAGTGTGTCACCTAGAGGATTACATACCCCTGTTAATTATGTGACACTAGTTTCAGAAGATTTATTACAAAATCTTCCAGATAAATTAACAACTGCTGATCTTGCAAAAGATCCAACGGTAAGTAATGAAAATAAACCTGAATAGATAAAGTAGGCTATATAATATTCAGCGTAGAGAAAAAATCTCTATGCTGAATATTTTTTATAAAGTGTTGAAAGTTAAACATAAACTAAATTACAATTTACTACTATTAATAAGTGTGTTAAAAAAGTTTAGTTATAAAATTATAAATTATTAAATTTTCGTTTTTAATTTTAGATTACGAAAAATATTATATATGTATTCAAAGTTATTTTTTAAAAATAGCTAATTATTAATAATTGAAAGTGTTATCAAAAAGTGCTACAATGTTAATATAATAATTAATGTTAGGGGTATATTGTAATGATAACAAAAGAGCATTTAGAGTTATTGGCAAAAAATTTTAGAAACATTAATGAAGTAACTAGTGAAATAATTAATTTAGAATCTATTCTATCTTTGCCAAAAGGAACAGAACATTTTATTAGTGATATTCATGGAGAATATGAAGCTTTTGATCATGTTCTTAGAAATGGTTCGGGAGTAATTAAAGAAAAATTAAAAGATGTATTTGATAGTAGATTGACAACAAAAGAACTTAATTTATTATCGACTATAATATATTATCCAGATGAAAAATTACAATTATTAAAAAAAGAATATAGTGAAGATGACTACAAAGAATTTCAAAAAATATTGATTTTAAGATTATTGGAAATTACGCAGATAGCTGGTAGAAAATATACGCGTTCAAAGGTTAGAAAAATATTACCAAAAGAATTTGCTTACATAATAGAAGAGTTAATCTACAAGATGGATGAAACAAAAGACAAAGAAAATTATTACAATAGAATTTTGCAATGTATTTTAGAACTTAATCGAGGAGATAAATTTATAATAGAACTTTGTTATGCTATTCAAAGACTTATAGTTAATCATCTTCATATAGTAGGTGATATATACGATAGAGGACCTTATCCAGATAAAATTATGGATAGACTAATAGATTATCATTCTGTAGATATTCAATGGGGTAATCACGATATGCTATGGATAGGAGCAAGTTGTGGAGATTTAATTTGTATAGCTAATGTTTTAAGAATATGTGCAAGGTACGATAATTTAGATATTATAGAAGACAGATACGGTATATCTCTAAGAGGTTTACTTAATCTAAGTGATACTTATTATTCAAATGATGAATGTTCAGAATTTTTACCAAAAATTTCTAAGAGTAATAAAAATAAATATAATGATAAAGAAGTGTTGCAAATAGCTAGAATGCACAAAGCTATATCTATAATACAATTTAAGTTAGAAAGTTTAGCAGTAAAACGTAGACCAGAATTTAATTTGAGTAGCAGATTGTTACTTGATAAAATAGATTTTGAAAAACAGACAGTGCGTGTAGGAAATAAAGAATACAAGATGACTAGTTGTAATTTTCCAACTATAGATAAAAAAAATATATATAAATTGAATAATGATGAAATAAAGTTAATAGAGAAATTAAGGGATCTATTTATTTCTAGTGAAAAATTGCATAAACATATAGAGTTTATGATGTCTAAAGGAGCAATGTATAAATGTCATAATGGAAATTTATTGCTTCATGGTTGTATGCCTGTTACTTCAAAAGGAGATTTTCAAACATTTACATATAAAAATAAAAAATATAGTGGAAAAGAAATGCTTGACTTCTTTGATAATAAAGTCAGAAAAGCATTTTATAGCAAGGAGAAACAAGGGGACGACATATTTTTTTATTTGTGGCAAGGAGAGTATTCGCCACTTTTTGGAAAAAAAGATATGACTACATTTGAAAGGTATTTTATAGCTGACAAAGAAAGCCATACAGAAGAAAAAAATCCATATTACAAATTACGAGAATGTGCAGAATTTAGTAAAAAGCTATTATTAGAGTTTGATTTAACAGAAGATGGTCATATTATAAATGGTCATACTCCAGTAAAATCATCAAAAGGAGAAGATCCTATTAAGGCAGATGGAAGAACAATTGTAATTGATGGTGGTATGTCTAGAGCATATCATAATACTACAGGGCACGGCGGTTATACACTTACGTACAATTCTTTCGGCTTACAAATTATGAAACACGATATTTTCGTTAGTAAAGAAACTGCTATAAAAGACGAAACTGATATAGTATCAACTAAGAGAGTTGTTGACAAAATATTGAATAGAAAAACAATTAAAGATACCGATATAGGAAAAGAGTTGCTTATTCAAATAAAACATTTGAAATTATTATTAGAAAATTATCAAACAGGAAAAATAATTGAACAATTTTAACTTTTTATTGTGCTAATTTATATAATATTTTTGATAGAAAAGTAAAAAGACAGAATTTAACTAATTCTGTCTTTTTTATGTTATTTTATAATTTTTTCTATTTCTTTGATGGCTTCTTCAAAACTAAATACTAGTTTACCATGTTTTAGTATTCCACCTAAAACATAATGATTCATTGCATAACTAGGAATAGTATATTTATTTGCTGATTGTAATCTTATATCCGAATTTACAGCAATAATTTTTTTATTAAGAGCAATCGCGATTCCAAGTTCTACCATGACGCCACTATCCTCATTTGTAATATCAGCAAGGAAAATATCGCAATTTTCTACAGCTTTAGTATCTCCATTAAAAATATCTTGTGGTGTAGGTAGAGATTGTTTATTATCATTAAACGGCTGTTCAATAGGATTAAAAATAGTTAATTTATCTACAAATTTATCTCTCAAAAGACGTCCTTCTGTTCTTCTTTGCGCAACTTCTGCCTCATTAAATAAAGCACCAGCTAAGTATAGGTTCATATTATATCTCCTTTGCTAAAATCTACTATAATTATAATATTAAAATTATTATTTTACAATAAAAGAATTTTCTTAATAAATTAAATTTGTAACAGTGTAAAATTATTTTTTTAATGGTATAATAAGGCTTGTAACATATTGAAGGGGGTTATATTTTGACTAATTATAACTTAATAGTAAAAAATTTAACTATGTCATATAATGATAAAGATGTTTTGGATGATATAAGTTTTCAAATAGAAAAAGGCGATTTTGTAGCAGTTTTGGGGAAAAGTGGTGCAGGGAAGTCAACTCTTTTGAAATGTATAAATAAATTATTAATTTCAAGAAAAGGAGAAATTTTAATAAATGGAAATGATATCTTAAAAGAAAAAGGAAAAACTTTGCAAAATACTAGAAAGAAAATTTCTTTTATCTTTCAAGATTATAATATCCTAGATAATTTATATACTATAGATAATGTTTTAACTCCTTTTTTAGCTAATAAAAATTTTTTTAGTAGTTTATTAAATAACTACACAAAAGAAGAGTATAGTTTAGCAATAAAGTATCTAGGAAAAGTTGGATTAATTGATGAGGCATATAGAAAATCGAAGTATTTATCTGGAGGACAAAAGCAAAGAGTTGCTATTGCTAAAGCAATTTGTCAAAAACCGGAAATTTTATTGGCTGATGAGCCAGTTAGTAATTTAGATCAGAAAAATACAGAAGATATTATGAACCTATTTGCGACATTGAATAAGAAAAAAAATATTACAATTTTGATGAATTTACATGATGTAGATTTAGCTAAAAAATATAGCAAGAAAATATTAGGTATAAAAAACGGAAAAATTTTATTTTACAAAAAGACAGAGTGTGTAACAGATGAAGAACTTATCCAATTATATAATTAAGCATAAATTAAAAAGATATACAATATTATTATCAATATTAGTAATTACAACTTTTACTTTATTTAATTTTGATTTTTCTAGTTTAAGAGTAGGTTTTTTAAGAATAGGTAATTTATTTTCAAGAATGTATCCTTTTGACTTAAATATAGTACCTACATTAGTAAAACCTATAAGGGATACGGTTTTGATGGCTATATTTTCTTCAATATTAGGAGTTTTAACAACTTTATTAATATTACCGTTATTGACTACTACATTTTTTACGATAAAGATAATTCCAAAAATATTAAGTGGTATTTTATCTATATTTAGAACTATTCCTTTTTTAATTATAGCATCTGTATTAGTTAGTTTGTTTAGTGTAGGAAATTTTAGCGGTTTTATAAGTTTATATATAATAAGTTTTTTAATGTCAGCCAAACTGCTAAAGGAGTATGCAGAAGAAATTAATCAAAAATATATAGAAACATATTTGAGTACAGGTTTAAATAAATTTCAAATATATAAAATTGCTGTAATAGAAAATTTACGCCCAACGATATATGCAGTTTTTTTCCAAGTTTTAGAATCTAGCATAAGGGGAGCTAGCGTTTTAGGACTTGTAGGTGCAGGAGGAATAGGACAACTACTTTGGAAAGAGTTAAATCATCTTAGGTATGATAGAGTATCTTTGATTATTATTATATTAGTAATAGTAATAGCTATAATAGACTTGATTAGTAGATATTTTAGAAGACTTACTATTGATAAAACTCTAACTAAAAAAAGTTATTTTATAAGAAAGAATATTTCTAGAGTATCATTTATAGTGATAGTTACTTTTTGTTTAGCGTACTGTTTTAAGTTCTTAGATATAACTTATGAAAGATTTTTAATAGGATTAGGTCAGACTAAGAATATGTTAATAGGTGTAACGAATCCAAATTTAGCGTATTTTGAGAAAGCCTTGGTAGCATTATATGATAGTTTTATAATTGCACTTGTTGCAACTTTGATGGCAGGCTTAACTTCTATTTTTATTTCTTATTTTTATGCAGAGAATATTGTGGGTAAAAGACAATCTTTATTAGTAAAATTAATAATAAATATACTGAGAACTTTTCCACCAATAATAGTCGCTATAATATTTTTTAGAGGTTTTGGTCCTGGTTATATAAGTGTATTTTTTGCATTGTATATTTATACTCTAGGAATAACTACAAAAATGTATGGAGAAATATTAGAGAGTATAGATGACAATATTTTGATGTCAATTAATAGTATGGGAGTAAAATCATTTTCTGGATATATAAATATAGTATTTCGTGGTTACTTACCAGAATTTATAACTATTTTGTTATATCGTTTAGAGATGAATATTAAAAATTCAACAATTTTAGGAATGGTTGGAGCAGGAGGAATAGGTCAATTATTAGTAAATAATATTGAATTTAGAAAATGGGATACTGTATCTGTATTATTGATTGTATTGTTGTTAACTATTATTATTGTAGATAGTTTATCTTATTACGTTAGAAAAAAAATAAAAGAGTAGGTGAATTAAATGAGATTAAAAGTAGGGAAAATAGTAAATACGCATGCGTTAAAAGGAGAAGTTAAAGTAATATCTAGTAGCCATTTTGAAGACGAAAGATTTTCAAAAGGGTCTAAGTTGTTAATTACTAGAGGTAATCAAGTAATAAAAGAAGTAGAGATAGAAAGTAGCAGAGAGCACAAAGGAGCATTTTTACTGAAGTTTTTTGGTATAGATAGTATAGAAGAAGCGGAAAAATACAAAAATCTTCAATTAAAAGTCGATGAAGAATATTTGAGCGAGTTAGAAGATGGAGAATATTATTTTTATGAAATAATAGGTTGTGAAGTTTTTGATAAATTTAATAACAAATTAGGAGAAATAATAGACATATTGCAAACAGGAGCAAATGATGTTTGGGTTGTAAAAAATGAATTAGGTAAGGAATATTTGATACCTTATATAGAAGATGTTGTAAAATATGTTGATATTTCTAAAAAAAGAATTGATATTGAAGTAATGGAAGGATTGATAGATTAATGAAGATTGATATACTTACATTATTTCCAAATATGTTTGATTCTTTAAATCATTCTATTTTAGGAAAAGCAAAAGAAAAAAATATCGTTCAGATAAACACTGTAGATTTTCGTAATTTTGCAGAAGATAAACATAATCAAGTAGATGATTATCCTTATGGTGGAGGGCAAGGTATGGTATTAAAGCCAGAACCTATATTTAATGCAGTAGAAAGTTTAGAGACTAACGAGAAAAGCAGAATAATATTACTTTGTCCACAAGGGGAGAGATTTTCTCAAAAAAAAGCAGAAGAATTATCCAAAGAAGATCATCTAGTATTTATATGCGGACATTACGAAGGGTATGATGAGAGAATTAGACAACATTTAGTAACTGACGAATTGTCTATTGGAGATTTTATATTAACAGGAGGGGAGTTAGCTGCTATGACTATAATAGACAGTGTAGTACGTCTTATTCCTTATGTATTAGGAAAAGAAGAATCTCACAAAGATGACTCATTTTCTACAGGACTTTTGGAATATCCTCAATATACTAGACCCCAAGATTTTCGTGGAATGAAAGTACCAGATGTTTTAATATCAGGGCACCATAAAAATATAGAAAAATATCGATTAGAAGAAAGTTTGAGAAGAACATATTTAAGAAGACCAGATTTATTAGATACTTATGACTTAAATGAAGAAGAGCTAAATTTATTAGATAAAATTAAGAAAATAGAATATCAAAACAAATAAAATTAGTGACAATAGCACGTTTTTGTAGTATAATTATCGTAGTATTGCAACCATAGGAGGACAAAGAAGTAATGACGACTTCATTTGAGGAATTATTAAATAACACAAAAATGTTAAAGAAAGGAGATAAGGTAACTGGAACTGTTTCTCGTATAGATGCTGACTTAGCTTATGTAGATGTTGCAGGAGCACAGTATGACTGCGTAATATTAAAAAACCATGTGTCAAGAAAATTTGTATCAGATATTAGTGATGTACTTTCTGTTGGAGATGAGATAGAAGCAGTAGTTACAGTTGTACGTGCTGATAGAGAAAAACGTTCAGAAGACATTCCAGGAGTAATTTATCTTTCTCGTAAAATTATTGAAAACAAAGAATATAATAAATTAGTTGATATGTCATGGAGTGATATAGTAACTAAATTTGAAAATGGAGAATATGTTACAACAACTGTAACAGGAACAACAAAAGCTGGTCTATTAGCTGATGTTAATGGAATTAGAGCTTTTGTACCAGCTTCATACATAGATACAAAATTTGTGAAAAATTTAGATAAATTTGTAGGTCAAGAATATACTTTTAAAATTGAAGAAGTAGATAAATCGAAAAACAAGTTGATATTGAATCGTCGTTTTGTTTTAGAAGAAGAGGAATCTAAAAAACTTGATGAGATTTTCGGTAATCTTAATGTAGGAGATGTACTAGAAGGAACAGTTAGTAGAATTGCTAGCTTTGGAGCATTTGTAAATATTGGAGAAATTGATGGTTTAGTTCATATTTCTGAAATTTCTAATAAACGATTTGACAAAATTGAAGATGTTTTATCTAAAGGTGAAACAGTAAAAGTTGCAGTTATAGGTTTAGATAGAGAAGAGGGCAGAGTGTCATTATCTATAAAAACTTTATTACCTACGCAATGGGATGTATTAAAAGCTAATGTAAAAGTAGGAGATGTATTAGAAGGAACAGTTAAAAATATAACTGCATTTGGAGCATTTGTAGAAGTTATGGACTTTGTAGAAGGATTGGTACATATTTCTCAAATTTCACACGAAAAAGTTACTAACGTTAACGACTTCTTAAAACAAGGTGATGTTGTAAATGTTAAAGTTCTTGAAATAGACTTTGATAATAATAGATTAGCATTGTCTATAAAAGAATTGTTAGAAAAACCTATGGTAGAAATAGAAGAAAAAGAAGCAGAGTATGATACATCATATATAAAATCAGAAGATACACAATTTAGTTTGGCAGATAAATTTAAAGATTTACAATAATAAAAGCTTATCTAAATTGTTGGGAGTAGCTAAGAGTAATCTAGCACTCCCATTTGTTATTTATAAATTAGTATAAGGAGGTTATTATGGCGAAACCAACAGTAGCAATAATTGGAAGACCTAATGTAGGAAAGTCTACTATTTTTAACAAAATAATAGGAGATAGACTGTCTATAGTAGAAGATGTTGCAGGAGTAACTAGAGATAGAATATATTCTAAAGCAGAATGGCTAAATTACTCATTTTTTATGATAGATACTGGTGGAATAGAAATAGAAAATACTCCGTTTCAACAACAAATTAGAGCACAAGCAGACTTAGCTATTGATGAAGCTGATGTAATAATATTTTTGGTAAATGGTCGTGATGGTGTTACTCCAGACGATGAAGAAGTAGCCAAATTACTTTATAAAACGGATAAACCAGTTGTTTTAGCAGTTAATAAGATTGATAACTTTGATATGAATCATTTAATATACGACTTTTATTCATTAGGCTTTGGAGAACCATTCCCAATTTCTGGATCTCACGGTCTAGGAATAGGAGATTTATTAGATGAAGTTTGTAAAAACTTTAAAGTTCAAGAAGATGAAGAAGAAGATGACAAAATAAGATTTGCCTTAATAGGAAGACCTAATGTAGGAAAATCTAGTTTGATAAATACTATCTTAGGAGAAGAACGTGTTATTGCTTCTGAAATAGCGGGAACTACACGAGATGCAATAGATAGTGATTTCAGATATGATGGTGATGATTATGTCGTTATTGACACTGCAGGTATTAGAAAACGAGGAAAAGTTTACGAAAATTGCGAAAAATATTCGGTACTTCGATCATTAAAAGCAATAGAAAGATCAGATGTTGTTTTAGTTGTTATTAATGCAGAAGAAGGAATAATAGAGCAAGACAAAAAGGTTGCAGGATATGCTCACGAATCAGGAAAAGGTGTAATAATAGTCGTTAATAAATGGGATGCAATTGAAAAAGATGATAAAACAATGAAAGAATTTGAAGAAAAAATTCGTGATAGCTTTGTTTATTTGGATTATGCCAAAACAATTTTTGTTTCAGCAAAAACTAAACAAAGAGTGTTTAATATTTTCCCTCTTATTAAAGAATCTTATGAGAATAGACATAGACGTATTCAGTCATCAACACTTAATGAAGTAATAGTAGATGCTGCGGCTATGAATCCTACACCACAGGATAAAGGTAAGAGATTAAATATTTTCTATTCTTCGCAAGTGGCTATAAATCCACCAACTTTTGTTTTCTTTGTAAATTATCCAGAATTAATGCATTTTTCGTATGAAAGATTTTTAGAAAATAGAATTAGAGAAGCATTCTATTTTGATGGTACACCTATAAAATTAATAGCAAGGAAAAGAAACTAAAGGATAAAAAATATATAAGCAAACTAAATTTTTTGTTTATTGAATAAAGTTTTTATTTAAACTATAATAAGCTATATTAATATAAAGGAGAATAAAATTTGAAAATAAAATTGTTTACGAATGTATTTTTAGTCATTTATTTTCTAGCATTAACTTTTTTAGTATATTATACAATGCCAAATTTAATGTTACATTATTATCCATATGGAGATGCAACAATTTTTGAATATTTTGGATATGCTATGACCAAAGGAGAGAAATTATATGTAGATTTATTTGATCATAAAGGACCTATAATATTCTTTATTAACTATTTTGGTTATATTATAGGCGGTGCTTTTGGAATAAAATTTATTTATTTAATTTGTTATTTTGTTTTCTTGATATATGTCTATAAAATATCAAAATTGTTTACAAGTAAAAATATGGTGTCTGTTATTACTTTATTAATAATAACTATTATATTTTTGAATATTTTTGAAAGTGGATTAGGGCTAGAGGGTTATATGTTACCTTTTATAACTTATTCATTTTATATTTACTTAGATTATTTTATGAATAATAGGTATAACTCTTTAAAAATAATCTTAGTAGGATTTTGTTTTGGAATAGTATTCTTTACAAAGTATAATATGGTGGGTTTATGGCTTATTTTATCTGTAGTAGTAATAATATTAAAT
>NZ_JACBYC010000032.1 GCF_013415425.1 Gemella sp. GH3 | reverse complement strand
CTTCAAGATGGTACTCAGCAATCAAGCTTCTCATCATAGGTAATTGATTATCTTCATCCCTACCAAATAAATGTAATTTTGTTTGATGACCACTTTTAACAAACTTATCATAAGCCTTAATTAAATGATCCATTTGTTTTTCACTACTAAATCTACCGATATAAATGAAACGATCTTCTTGTATAACTTCATTTTCACCTTTTCTATGATTGAGTTCTATAAAATGAGGTATGAGTTCAAAGCGTTCGTTTTCAATAGGATACATCTCTTGAATATCTTTCATTTGTTGATGCGTAAGTACTATATATTTATCCACGTTATTGCTATGTTCTAAAGCATATTTATAAGATTTTTTAGTTTTACCCTCTTTTAAATGCGAACTATGAAAGACTAAGATATTTTTAGTC
>NZ_JACBYC010000210.1 GCF_013415425.1 Gemella sp. GH3 | reverse complement strand
TTTTAGTTCCATCTAGTAATGGTACTCTTGCAAAATAAACTTGGTTAAATTTCGTTTGATCGACAAGTACATATTTCTCACTGGATAATTTCATTGCCGTCTCTTTAATTAAAGCTTCTTGTTCATCTGGTGTTGTAAAACCATACTTCGAATCCATACCGTTCATTCCGATGAATGCACGATCAAAGCAATATCTTCTTAACGTTTCCAGTGCGTTTGCACCTACAGTTGCCATTGTTGTTTCTTTCACTTGTCCGCCAATCATTAAAGTGTTTATCCCATTCTTTAATAACTGTTCCACATGTGTCATCCCATTCGTGACAACAATGATATCTCTCGCATCGATATATTGAATCATTTCCAAAGTAGATGAACCAGCATCTAAGAAAATACATTCGTTGTCTTGGAT
>NZ_JACBYC010000249.1 GCF_013415425.1 Gemella sp. GH3 | reverse complement strand
ACTCTGAAAAGTTCAAAATCATAGAATTCTCCGCCGACATCAGCAATTCCAGGATGTAAGTGAACAGTATATTTATATAAATCATTTAATTTTTCAATTTTTACATTAGGATTTAAAGCACCTTCGTATAAAGATGATTCCTCATTATTAATTGCATTTCTAAAATGTCCACTTACAAAAATTGGTAATTCTTTATGTAATTTATTTTTATCATACACAACATCTTTATAAATATTTTTATACGTTGTTGCTTGATAATCTTTAGCAGTTACTTTTTTAGATGAATCACTGTTTTGTGATACATTTGAAGTACTCGTGTCTGTAGAAGTTGATTTATTTTCCGTTGAATCACTTGAAACACGTTTCTTCGCAAATTCATTATTTTGAATTCTTACATGATATTGACCAT
>NZ_JACBYC010000247.1 GCF_013415425.1 Gemella sp. GH3 | reverse complement strand
CAATATATCTTCGGCGACTGTGCCATCAACCCTGAATTAGATGCTCAAGGATTAGCTGAAATTGCTGTAGAAAGTGCTAAGTCTGCACTAAGCTTTGGTATGGAACCAAAAGTAGCAATGTTAAGCTTCTCTACAAAGGGCTCTGCTAAATCAGACGACGTGACTAAAGTTCAAGAAGCATTAAAATTAGCTCAAGAAAAAGTTCAATCTGATAATATTGAAAATGTTGTGATTGATGGGGAATTCCAATTTGATGCTGCGATTGTCCCTAGTGTAGCTGAGAAAAAAGCGCCTGGCGCTAAAATTCAAGGAGACGCTAATGTGTTTATCTTCCCAAGTCTTGAAGCAGGTAACATTGGCTATAAAATTGCACAACGTTTAGGTGGTTATGATGCAGTTGGTCCTGTTC
>NZ_JACBYC010000246.1 GCF_013415425.1 Gemella sp. GH3 | reverse complement strand
GTGAGGGGGAGCTAGCCATGTCTAAACAAGATGGTAGATTAACTGGTCTATTTGGTGCACCAGTATCAGATAGAGAAAATAGTATGACAGCAGGGCCACGAGGTCCATTATTAATGCAAGATGTTTATTATTTAGAACAAATGTCACATTTTGACAGAGAAGTAATTCCAGAGCGACGTATGCACGCTAAAGGTTCTGGCGCATTTGGTACTTTTACTGTCACAAATGACATTACTCAATACACAAATGCTAAAATTTTCTCTGAAGTTGGTAAACAAACAGAAATGTTTGCACGTTTCTCAACAGTTTCAGGTGAACGTGGTGCGGCTGACTTAGAAAGAGATATACGTGGATTTGCGTTGAAATTTTATACTGAGGACGGTAACTGGGATTTAGTTGGTAATAATAC
>NZ_JACBYC010000034.1 GCF_013415425.1 Gemella sp. GH3 | reverse complement strand
TAATTGAGTTTAGCACTCATTAAGCTTCTTATTCCATAACCTGAATAAGATTCAAACTCTCTATAAACACGTCGATAAGTATCTGTGATTGAAGCTTGTTTAATCATTCGATGTGTCAATGATTTCCAATTTATAGCAAGTGCTAAAATAATTCCTGACACAATAACGATGACACTTAATATTAATGGAAGGTTGATACCGTGCCATTGTGAAATGTGAGGTGCTACGCTGTCTACTTGAGTTCCAACACCAGATACCGATCTTAATGCTGGTATAAGTATATTATGTCCGAAAACGTTAGGTATAAAGAATACAATTGGTATAAGTACCATAAGAATCATAGCAGGTAAACTAAACAACCATGGTTCGTGAATACTTTTCTTAGTAAACTTTTCAGTATTAAATTGTCC
>NZ_JACBYC010000067.1 GCF_013415425.1 Gemella sp. GH3 | reverse complement strand
ATTATCGTTTAAAGCTTTTATTTGACACTTGTACACTGTTTGATCTAGAAATGTAACGATAACTGAATCACCTTCACTATAACGCATGACATTTTTTATATGATGAATATCTTCTTTATTTTCAATAAAAAAGCGCTGAAGTTTATCAGCGCTTTGATTAATAAAATATCTTTGCAAATTAATCACTCACTTTCTGACCAACGATGCAGACCCAACCGTTGTCATGTTCTACAGAAATAATATTAAAACCAACACGCTTCATATGAGATTCTATCTCTTCATATTTTTCTTCTATAATACCTGAAGTAATAAAATATCCTTCTTCAAATAATGTATTATAAGCATCTTCTATCATTTCTTCAATAATGTGAGCAAGAATATTTGCAATAACGATATTATATTTCTCTTTTTT
>NZ_JACBYC010000245.1 GCF_013415425.1 Gemella sp. GH3 | reverse complement strand
ACTCTATTTCAAATACAGCTGAATTTGGTGATTATGTATCTGGACCACGTGTTATCACTCCAGAAGTTAAAAACAACATGAAAACTGTATTAGAAGATATTCAAAACGGTAACTTTGCTAATCGTTTTGTTAAAGATAATGAAAATGGCTTTAAAGAATTTTACCAATTACGTGAACAACAACATGGTCATGAAATCGAAGCGGTTGGTCGTGAATTAAGAAAAATGATGCCATTTATTAAAGCTAAAAGTATTCAAAAATAATAAGGAGATGTTAAAAATGGAAAGCCATATTCAAATTTTTGATACAACACTAAGAGACGGAGAACAAACACCGGGAGTCAACTTTACCTTTGACGAAAGATTGAAAATTGCTAAGCAATTAGAAAAATGGGGAGTCGATGTCATAGAAGC
>NZ_JACBYC010000242.1 GCF_013415425.1 Gemella sp. GH3 | reverse complement strand
TTCTATAATAGTGCTATCATCAGGTACATTGACACTAATTTCAGACTTGCCGTAGAGCACATCTGTCTTCACTAACATTCCCTCCGTTTATTTAAATATTATAAATTACTATTAAATGTATACTCTTAATAAAGTGTTGCAATGCAATTATTATATGTAAATTGTAGCACAATTTTTAGAATATTTTAATTTATGAAAATAAATAGCTTTATTCAAAATTAGTGATGTGAAATATTTAAATCTAAAATTTAGGGTAAACATCTTTAAAATAATGAAAGGGAGAAGTTCAATGAATCATATTAAGGGAATTAATCATATTGGTTTAACAGTATTAGATATTGAGGAGGCAACAACGTTCTTAAAAGAGGCGTTTGACGCTAAAATAGCGTATGATGCTCTTACATATAATGACC
>NZ_JACBYC010000240.1 GCF_013415425.1 Gemella sp. GH3 | reverse complement strand
GACGATAATTGCCCTATATTACCACCTAATGTTAAAAAAGAACACTGGGGCTTTGATGATCCAGCAGGAAAAGAATGGCCAGAATTTCAACGTGTTAGAGATGAAATTGGAAAAAGAATACAAGAATTCAAAGAAACGCTCGTTTAATGTGAGCGTTTCTTTATATTTAAGTCATACATTTTATTAATAATGATTTCATTTCTATATCTTTGATATAATAGTATACCATTTTCCCATCCTTGTAAAAATTCAGCACGTCTCTTTTATACAGCGCTCTCAAATGATGTGATGTTGAAGCTATACTCAAACCTAATGTTATAGATAAGTCGCAAACACATAATTCTTTCTCTTTAATTAGAGCTAATATAATTTTCAGCTTATTCTCATCACTTATCTTTAATAATGTATTGATA
>NZ_JACBYC010000083.1 GCF_013415425.1 Gemella sp. GH3 | reverse complement strand
GGTATGATATAACTATAAAATCAGGTGCTAGGGTATTAGAACTCATTATGTTCTCTACTTTAATGTTCGTACTTTTTTCTACGGTAGTATTATTTATTTACTTAATATTTTTATCTTTTATATATTATGTGGATATAAAAAATATGATTAAAGGTAAAAGAAATACT
Source organism: Gemella sp. GH3 (assembly GCF_013415425.1). Classification (GTDB taxonomy): domain Bacteria; phylum Bacillota; class Bacilli; order Staphylococcales; family Gemellaceae; genus Gemelliphila. The sequence continues at coordinate 89,003 of NZ_JACBYC010000083.1, read as the reverse complement.
CGTGGTATAAAAATTTTTAATTACGGTGCAGTTTTAATCTTTACAGTAATATTGTTGTTTTTTATGAAGAATGTTATAAATGAGCAACGTCAGTATATTAATAAAGTTAATTCGCTTGAAAAGTATAGTGTTTTGAATAATTGGTCAACTGCAATATTATACAATGAAGTAGGAGATGGTGCGAAGGAATTCGAAAAAATAGAGGAAAAACTATTTGTTTTTACTCAAAAAAATTATAATGACTTAGTAATATTTTATCCTAACTATTACTTTGCTCCTGTATATGATAATTTTAAACATGAATTTTCTAGCTTTGATAAAAAACCTGTTATAACTGTTAATGATATTTATTTCAAAAAAATTAATACTAATTTATTAGATGTAAATAATATAAAGTATAATGAAAGTATTTTGAATATAGCTTTACCGTATGGAACAGAAGATTCTAGTGATATTGAAAGTTATTATAGAGAATTTTATAAGCAAGCATTTGGTTATAAAGAGGAAGTTAAAATAAACAAAATATATTATGACAAACAAAATGTTTTTGTTGTAGCACCTTATATAAGTAAATATAGACTAGATGAAGTTGATAGCCCGATTTTTATGGTATTGACAAAAGAAAATTTATTGAAAAATACACAATCCTTACAATTATTTTCTCTATATTCGGGTGGTCAAGTATATTTAAATGAAAAAACTAATAGTGGATATAAAGAATTTTTCCCTAAGTTAGTAGAGTATGATTTAGACAAGAATATACGAAGTACAGTTAATGTCTATAAAATAATTCAAAAAGATATTCAAAATATAAAAGAGGATAGATTGTTTTACGTTATAACTTTTTCGATATTGATAGCTGTTTATTGTAATATGATATTATTTATGATAATGACATATTTGGAAGATAAGAAAAAACAGTTATTTGTTTATCATATTCTAGGATATAAATTTTTTCAAAAACATTGTGATTTTCTTATTTTGAATACGGGTGTATTAATGGCGGGAGTAATGGGATATTTATTAATGTTCAAGGAATTTAATATCTATCAATTTTTAGTTATATTAATAAATTATATATTTATGTTAGTTCTATTACATTTAAAAGAAAATAAACTTAAGAAAGTTAAATCTGATTAGGGGGAATATTATGATAAAGGTTAAAAATATCTCTAAAAAATTTGATAAGAAAAATATATTTAAAAACTTTAACTTATTAATTTCTATAGAAGATTTAGTTATTAAAAGTGGAGTATCAGAATGTAGGATTATTGCTGATTAAAATTCTTCAAAATAGTATTAAGTTAATAAAAATTGATTATGATAAATTAGAGGGAAGAAATAATGTTATTGCAAAGCATGAAATTATTACACTTACGGAGATTATGAAAAAATTATCCACAAGCAATAGAAAATACTATAGAACAATTAAATATGACATCAATGCTTAGTAAAATAATGAAATATTGTATATTTAAAGAGTTGAGGTTGTTAAATAAAGACGTAATTGAAAAATTAATAGAAGAAAGAAAAAATAAATTGTAAGAAAAACTAAAGATAGTAGAATAAAAGTTACTATATACAAAACAAAGTAGAAAATCTTGTAAAACAAAATACTAGGACAATTCAAGACCAAGAAAAATACAATAAACTAGGAAACAAATACCAAAAGTTAGAAAAAGACTACAAAGAAAACAAAAACAAGAACAAAAACAAAAGAAAAAAGATAAATAAATAAAATTATACATAGTAAAATTAAAATGACAAGACAAATTAATCACATAATTTGATGAAGAACTTTTTAACACTATAGTAGAAAAGATAATTATTCACAGAGACAAAAAAGAAATAGAAGTACACTTTAAGACAAAACAAGTCATATCGATATAGATAGGGCTTGTTTTATTTTATAGCTAATAAAGAATATTTTTGATATAATAAAATATAAGAATCGATAATAATGGGGTTTGTAGGGTATCATTAAAAGATGCACACCCCTAGTAAACTAAAAAAGGAGCTAATGTATGATTAAACTTGTTGTTACAGATATAGATGATACATTACTAAATAGCAAAGGAGAGCTTACAGAAAAAACAAGAAATACTATAAAAAAGTGCATTGATAGAGGTATAAAAGTTATATTAGCATCAGGAAGACCAGATTTTGGAATGCAACAATATGTAAAAGAATTAAATTTGGATAGTTATGATAATTACTTGTTATCTTATAACGGAGCTAAAATGACAAACCTTATGACAGGAGAAGTTATTTATGATAGGTTGCTGGAAGTAGAACGAATTAAATTTTTGATAAATAAAGCTTATGAACATAATTGTGATGTTCTAACTTATCAAGATAACAAGGTATTGACAAACAAAGCTAATCCTTATGCTGCATGGGAGGCAAATGCTCTAAAAACAAATTTAGTATTAATAAGCGATATAGAAAATAAAATTTTTGAAAAATCTGCAAAGGCAATAATACTTAGTGATCCTGATAAAGCAATAGAGATTAAAGATAAGTTGTCTTTTGAAATAGGTGATAAATATGAAGTTGCTATGTCAAAGCCATTTTTTATAGAGGTTAATGATAAAAATATTTCTAAAGGAGGAGCTTTGGAATTTTTATGCGAAAGAATGGGAATTACTAATAATGAACTTTTGGCAATAGGAGACGGTCTTAATGATTTAAGTATGATAGAATTTGCTGGATGTGGAGTTGCGATGGGTAATGCTAATCAATTATTAAAAGATAAGGCTAACTTTATTTCTTTATCAAATGATGAAGAAGGTTTTAGCTATGCAATAGAGAAATTAGTTTTAAATAAATAAATGTTGTTTTCAACATTTATTTATTTTTTTGATATATCTATTGACAATCAATAGTTATGGGAGTATAATTGACTAGTCAATTATTGATAAGTCAAATTTGGAGATAACATGAAAGCAAAAGATATTAGTAAATTAATATATAAAATAAAGATTGTAGAACAGAAATTTAAAAGGAATTTTGAGGCTAAATTTGGTGTTAGCTTGACAAGATATGAGATATTACAAGTTATATCAGAAAAAAATGAGCTAGCCCAAGGGGAGTTACAAGAATATTTACAAATAGATCAAGCAGCTATAACTAGACATTTAAAAATTCTAGAAGAAAAGAATTATGTCAAACGTATTAGAAATCCTAAAAATAATAGAGAAATTTTTGTTAGTCTAACAGACAAAGCAAAAACTGAGATGAAAGAATATGATAAAAATTGTCCAAAAATGGAAGAATTTTTTGGAAATAAATTTACTAAAGATGATGCAGAATATTTGTTGATGTTATTAGAAAAATTTGAAAAAAATATAGAATAGGAGAAAGAAATGACTATAGTTAATAATGATTTTAAAGACGTAGTTTTTGGAAGAAAATCTGTTAAAGAATTTGATCCTAACTACAAAATATCAGAAGAAGAAATGTTATCTATGTTGAATGATGCTATGACTGCTCCTTCTTCTGTTAATTTTCAGCCCTGGAGACCTGTGGTGGTAGTTAGTGAAGAGGGAAAAAATAAATTGCGTCCATTAGTTAGTTTTAATTCTAGACAAAATGATACGTCTTCAGCTATGGTGGTAATATTTGCTGATATGAATCCACAAAGTCATGGAGAGAATATTTATAGCAATGCTGTAGAAAAAGAGTATATGCCAAAAGAGGTTAAAGAGCAGATATTACCTTCAATTATAGATATGTATGATTCAATGTCTAAAGATAATATGAGAGAACTTGTAAAGGTTGATTCAAGTTTATTTGCTATGCAATTTATGCTTGTAGCTAGATCTTACGGTTATGAAACAAATGCTATAGGTGGATTTGATTACGAAAATATAGCCGAATCTTTAGGTTTAGATAAAGATCGTTATATCCCAGTAGTTATAATTGCTGTAGGAAAACCTGCAAAAGAGTCTAGAGATACTTATAGATTACCTGCAGAAGAAATTACAAAGTTTATTTAGTTTAATTGTTAAGGAGAAGAAAATGAATTTATTATCAACTATTTTAACTACATTAGTAGCATTAGAATTTTTTTATATAATGTATTTAGAAACTTTTGCGACTACTTCAGAATCTACTTCTAAAGTGTTTAATATGTCACAAGAAGAATTAAGAAGAGAGTCAACAAGTTTATTATTTAAAAATCAAGGTGTTTATAATGGCTTAATAGGGGTTGCTCTTCTTTATGGAACATATATTTCAAAAAATCCTAAAGAAATTGTCTTAACATTTTTGGTTTATATAATATTGGTTGCAGCTTACGGTGCGTTAACTGTAGATAAAAAAATCTTGTTAAAACAAGGTGGTTTAGCGATAATAGATTTATTAGTTTTATTATTTAGCTAAATCAATATAAATAATATTAAGATAGTTAATTAGTAAAATTAATATGCAAAAAAGGTATGAAAATATATTTTTCATATCTTTTTTTGGTAGAAAATAAATTTTTCGTTTTTTGTTATTTATCAATAAGAAATATATAATTAAATAAGTAATAAAAGATACGGAGGAAAGATTATGTTAAATCAGGTGATGCTAATAGGAAGGTTGGTTAAAAAGCCAGAGTTACGTGAGAGTGACAGTGGTTTGAATTATTTGAAATCTACATAGCTGTTCAGTCACATTATAAAAATAAGGAAGGAAACTATGAGGTAGAATTTATTGAATTTACAACTTTTGGAAAAACAGCACAAAATACTGCTAAATACTGTGATAAGGGTAGCCTTATTAATGTTATAGGGATGTTATCAAATAATGTTTATACTGATAAAAAAGGAGTTAATCATTATCAACTATCTATTATAGCTAACAAGGTTAATTTTTTAAGCAAAAGTAATAAAAAGGAAGAAGTAGTAGATGACGATGTTTTTACGATAGGACACTAAATTATTATTTATTAAAGAATAAGTGTTTATATAATTAATACTAAGATAAAAATACAATGCTATGTCGTTGTATTTTTTATTTTTTTGTTAAAATAAGAAATATCTTTTGGGGTAATTATTACTTGCTTAGTTAGTTGCTGGTTTAATCTGGAGTTTGAAGGTGTGGATAACGTTAGAAAATAAATAATATATAAAACATATGATATAATATTATATTATAAAGGTATGGAGCTAGTAATTAAGATAATAGGTAGTATATCTGAAGATATAAAAAGAAAACTAGGAATAAAAACAGATATAAATAATATAATAATGTCAGATGGTTTTATAAAACATTTAGAAAAAAGAAATCATCAAAATATGTATAAGTATTTAGATAATGTTTCCGATATTATAAAAAATCCTGACTATATAGGTGTAAATCCTAGAGAAAAGAGTGCTAGTTTAGAATATGTTAAGTTATATGAGGATAATGTTTTACTAGGAATTAAGATAGATATAAAAAAAGATTATTTTTATATAGCTATAATGCACGAAATTTCAAATTTAAAACTATCTCAAAGGATAAAAAATAAGAGGTTAATAAAATTTGACAAAAAGTAGATATGCATATATAATGTGTGTATAAATATATAAACATATCATTTGAGGGTAGAAAGGTTCCTACCGCACCCGAAAGGGTATCTGAGATGACGAGGTTACTGACCGTCCAAGTGATATATTACTAATATATCTTTAAAGGGCTAGGAGTATATCTTAGTCTTTTTTAATTTTGTGTGATAGAATAATAAAATAATTTAACTGTTGAGGAAATATTTTAATGAAAAATTGTATATATATTAACGGTCTGGAGCTATACGCTTATCACGGAGTGTTTAGTGAAGAAAATAAGTTAGGTCAGAGGTTTGTGTTTGATATTAGTTGCGAATTAAATTATACAGATGCTATGGTAACAGATAATTTAAATAGTAGTGTTAGCTATGCTGATATAGCTAATGTAGTTTTTGATGTAGCGACGTCTGATAAGTATAATTTACTTGAGAAGTTATCTTTTGAAATTTTGAAAAAAATTTTTGATAAATACAAAGAAATTCAAAAGATAAAATTAAAAATTAATAAGCCAAATGCTCCTATAGACAAAGTTTTTATTAGTTGCGGAACAGAGGTAGAATTTGATAGATACGAATTTTATGAGGTTTTCAAATTATGATAGTCTTAGGAATAGGAAGTAGTATTGAACCCAGAGAAGAATATTTAAGACGTGCTATAGATTTGTTATCTAAAAATAAAGAAATAACTGTAAAGAAAATAAGCAAAGTGTATAAGACATTAGCTTGGGGAGGTGTAGCACAAAATTATTTTTTAAATATTTGTGTAAGTATAACTTTTTCTGGAGAAGCGGATACTTTGTTAGACATAATTCAGGATATTGAGAATCATCTTGGACGTGTTAGAGATAAACACTGGGGAGACCGCACAATAGATATAGACATTTTATTTTTTAATAATTCAACAATAAATAATGATAGGTTGATAGTTCCTCATCCGTATATATTACAAAGAAATTTTGTTCTAGCGCCCTTAATAGATGTATGTGGAGATATATCTTTTGAAGGAAGAAAGTTAAGTGATTGGTTGAGTGATATTTCTGATAGTATTGAAATTTGTGGAAATGTATTGTAGAGAAAGGATAGAAAATGTTTAAGATTAGAGAAATAGAAATTCCAAATAAGGTAGTACTAGCACCTATGGCAGGTGTATGTAATGCTGCTTTTAGATTAACTGCAAAAGAGTTTGGAGCGGGTCTTGTTTGTGCAGAGATGGTTAGTGATAAAGCTATTTTATTTAATAATCAAAAAACTATGAATATGCTATATATTGATCCTAGAGAAAGACCACTTAGTTTGCAAATTTTTGGAGGAGAAGCTGAAACTTTGGTAGCTGCTGCTAAGTATGTTGATAAGAATACAGAAGCGGATATTATTGATATAAATATGGGTTGTCCTGTTCCAAAAATAACAAAGAGTGATTCAGGAAGTAAGTTGTTATTAGATCCTAATAAAATTTATGATGTTGTGTCTAGAGTTGTAGATGCTGTCTCTAAGCCTGTAACTGTTAAAATGAGAATTGGATGGGATGATGATCACATATACCTTTTAGAAAATGCTTTGAATTGTGAGAAAGCAGGAGCTTCAGCTATAGCAATACACGGTAGAACTAAGGTACAGATGTATAGCGGTGAGGCTAATTGGGATTATGTTAAATTAGTTAAAGAAAATTTAAAAATACCGGTAATCGGTAATGGAGATATAACTACTCCAGAAATGGCTAAAAAAAGATTAGAGGAAACAGGTTGTGATGCTGTTATGATTGGTAGAGCAGCTTTGGGTAATCCGTGGATGCTCTATAGAACAGTAAAATATTTAGAAACAGGGGAGCTGATAGGAGAGCCAACACCTCGTGAGAAAATAGACGTGTGTCTTTTGCATCTAAGAAGACTTATGGAAATTAAGCCTGAAAGAGTAGCAGTACATGAGATGAGAAAGCACGCTGCATATTATATGAAAGGTATTAAAGGTGGAGCAAAAGTTAAGGCAAAATTAAATGAACTTAATACTTACGTAGAAATGGAAAAATTATTAAATGATTATGTAGATTTTGTTGAATCTAAAGAGAAGAAAATATTAATATAAATATAATTAATAGAGGTGTATAGCATATATGCTGTACATAATAAAAAATATTTTACTAGTGATATAAAACTTAATATAAAAGAAAAATTATGAAGTATATTAACAAAAACAATATAGCGTTGTTAAGTCTATATACTTTATAATAAACATTCAAAGGCAACTGAAAAGTTGTCTTTTTTGTATTCAAATAAAAAATCTTGAAAATTATCGAATGTTACATATATTTATTGTGCTGTTTGTATTTTCAATGATGTATTTGTTTATTGCAATAAAAATAATATAAATATATAGAAAAAAACTTTTTAATATGATAAAATGAAAATGCATACAGTGTGGGAGGTTTATTCATGAAACAAAGAAAAGTAAAAATTGTAGCTACATTAGGGCAAAGTACTGATGATAAAATAGAAAATATTGTAAAGAATCAATTAGTAGATGCAGTATTGATTGATGATTATTATGGAAATAGTGAGGAAAATTGTTCGCGAATAACTGCGATTAAAAATTTAAATGAAAAGTATAAAACAAATATAGCGGTAATATATGATTTAGATCATATTTATTCTCAAAGTAAATATAAGTTGATTAAAATAGATTTTAGTAAAGTAGAATATTCTTTAGATATGAATGTAGATTTTGTTGCTTGCCCATTTGTAAGTAATATGGAAGAGATATGTAAAGTTAAACAACTTATTAATAATCAAAAAGAACATACAGGAATTATAGTTAAAATTGATTCGAAAGAAGCGTATGATAACATTAATGAAATATTGGAATGTGCAGATGCTATAATGATTAATCGTGACGAGTTAGGTATGGACTTTGATTTACAAGATTTACCAATAATTCAAAAAGAGATAATAGAAAAAGCTAATCTGGCTGGGAAACAAGTGATAATAACGACGCAAATGTTACAATCTATGGTATACAATCCTAGACCTACACGTGCAGAAGTATCTGATGTTGCCAATGCTACTATTGATGGAGTAGATGCAATTTTACTTGTAGAGGAAACGGCTACTGGATATTATGTTGAAGAGTCTTTAGAAACATTAAATAGAATAGTATGTTATATAGATAAAAATTTTGATACAGATGCAGACAAGCGTATATTAAAAAATAATGAAATGAGTATAGCTCACGCTATGAGTATGTCATCTAAATATCTTATAGAGCAAACTAAAGCAACGAATATTGTAACTTATACTAAATCGGGACAAACTGCAAAATTTATAGCAAAATATAGACCTAAAGCTGCTATTTTGGCTATTGTTCCAAATGAAGTAATAGCTAGAAAATTATCTTTAACGTGGGGAATACACTCATATATAGAGCCGAATAAATTGACTATGGAAGAAATGATAGAAAAAGCTCCTAAGTTTTCTAAAGAAAATAATATGGCTAACAAAGGAGATTATATATTAGTTACATTAGGAGGAGATTCGAGAAAAAATAATTTTGTTCCTACTGACTTTTTAACTATTAAAGAAGTAGATTAATAGAAGAATAAAAGAACCGTTGAAGTAACAGCATTTCAACGGCTTTTTTATTTAAACGTACCGAAAAAGTACCGAAATGTTATTTAATCATGTATTCAGCAAATCTATTTGCCGTCTTTTCTTGTTGTTTTTCTGTTACATGTGTATAGATATTCATAGTTGTTTTTACATCAGCATGGCCTAATCTTTCTTGTACTTCCTTTATAGAAGCTCCACTATCAAATAATAAGCTAGCATGAGTATGTCTAAAGTCATGAATAGATATTTTTTTAAGCTGTGGAAACTTTTTATATATTTTTTTAAGTTTTAAGTTAAAGTAATCATTGTATTTTTTACTAAATATTGCTTGATCTATATTAAATGTAGCTGATTTAAATCTAAATTCTTTTAATAGGTTAATTGTTCCACTATCTAAACTTATAACCCTATTAGATGTTTTAGTTTTAGTTGAATTTATACAGAATTTACCTTTTTTATCTACTGTGCAAGTTTTATTTATATCTAAATTGCAGTTTTTAAAATCAATATCTTTCCAGGTAAGAGCTAATAATTCTCCTTTTCTTGCTCCAGTATAAGCTAATAACCTAAATATAATTAGTATTTCAAGCTCGAAGTTATCTTCAACTATCTGTAGAAACTCTTTTAATTCTTGTTTATTATAAAATTTATTCTGTGAACTTACTTTCTCAATTTCATAGCGAGGTAATTTTACATATTGACCTACATTTTTATCAATGTAATTATTTTGTACTGCATAATCTAAAGCTTTTTTTAGATATATTCTTACCTTTTCATTATATCTTTTTGAATATTTTTTAGCATTGTTATTTATAAACTTTTGACAAACAGGAAGAGTTAGCTTTTTTATTTCAACATTTCCTATATTAGATTTTATAATATCTGTAATATGATTAATTACAAATAACGAACTTTCTTTTATTGTATGTCTATGCTGGTCTATCCACATATCAATCAAATCATTTAACTTTAATTTATCATCATTGAAATAGCCTTGATTATTTTCAAACGCTATTCTTTCTTTTGCGATAAATAGTTCCGCTTCTCTCTTGCTACTTAGTCCTGATTTGTTTATTCTTTTTTCTTCTCCTGTATAAGGGTTAGTACCTATATAGTGGTTACGAACTTTAAAACATTTTTTATTATTTTTAATATATTCTTGTATCATTTTATTTATCCTTTCATCTATTCCAGTAGCTTTTTAAACAAATAAAATGATTATATACCCCCACTCAAAAATGTTAAAGATTTAAAAAATTTATAGAGCGGGGGGGGGGCTATTTTCTGTGTACAATTTCCGTTTTTGAAAAATTTCCACATATAAATAACACAATGCTGTTAAATCAAGGTTTTATTATTGAAAACATAGCTTATATTATCCAAAATTACCTAAAAATACACAAAATTAGCTACTTTTTAGCTTGATTATTACCTTTTTGGTATAAATATTCATCTTAATATTAGAAGCGGATTATATGGTCTGAAAATGAGGTGTATTTGGTTATTTGCTATGAGATCATATAAAAAATACCTCTCACTTAATATGTGAAAGGCATTCTTTTCGCAAGTAGTCCCCGATAGAGATTCTACTGCTTTATTCTTACACATATTTTAATACAAATATGTTTATTTTTCAAATAATAAAAAAGACACCTATACAGGTGTCCAGTAGAGCCAGCGTATTGCTTCTCTAAAAAATGTTTCCAGTAGTACCTACAGTTTTTACTGCATTACTAATATACCTGTATTTTACCATTAATTATTTATTTTTGTCAATATCTATGCTTATTATATTTTTAACTATTTGTTGTTCTAATTTATCTATTAAATACTTTGGTAACTGAGTACGTCCTATTGGATCTAATGCGTTCAAAGGTTTCATAATCCTATATTTGGATATTGTTGTAATTGATTTTACTTTAGCATAAGTATTTTTATCAAACTTTTTATAAAATTCTATAATTTCTTCAGTCTGTTTTCGTTCTTTTTTAATCCATTTGATAAATTGTTGTGAATTTATTTTTTCTTTTTCGTTTGAGTGTCTTTTTACAAAATCATCAAGCGTTTTTTGTATATTTTCATCATCAGGATAGTATACTTTATTTTTAAGAGTTAGCGGATTATTTTCTAATGCATTTAAAGATTCAGCTAAAATAGATACATTAAAAACATCTGTTTTAACTGTTTCTATAAGTTCATTTATAAGATTTTTCCCTAAATTTATAAATAGCTTATTTTCTTTAGATGTTAGAGGAATTACTGTTAAAATTCCGTTAAGCGGATTATCTTTATTATCCATTACTATTGCAAAATGAGGATGTGAGAACTCATTACCCACCCCAATACCAAAGTCACAAAATATTATAGTGCCTTTTTTATATCTTTTGTATCTTGCCTTTTTTTCTTTATTATCCCTCCTAAGGTATTTAGCTCTGTATAATTCCGATAATGGCATTTTTTCAAATTTTTTATTTTTAGGTTTTTTGCTAATATCAATTAAAATATCTTTTGCGTCTTCTAAGTTTTTTATATTTCTTTTTTGTTGTTTTCTTATTTCTTTATAGTTCATTTTAAATTCTCCATAAAAAACAAAAATACTGTGTACATATTATACATATATACACAGTATCTGCACACCTAACAACCGTAGTAATGTTAAATGCTAATTTCCTATGTATATAATTTTAATACTTTTTTTAAAAAAATTCAATATTTTTGTTTATTTTTTTAAACATTTTTATTTATAAATTAATTTTAAATTTTATTTTTAAACTTATTTTCTCTTTGCTAGTATGTCGTCTTTTAAATGATTCTATTGTTTTAAATAGTTTTATTAAATTATTTTATTCTTCTGCTTCAATAACAGAGTCAAATTCAGTGATGATTCGTTGATATACATCTTTTTTAGTAGTTGGTGTAGCAAAAGAATGTGAAATAGCATTGATATTAACCTGTTTCATTTCACGATAATTAAAATTGATATAGTGGTTTAATATCATATATTCTTTTGTTAGACTTGTATTAGATACGGTGCGATTATCCGTATTAATTGAGCAAAGAATTCCTTTTTTCATAAAATATTTAATAGGGTACTCTTCAAATGATTTAATTGCTTGTGTTTGAATATTACTAATTGGGCACATTTCCAACAAGATATTATTGGCTAAACACATTTCTAGAGCATCAAGATTATCTTTAATTGCAACACCATGACCAATTCGAGTAGCACCTAGTTTAATTGCTTCAACGACTTCATGTGGACAACCACATTCCCCAGAATGAAGTGTAATCTGCATACCTTTTTCTTTAGCTTGTCGAACAACAGGAGCTATTTTTTGATTATTAAATGCCGCTTCATCTCCTGCAAAATCAAATCCGACAAGATGCTTATTTTCAAATTGATGTAATATTTTTAGTAATTCAAAGTTAGTTTCATTGTCATGTTGACGCATGGCACAAATAAGTAAATTCACTTTGATATCATAATCATTCATTGCTTTTTCAATAGCTTGACATACACTAGTTAATACTTGTATTACAGATAGCCCTTTTTCTAAATGTAGCAAAGGAGCAAATCTTAATTCTAAGTATCTAACATTTTCTTTTGAAATTTCTTTTATTGTTTCATAAGTAGCGTCAAATAAATTTTCAGCTGTTTGTAAAACAGGAATAATTATATCAAAACAATTTAAGTATTCTTTTAAATCTTTGCAGGTATCTTCTAAGACCGCTTTATTCATAATATCAGGATCAATACCTTCACGAATAGCTAGTTTTTTTAAAGTATGCAAAGGAACTGAACCATCTAGATGACAGTGTAAGTCCACTTTAGGCAATTTAGCAACAATATGTTTTTTCATTATATTTTGTTTATTATTTTTTCTTTTCATTTTTATTTATCCCCTTATTTGAAATTACTGCAAATTGCAGTGTTTTTAAAACTTAGCCCTAAGCTCTACCACCTTGCCGATAATAAGTTACTGGTAAGCTCTGTATGTCTTCTTTAGTGTAGAACATAGGCTCATAGGTTGTGTTGTTTGATATCAGCATTATGCCGTTATCTGTTTTCTTTAGGTATTTCAAAAATGCCGTCAATATGATTTTCTAAAAGTATAATTAACGTTTTATTTAAATTGTTAATAGTATCTTTTACTACTGTTATTTCTTCTTTTGATAATTCGCAATTAAAATCAGTTAATATATTATCTAAATATGTAATAGTCTTAAGTACATTAGTGATATTTTCATTTACATAATATTCTTTACCACTATCATGTAATTTTAAATAAGTTGAATTTTTTTCAGCATCTTCAACTCCTTTATTAAATTCTTCTACAATAGGTTGAAGTGTGTCTACTATATTATCAATATTATTTATATCTAAATGAATATTATTATTTACTATGTAATTTAATAGTGTATCAGCAAGGTAGAAATCATCATAATTATTTTTTATAAATTCATATATTGAACCGTATAGTAATTCATTTACTGTTAAATTTCCTTTTTTCGCTATTTTTTCTATCCTTGAACGATTAGGGACACTTAACCCCTTTTCCCATTTTAAAACATTACTTTTTTCTGCGTTAAACAATTTCCCGAATTCTTCCAGTGTATCTTTTCTATTATTTCTAATGTTAAATATACGTTGACCTATTTTAGTTTTATCCGCATAATATCCATTAATTTTTTTTGAGTTTTTCATATAATGTCAATCCTTATAGTTATAATCTTACATTCTAATTATACTATATAATAAAAAAAAATAAAAGAAAAAGTTGCAAAAATGTCAAAAAAGTATTGACAATATTTTTTAATTGTGTTATTCTTTTGTTGTGTCAAAAATGTCATTTTTAAAAGGAGGTGAAAGAATGACAAAATTAAATAAAATTGCTGGCTATCGTGCAAGTATCAATAAAACAAGGCCACAAATGGCAAAAATATTAAATATATCTACTACAGCATACAGAAATAAAGAAATAGGCTTGACACCTTTTAAAGATAGCGAAAAAGTATTGCTTGTTCAATTTTTCAAAGATAATGGTATAGATACAAATATAGAAGATTTATTTTTTTAAATAATAAGTGTCAAAAATGTCATTTATAGTTAAAATCTTACATGGTTATAAAATAGAAAAGATAAAATACAATGCAGTAATTGGTCTTATATCATTAAATAAGAGTTATTTAGATATTGCTAGTATATTGTAATGTATCAAAGGAGCCGATATGAAGAAGATCACATTAAAAACAGCACGAATGAATGCGAGATTAACTGTTGAAGAAGTAGCCAAAGCACTTGATATAACAGCATTGAGTATTATTAGATACGAGGAAAATACAAAAAAGACACCAATTTATATATTTCAAAAACTATGCAGATTATATAACGTATCTTTGGACGATATAAAATATGATACTCAATAACGATTTGCTATTGAGAAATAAATTTTCGGCACTTTCGTCACCTCTAAAAGGACGCAAAGAAAAAATTGCCGTTATAAAAGGAGAACTAACATGATAGAAAATTTAGATAATATAAAAGCAGAAGCGGAAGAGATACAGACTTTATTATATATTGTTTGTGAAAATTACTTTTCTAAGCAAATAGACCCGTCAAGCCTTGAGAATTTTGGCACTTATAGTCTATTAGCTAGCTATGAAGAATACACTTTACTTTCAAGTATAGCACGTGATAAAGCTAATGCTTTAGTAGAAGAAATAAACAAAATTTATAAAGAATTAAAGGAGAACTAACACAATGCAAAAAACAAACCCTAAAAAACAATTACTATTATCATTATTTAATTATTTAAAAGAAAATCCAGACGGAAATAGTTTTGATTGGTATAAACAAACTTACGATACGCAGTTTATAAGCAGTGCAGATAAGAAAAATATAAAAACTTATTTCTGTAAATGGAAAAATAAGCAGTTTATAACATTTAACAGTGAAGGTGGTGTTTATTATGATATCAAATTCACTAAACAAGGACTAGAGAGCAGGCAGATTAAAGGGATACTAAATACTATTTATATTGAAAAAGCTGAAAAAGAAGTGCAAATATATAAAATTAATGCATATCTAAATCAAGTTGAGAAAACGAGAGAAATTATCAATAATAAAACGCTAAGAGATGTTGACAGATTGAAAGCTATAGATTTGCAGCAAAAAGCACTTGCTCAAATTAAGGGAGAGTATGCTTATGAATGTTTAAAGCATATAATATTAGATTAAATTATCAAATGGAAATAAAGGAGAATAAGAAATGAAATATGTTGAAAATTTATTAATAGATCTATTAGTTATAACAGCATGGTTTTTAACATTTATCCCCGTATATCTTATATGGCTGATTATAACTTATATAGTGGCCATGCTACCAATAATACCTTAATACAGAAAGGAAATTAAGACAATGACAACACAGATACAAGTAGTTCTATCAGAAGAATATACGAAACAGTTAGAAAAACAAATAGAAAAAGTAATAGATAGGGTAATAGAAAATAAGATAGCCCAAATGAAGCCTTATAAACGCTATTTAACACGTGCTGAACTTTGCAAGTTTTTATCAATAGGACAATGTACAATGGATAAGCTAGCACAGGCAGGTCTTACATATGCAGTATTAGGTAATAGATATTTGTTTGATATTGAAGAAGTATATCGAATACTAGAAACTTTGAAAAAATAAAAAAAAGATTAGCATAATAGCCAATCCTTTTAAACACATATAAAAAATAAAAAACTATTCCAGTAGCTTTTTAAATCAATAAAATGATTATGTAAATATTATACAAAATAAATCTTATAAAATCAATATTTAAATAGGAGTACAAAGAATGAATGATAAAACTAACAAATTATTAGATATAACAATTCAATTTAAGCAAAAGAAAAAAGCTCTCTAAAAAACTAGAGAGCTACAACAAGCCCCTTATTAATTAGAGAACTAACACAATTGATAATCTAATTATAGCAGAAATTTAGATTAATTACAACTGCACCTGTGGTTTTAAATACGAAGAAAGGAGAACTTACACAATGGAGTTTGATTTGATAGTAATAGAAGAATTGCCAAAACTATCTAATGCAGAAGTTAAGGTATTACTTGAAAAAGTGAAGATCATAAATAAAAAATTTTTAATAGGTATTACTAATCAACAAGAAATTTTTGATATGTTCCTAGAAATTGAAAATACAAAAGGCCTGGAAATGGTAGGCAAAAGATTAATTGATTACTACTTAAAGAAAGGCGGTAAAAATGACAGTATATATTCAACAGGGATTTAAAAGTAATAAATTAAATATTAGAAATATAAAAAGTGATTTAATAACTGTATTAGAAACGGCAGAAGTGCAGATTGTACCTAATGACCACGATATAAAAGAATATAAAAGCACAGAAGCATTATACTTTATAAGTGGAGATATAAAACAAAATGAAGATGGCCACTATATTAGAAGTAATAACAATATGCTATATCGTGATTATGCAGTATTAGATATTGAAGATACAGGACTAAGTAATAATGAATTATTAAGTATTTTCAATAATAAACTATCAATATACAATTATGCCTATTATCCTAGTATATCTCATACAGAAGATAACCCTAGATACAGAGTTATAGTTGAACTTGATAGAAATGCTAATAAAGATGAATATACATTGGTTATATCTGAACTATATGCTTTATTAAATGTAAATGGGGATACATCAGCAAAGACTTTTTCACAACTTCAAGGACTACCTATATGTACCGCTTCTGATAGTGCTAATTATAAAGTCACTGCTGTTCGAGGTGGTAAAGGTTATCCAGTTTCTCAGATTGAAAAAACAGAAAATAATAGCACTAAATTTATCGATAACGATAATTCAAATATAGTGCTTGATGATAATGATTTTATAGACTTATTCTTTATGTATTTAGAAGTTGATAAAAACAACCTAGAGACAGATTACAATAATTCATTATCTGTTATTATATCACTTGCTAAAAGTGTTCTTTGCAATCAAATTAGCTATGAGGCTAGTTTAGAAGCTGCAGAGTTACTAGCTTATGATAACCAGGATTATAGGGTAAATAACTTAAATAAACTCAATGCAGAAATTAAAAACGGTATTGATAAAATTAGAACTAATTATGATATAATCTCACGAATGAAAGCGACTGGATATAGAGAGCTTCAATATGAAATTAATTGGAAACTAGGCCATATGCCTAAATCGGATAGAGAGCTATATTATAGACTTAATGCACTAGGTAAACAATGGAGACAAGCTAACGAGAAAATCAACGAAAAAACAGGAGAAGTAACACAACCTGTAATGGGCTTTACCTTTATAGCTGATTTCATTAGAAGAAACTGTCATATAGTATTAATAGGAGAGAATAGGGATATAGCGGCACTATACATATATAGTTACAGCAATGGTGTATATGAGCTGTCAGAAAGCAAAATAAAGCAACTCGTAAATATATTAGAGTTTAGGTACGATTTAACAAAAATTAAACGAATAGTAGAGATATTAAGGGTTAAAGCTAAGTATGTCGAAAGATTAGAAAATAGATATTTAATTGCAGTAAATAACGGTATTTTCAATTTAAAAACTAAGAAACTAGAGAAGTTAAGCCCGGACTATATAATTACATCTAAGATAGATACTAATTATAATATTAATGCTATTAATGATTATATTAATAATTATAAAAATACTTTTGATGTTGATAACTGGATCAAGTCAATAGCAGATAATGACGAAGAAATAGAGCTTCTATTATGGCAAGTAATTAATGAAAGTATTAACCCTAATCATACAAGAAGAAAGCTAGGCGTTATGTTAGGAAGCGGTAAAAATGGAAAAGGTACATTTCAGGCGTTACTTAGTAATTTAATAGGTATGAATATGATAGCTACTCTAAAACCCCCACAATTTGCTACACAGTTTCAAATATCACAATTAATCGGCAAAGTGTGTAATATAGGTGACGATATAAGCAACAGAAGACTTGATGAAATAGATGTGATAAAGTCTATCGTAAGTGGTGACCCTATAACGATAGATAGGAAAAATAAAGAGCCTATAACTGTATCATTAAAAACATTTTTATTATTTAGCGCCAATGAAATGCCAAAAACTGCCGAGAAGTCTCAAGCATTCCTGGATAGACTTTTAATAATACCATTTAATGCAGATTTTCAAGGACAAAACGAAGATAGAAGTATCAAAGATACACATATCAAAAATAAATATGTACTTGAATATGTATTATATAAAGCCCTACATTTAGAATTTGAACATTTTATTGAGCCACAAGCAGTCAAAGACGCACTCAAATTATACGCTATTGATAATGATAGTGTTATGGCTTATATATTAGAAGAATATATACCTAATGGCTATCATTTAATAAAACGAATGCCTGTAGTGTGTATGACACAATCATATAATGATTACTGCAGAGATAATAACTTGATACCACGTCAAAGGATAGGACGTGCTGCTTTTGGCTTTATTAAAAACTATTCGAAAGATAACAAACTTCCTTTTGATTATGATTATCTAAAACAAAAGCTAACTCCAGATAACAAATATGAACTTGAATCAGCAGGGTTTTGGATTGATAAATGGGAGAAAAATTCCATAGTAGTTATTGAAAAAAATGATAAATAAATTGGTTGCTCTTAAATGAAAATTTGCTCTTAATTTTGCTCTTAATTTTTCATAGGAGCAACCTATCAAATAAGATAACAACAAGGTTTTTAATTTTAATTTTGCTCTTATTCTCTTAATTTTAAAAGTTACTTTAAAAATTTTATATAAAAATATATATAAAAATAAACCTAACCTGGAAAGCTAAGAGCAACCGGCAAAGTAAGAGCAAAAATGCTGTTATATCAACGTTTTCCTAGTTGCTCCTATTAAAATAATTAAGAGCAACTAACCATAAAAATTTAAAAGGAGATACAAAAATGGACAAAATAGAATTTTTAGAGATTTCCGAAACAGGACCAGGAAATATACTTGAAAGAATGAAAATATCATCTAAAGTATTTGCAGAAAATCAACTTTGCTTATTTGCAGTAACATCACTTAACTTTCAAGATGATGATACTTTAAAAGTTAGTTATTTATTAGTAGATCATTATGTGGGAGAAGAACAAGACAGAGAACGAATTGACAAGTTAGCAGAACATAATTTAAAAATTTATAAATTATCATTAAAAGAGCTATTACCTACTTACAATATGGTTAAAAGGAGCTTATTATGGACTTAAAACAATATAGAGAAATAAACAATATAACACAAATAGATCTAGCTAATAAAATAGGTGTATCATCTAGTAGCATATCACAATACGAGCGAGGAACGATAACAGATAATGCCGTTAAAAGATTAATAGATAATTACCTCGAACAGAATACAAAGCAAGATGAAAGTATAACAATTATTAGTTCAGAATATAATAGCGAAGTACAACAATTAACATTTAATGAATATAGCGAAATAGAATTAACACAAATTAAATATATAGACTTATTAGCTAGTGAATTACTGAAAGCTAAAGATATGGATAGTAAGAAAGCTATTATTGATAGGCTTAATAAGACTATAGAAGTGTTTTAGTAATATAAGTGGGTGTAATATGAATTTTATAGCTATTAAGGATGTATTAGAATATTTTAATTATAATATAGGTATTAAGATAAACATTAACGGAATAGATACAGCAATAGAAAAGAGAGAATGGCATTTAGGTGGATATAGACATTACTTTATATGTCCTAGCTGTAATAAAAGCTGTATAAAGCTATTTGCTTATAAAGGCAAGTTATATTTATGTACAGTATGCAGTGGTAATAGAGCTAGACAGTTAAATAGAACTAAAACAGATATGTCATATTACTATAGACTAGGAATGAAAGAAGCTAGAAAAGTGGATAGTAATTTCAAGTTGAAAACTGCATATTGGGTACCCGAATTTCCTAAAATCCCACCTAGAATGAGCGTAGAAAAATATATGAAGCACTGGAGAAAGTATCATCATTATTTTGATTTGTATATTGCTTGTTTTTACAAGCATGCACGTTGTAGTTATGGTAGAAGAAAGGTACGAGAGCCACCTCAAATTGTTAGATATTTAGAACAACTATGTGAAATAAAAGACAGGAGTGTAAAATATAATGAAAACTTGTCAAATAAACTATGGGGTAACAATTTGTGACTCCATATAATAATTAGCCGCTTCTAAGTAAAAAATAGCATATAGAATGAACAAAATAAACAATCTCATACTGCGCCAAAAGTATGGGAAAATATAAAGAAAGGAGATGTAATAAAATGGAAAAAGTAAAAATCATACGTGCTTATATATGCAGTGATTTAGAAGAAAAAGTAAACAACTTTATAGCTAATGTAGATGTAATAGACTTACAATACTCAACCACGCCACTTGCAGATACTCAAACAACGGCATTGTATTCGGTTATGATCCGATATAAGGAAAAATAATATATAAAAGGGGCTATAATAAGCCCCTGTTTTTGTAGTTATTTATCGTCTTTTTTGTTAATATTATTGATGTATAAACTTAAACCTAAGTAAATAAACAATGATTTTGTAAATATTATACATAAATCTAGTGGAGATATTTTATCATTTATATATATTGCTATTACTGGATACATTATTATAATTATACTACATATAGTAATCTTAATCTTTTCTAAGTTCATTATAGTATCCATCTTTCTGATTTATAAAGTTGGGCATAATGATTAGTAGTATAAGAAGCAGATATATTTAAACTCCCTGCAGAGCCTACTCCTACACTCCCTCCACCACTTATAGAAATAGTGGCATTATTATATAAATTTCCGTTTACTTCATAATAAACAGTATAATTATTTTCTAAATTATAATAAACACTCCCTACAAATACTTTATTATTAGGTATAACACTAACATTTAAAATTTTATCTACTGAAAAATAGTTATCCCAGCCATCACCTTGACAGTATAATTTTATATAAGTACTATGTCCTATATTTCTCAAATATTCTCTATAATAGTAGGCTTTTCTGAAACTTATATTATTCTTGAATAATTCTTTTTCTGCTTCATAGTTAGAGATATTTCTGTCTTTTGCGAATGATGCAATTAATTCTTCTCTAGATAAATCTTTTACAGTATCAAATGAATTTAAATCAATTTTATCTTTTTGTATTGTTTCAGCTTTAGCAACACTGCTGCTTTGATAAATAACTCCTGAAATAGGTGTAACAACTAAACTTGTAGCTAATAAAGCACTAGCTAGTTTTAATTTTTTGTTCATATTCATTCTCCTTTAAATTTTATTTATTCTATGCATTTGCAACTACATAAAATTATTTTAAGTATATACTTAATTTATATTACACTTTAACAATAACATGGAAAACGTTTGTAATCAATAAGAAAAACAGAACAAAATTGTGAAAAACAGTTAAAATAGATAAATAAAAATATATACTAATATGTTACAACTATTAGTATTTTGTCATTTATAAGTTTACAAGATACGTAACAGGGGTATACTAAATACATAATACAATAATAAAATTACAAATAAAAAAACAGTTAAAATAAACTGTTCTAGTGACCTCATTTGAAATGATGTCATAAAACCAGGATAATAAAAAAACTATCTGCAGTTAGATAGTTTAAATATTTTATTTACTTAAAAAGCCACTGGAATATTATATTTTATAATTAATAATGTACCGAAAAAGTACCGAAACATTATATTTATATGATGATATTATAGAAATGTATTTTTATATAAAACCTAATTTAACAATGTTTATAAGCATTATAGTATATGTATTTATAGTAGAGCAGTAAAGAAGTAGATTAATAGAAGAATAAAAGAACCGTTGAAGTAACAGCATTTCAACGGCTTTTTTATTTAATTTACCAAAAGGGTACAGATATATTATATATTATAAAACTTATTTTTAGAGGGACTATAATAAGTCCATGTTTTTGTATTAGTAAAATAAGACTAATTACTTATCTTTTCTTTTTTTTATATTTTGTAACTTTGTTATGTGTATAATAAGATGTTGTTAATGATAGTATAGCTACAATAATTATAAATAATATTTTTTCCATTATTGTTTCCTAGTTAGTTCTCCTTTAAATTTTATTTATCCTATGCATTTGCAACTACATAAAATTTATAAATTTATTTTATACACTTATTAATAATATACATCTTCATCGTAGCATAGAAAACGCTTGTAAACAATATGAAAATAAAATTATATTATAAAAAACAACTTAAATAGATAAATAAAAATATATGCTAATATGTTACAACAATTAGGGTTTTATATTCAATTATTTATAATGTGGGTAATTGGTAAAATATAAAATCACACTAAAAAAGCAAAATTAAAAGTAAAAAAATTTAAAATAAACTGTTCTAGTGACCTCATTTGAAATGATGTCATAAAATCAGGATAATAAAAAAACTATTTGCAGTTAGGTAGTTTCAATATTTTATTTACTTAAAAAGTCACTGGAATATTGTATTTTATAATTAAATTATATTACAGAAACATTATATTTGTTTATATTTGTATAGTGATATTATAGAAATGTATTTTTATGGTACATTTGCCATGTTAACTTTAGAAATATTTTAGCGGTATAAATAATAGATAAAAATTTTTAAAAAAAGTATTGACATACTATTTTATTTTTAATATAATTTATTTTGTAAGAAACGTGTTAGTTAAATGTTTTAAGCGGGTGTAGTTTAGTGGTAAAACCTCAGTCTTCCAAACTGATGTTGTGAGTTCGATTCTCATCACCCGCTCCATTTTTATTAAGGAGGAATACCCAAGTCCGGCTGAAGGGATCGGTCTTGAAAACCGACAGGAGTGTAAAAGCTCGCAGGGGTTCGAATCCCCTTTCCTCCTCCATTGATCATTGATCCACAGTAGCTCAGTTGGTAGTAGCATCTGACTGTTAATCAGAGGGTCGCAGGTTCGAGTCCTGCCTGTGGAGTAAGTTTACGGTGTAATGGTTAGCCATTATACCGTTTATTTTTTTAAAATTTATATATTATGTTATAATATTAGTGATTAATTTTTAAGTTATGATGATTGGTAAATAATTTTATAGGAGTGAAGAAATGTTTATAGATGAGGTAAAAATTTATGTTCGTTCAGGAGACGGAGGAAATGGATTAGTAGCGTTTCGTCGAGAAAAATATGTTCCTAAAGGAGGTCCTGCAGGAGGGGACGGAGGAAGAGGAGCTAATGTAATTTTTAAAGTTGACGAAGGTCTTAGAACTTTTATGGATTACCGCTATCAAAAGAAATTTATAGCACCTAATGGTGAGAATGGTATGAGTAAAGGTATGCACGGAAGAAAATCTAAAGACTTATATTTAATAGTGCCACCAGGAACGGTAATTAAAGATACAGATACAGGAGAAGTTCTAGGTGATTTGACTCAACATAATCAAGAAGTGCTTATAGCTAGAGGAGGTCGCGGTGGTCGAGGTAATTGTCGCTTTGCCACACCTTCTAATCCTGCACCAGAGATTGCAGAGAACGGGGAACCTGGAGAAGAAAGAAATTTAACATTAGAGCTTAAGTTGATGGCAGATGTAGGATTGGTAGGCTTCCCTTCGGTAGGTAAATCAACTTTATTATCGATAACTTCTAAAGCAAAGCCTAAAATAGCAGAATATCACTTTACAACTTTAGTTCCTAACTTAGGAGTAGTAGAAACTAAAGATCATAAAAGTTTTGTTATGGCAGACTTGCCTGGTCTAATAGAAGGGGCGAGTCAAGGTGTAGGACTCGGGCATCAATTTTTACGCCATATCGAAAGAACTAAAGTTATAGTTCACGTTATTGATATGTCTGCAACTGATGGAAGAAATCCATATGAAGATTATAAAATAATTAATGCTGAGTTAGAAAATTATAATATGAGACTTTTGGAAAGACCACAGGTAGTCGTTGCTAACAAGATGGATATGCCAGACTCTAAAGAAAATTTAGAAAAATTCAAGAAAGATTTGAAAGAGAATGGAGAAGATATAGAAATAGTAGAAATATCTGCTTTTACTAGAGAAAATATAGATAATTTACTTTATAAAGTAAGTGATATTTTAGAAAATACAGATCCTAGTCTTCTTTATGAACTAAATGCAGAAGATGAAAATATGGAAAACAGAGTTCTTTACAAGCATAAACCTAAGGACGAAACATTTACTATTACAAGAGATGATACTGGTGCTTATGTAGTAAGTGGTGCAGGAATAGAAAGAGCATTTTTAATGACTGATTTCAATAGAGATGCATCTGTGAGAAGATTTGCTCAACAAATGCGTTCTATGGGAGTTGATGATGCTCTAAGAGCTAGAGGATGCTCTAATGGAGATACTGTAAAAATATTAAAAGGTGAATTTGAATTTGTGGAGTAAATAATTATGAAATTTGATGATAAAAAATATTATATTATTAGGGAAGATGTTTTATCAGAAGCTATACAAAAAACTTTGAAAATAAAAAAAGTTTTAGAAGAAAATCCAGACTTATCTATACTAGAGGCTGCAAAGAAGTATGATTTAAGTAGAAGTGCATTTTATAAATATAAAGACACTATATTTCCTATTGAAGATTTCAAAAAGGATTCTGTTTTATCATTATCAATAAATGTAGATGATATACCAGGAATCTTAGGAGAAATATTATCTATTGTAAATGGAGAGAGATGTAGTGTAATAACTATTCATCAAACAGTACCTATAAATAATAGAGCAACAATTATATTTTCTTTAAATATTGATTTAGAAGTTACTACTATAGAAACTTTAAAAACAAAAATTGAAAATTTAAAATATGTAAACAAAGTTAAAGTAATAGGATTTAGTATAGAAAGATAATTGTAGGATATATAAATTTCATTAATTGGTCTGTATAAATTAATTTTAAAATTATTTTTAATTTAATAACTATTATTTATAATTAGATGCAACATCAATATTATAGGAGTATAAAATAATGAATGAAGTAATAAGTACTATAAAAGAACATAGATCTAATCGCAATTTTATAAAAGGGTATAAACTATCAAAATTAGAATTAGATACAATTTTAGATTGTGCAAAACAAGCACCTAGTTGGATGAATGGACAACACTACAATATAATAGTAGTAGATGACCAAACTATTAAAGATAGATTGTTTGAACTATCTATGAGGAATCCTCACATACAAACTAGTTCGGTTTTTCTTATATTTTGTATAGATTTAACTAGACATAGTTTAGCTAGTAAAAAACATAGTAAAAATTTTGATATAGAGGATAATGTTGATATATTGATTAATTCAACAACTGATGTATCACTTGCTATGCAAAATGCTGCTACAGTAGCAGAATCTTTAGGCTATGGAACTGTATTTTGTGGTGGTGTACGTGTAATAGCAGAGGAAATAATAGAAATGTTAAATATTCCTAAATATAGTTTCCCTATATGTGGACTTAGCATCGGTAAGTTGGATGAAGAACTAACTACTGAAAGAGTTAAACCAAGATTTAATGCTAAAGTTAATGTAGGCTATAATAGCTATCCTTCATCTACTTTAGAAGATATAGATGAGTATAATGAAACATTAGAGATTTTTGCAGAAGCCAGAGAGACTAAGTTATGGAGTCAAAAATTTGCTGATGTTTATGAGAAAAATAATTCTAAGACGAAAGAAATTTTAAAGAAACAAGGTTTTTAAATAAATCTATTGACTAAATAATAAAATAGTGTTAAGATATTAAACAGTGTAAAATATAATAGCAGTGAAATATTTGTTATTGCCTCTATGTTATACATTTTTTGATGTGGCAACTCGTAGTCTATGCTGCTAGACGAAGTTCCAATTTTTATAACATATACAACAGCGGATATTTGTGCTTTTTGTTTTACCAAAAAAACAAAAAGAAATTAAGGAGGAGCATAAAATGGCTCGTTTTACAGGTTCAACTTGGAAAAAATCACGTCGCTTAGGAATATCATTAAGCGGTACAGGTAAGGAGTTAGCAAGACGTCCTTACGCACCAGGACAACATGGTCCAAACCAAAGAAAAAAATTATCTGAATACGGATTACAATTACAAGAAAAACAAAAACTTCGTTACTTACACGGTATGAACGAAAAGCAATTCCGTAAATTATTTGATAAAGCAGGTAAATTACAAGGATTACATGGTACAAACTTTATGGCTTTATTAGCTACTCGTTTGGACTCAGTAGTTTACAGCTTAGGATTAGCTAGAACTAATCGTCAAGCTCGTCAATTAGTAAACCATGGACACGTATTGGTTGATGGTAAAAAAGTTGATATAGCTTCATATCAAGTAAAACCAGGTCAAGTAGTTTCAGTAAGAGAAAAATCTCGTAACCTAGAAATTATAAAAGAAGCAGTAGAAATAACTAACTTTGTACCTGAATACTTAACTTTTGATGCAGATAAATTAGAAGGATCATTAGTAAGAGTTCCAGAGAGAAGTGAATTAAATCAAGAAATAAATGAACAATTAATAGTTGAGTACTACTCACGTTAATAATTAAAGCCCCTTGAACATATGTTTAAGGGGTATTTTTTGTCATAAAGTATCACAGTATATACCGTATAAATTAATTATTATATTACCATTTACTATCTTGTAAGAAGTATCGATATGTTTTGTTATTGTTTGCATTTGTTGAGGTGTAATAATCAACCTATGTTTTGTTGTTTTAAATTATTAAATATTTAAAATAAATCTCTATTATAAATATTAAAACTTTTTTAATTAGCTATTAAAAAATTGAATATTTAGTTTGAAATATATTGAAATTTTAATTATTAATATCAACATATTTATTTTTATCATTTTGGAACCATTCACAAAAAATAAATTTTAAATATATTAATTTATTTCTAAAATAATAGTATAATTAATTATAATGTAGTTGTATTTATAAAATATATTTGTTATAATTTAAGGGTATTTGTGGTAATTCTACAAATACTTATACATATTTTAGGAGGAAAAGGTCATGTCAGAGATATGGCAAAATATTTTATTTACTTTTTTTGGAGGATTAGGTCTTTTTCTATTTAGTATTAAATATATGGGAGACGGTCTTCAATTAATAGCAGGGGATAAGATGAGAAATGTACTTGATAGGTACACGTCTACACCGCTTAGAGCTGTTTTGGTAGGTATTTTTGTTACAGTACTTATACAGTCTAGTTCAGGTTCAACAGTTATAACTGTAAGTTTAGTGGCTGCAGGATTATTAAACTTAAAACAAGCTATAGGTATAGTTATGGGAGCTAACATAGGTACAACTGTAACATCATTTATAATAGGATTTAACTTATCTGCTTATGCTTTACCAGTAATATTTATAGGGGCAGCGTGTTTATTTTTTACTAAGCGAAAAAATGTTAATAATATAGGACGAGTTCTTTTCGGTGTAGGAGGTATATTTTATTCATTAAAACTTATGTCTTCTGCTATGGGACCAATGAAAGAGATGGATTGGTTTATGGCTGCATTAGGACATTTATCTGATAGCCCGATAGTAGGTGTTACTGTAGGGACGGTGTTAACTATGTTAATTCAATCATCAGCAGCTACTATAGCTATTTTACAAAATTTATATGCTGATGGAGCAGTTGATTTATCAGCAGCATTACCGGTATTATTTGGAGATAATATAGGAACAACTATTACAGCAGTTTTAGCAGTTTTAGGATCAACAATTGCTGCTAGACGTGTGGCTGCAGCACACGTATTGTTTAATGTTATAGGGACAATTATATGTCTTATTGCTTTATATCCGTATACTATGTTCATTCAATATATAGAAAATTCTCTAGGTTTAGATCCTAAAATGACTATAGCATTTGCTCATGGTACTTTTAATGTGTTGAACACATTATTACAGTTCCCATTCATTTGGTTACTAGCGGTTATAGTTACTAAAATTATTCCAGGTGAGGATGAAGTTATTAAGTATAGAACTCAACATTTAGAAACATCTTTAATAACTAGCGCTCCTGCTATAGCTTTAGGGCAAGTAAAAAAAGAATTTATAAGTATGTTAGAATTATCACAAAAGAGTGTTAATAATGCTGTTAATTATTTTTTAACAAAAGAAGAAAAACTTTTCAATAAGGGTATTACTATAGAAGAAGCAATAAATTCTATAGATGAAGAGATGACTAATTACTTATCTTTATTATTTAGAGAGAAATTAAGTGAAAAAGAAGGTATAGAGGCTTCTGGATTGTTAGATGGAACACGTGATATTGAACGTATAGGAGATCATTCAAGAGATATCATAACTTCTATAAAATACCAGATTGATAAGGGTATTAAATTTTCTGATGATGCAGTAAAAGAAGTTAAAGAAATGCACGAACAATCTGTAAAAATGATAGATTTAACAATTAAGAGTTTAGAAGAAGATGATAATGTTATTGCAGGAGAAGCCTTAGCTATCTGCAATAAAATGTATGCTTTAGAAAAGAATGCAAGAAAGAACCATACAAATAGAATGAGAGAAGGTTCTTGCGGAATTTCAGGAGGAGTGGTATACATAGATTTAATTACTCACTTCACTCGTATTTGTGAACATGTTAGAAATATTCTAGAGAAAAAATTAACGGGTACAATTTAATTTTATTCTATGAAAAACTATAAATTTTATACTATAATAATTATTTTAATTTTATTTTTTGGGATATTAATTTACAGATTGTACAGTTTACAAGTTTCTTAAGAAAAAAGGATCGGTACAAAAAATTGTATCGGTCTTTTTAATTTATGTATAAAAAAGTATCTAAATAAACTTATATATCAGTAAAATAAAGGGTTTATTGTTATAAATATATTAATCTACACAGTTAATACCTTGATATTTGTGTAGTAATAGTGTATAATTTAGTATATTTGAATAAAAATATATTTATGGAGGAATTATTCTTTAATGATTAAATTTTTAAAGGGTGTTGTATCTGAAATGAGAAAAGTAAGCTGGCCTACAGGGTTAGAGTTACTGAAAAAAACAGCTATAGTTATTTTTGCTGTAGGTGTTTTGATGGCATTTACTTATTTAGTTGATTTAGGTATAACAGCGTTATTAAGGTATATTAAGATTTATTAATAAAATAACTAGTAAGGTGATAAAAATTAATGGAAAATACAGTGAATAAAGAATGGTATGTTATACATACTTATTCTGGTTATGAAAATAAAGTAAAAGATAATTTAGAAAAAAGAGTAGAAACCCTAAATATGGAAGATAAGATATTTAGGATAGTAGTACCTGAGGAAAAAGAAGTTATAGTAACACCTACAGGAAAGAAAAAAGAGGTTACGAGAAAAACTTTCCCGGGGTATGTATTAGTAGAGTTAGTTATGACTGATGACTCTTGGTTTATTGTTAGAAATACTCCTGGTGTTACGGGATTTGTAGGATCTCATGGGTCGGGGAGTAAGCCGAGTCCTTTATTACCAGAAGAAATTAATTTTATTCTAAAAGAAATGGGATTAGCAAGTGTTACAGAAGTTGATATTAGCATAGGTGATTATGTAAATGTTATTTCTGGGCCTTTCGTTGGTATGGAAGGAAAAGTATCAGATATTGATTTAGCTAATTACAAAGTTGATGTTATGATTGAACTTATGGGACGTGAAACAAAAGTTGAATTAGAACTGTATCATGTAGAGAAGTTTAATTAAACTTAAGAAAGGAAAAGCTGTTAATTATTTAATAGTAGGTTGATTTAGTGGAAAAAATAGCAGTATTAGTTGATTCTACCTCTTATATGAGTGAAGAGTTAAAAGAAAATGAGAATTTAAAGATTGTATATTTAAGTGCTACTATTAATAATTCGACTAGAAAAGAGTTAATAGATATTACTTCGAACGAATATAAAGAGTATTTAACAGACGATAATAATACATTTCCTACAACCTCACAACCTTCTATAGGAGAGGTAGTAGCTACTTTAGAAAATTTGAAAGAAGAAGGTTATACTGATGTGATAGCTATATCTTTATCTAGTGGGATAAGTGGTACGTTCTCATCTTATTCTGTTGCATCATTAATGGTTCCAGATATTAATGTTCATTCTTTTGATTCTGAAGTATCTTGTCAAGCGGAAACTTTTTATGTTATAAAAGCACTTGAATTAATAAATCAAGGAAAATCTCCAGATGAGATTATTGAATCTTTAAACGATATGAAAAAATATTCTAAGGCTTATTTTGTAGTTGATGATTTGACTCATTTGCATCGTGGTGGAAGATTAAATGGTGCACAAGCTCTGATAGGTAATTTGTTACAAGTTAAGCCTATACTACATTTCGAAGACAAAATAATAGTCCCATATCAAAAAATACGTACTTATAAAAA
This sequence comes from Gemella sp. GH3, assembly GCF_013415425.1. GTDB lineage: Bacteria > Bacillota > Bacilli > Staphylococcales > Gemellaceae > Gemelliphila. Next base: position 58,390 of record NZ_JACBYC010000083.1, on the reverse strand, counting down.
AGCTATTGCACGAATATTAGAATTATTCGATGAATTTTATGTTGAAAACAAAGGGAAAAATATTCATGTTTGTGTTATTCATGTAGAGGCAGAAGACAGAGCAGAAGAGCTTAAAGAATATTTAGAAAGTAATTATAATGATATAAATGTAGATGTAGGAGTTATTGGGCCTGTAATAGCTACACATTTAGGATTAGGATCAGTAGCTATTGGATGGACTATCTTATAAAAAGGAGACATATACTATGAAACAACAAATGGTACACACTTGCTATAGAGTTAAAGATTTAGAAGAATCTATTAAGTTTTATACGGAAGCTTTTGATTTTACTGTGAGTAGAAAAAGAGATTTTCCAGAGTATAAGTTCACATTAGTATATTTAACACTACCTAATGATAGCTATGAACTAGAGTTGACTTATAACTACGATCATGGTGAATATGATTTAGGAAATGGATATGGTCATATTGCTATAGCAGTAGAAAATTTGGAAGAGTTACATAAAAAACACGTAGAATTAGGATATAACGTTACAGACTTAAAAGGATTACCAGGAAGTAAGCCTGGCTACTACTTTATAACTGATCCAGACGGATACAAAGTTGAGGTAATAAGATTTAAATATTAAATTAAAGAGTTTGGAGATTTTCTCTAAACTCTTTTAGTAATAAATTTTCAAGATTTGATAAATATATATTTTGATGATATAATTGTAATATTATGACAAAATTATATTAGGTAATTAAATGAGAGGAAAACTAATATGGGTTTATTTGGTAAAATTTTTGATGCGAACAGACGAGAATTAAAAAGTCTATCAAAAATAGCTGATAAAATTATTGCAAAAGAAGAAGAATATGCTCTATTAACAGAAGAGCAATTAAAAAATAAAACAGTAGAATTTAAAAATTATATTTTAGAACAAAAAGAAAAAGGCAGATCTAAAGAAGATATTTTAAATGATATTTTAATAGATGCTATGGCTGCTGCAAGAGAAGGTTCTAGTAGATCACTGGGAATGAAGCCTTATAAAGTTCAAATTATGGGTGGACTTGCTCTTCATAGGGGAGATATTGCAGAGATGCGTACAGGAGAAGGTAAGACGTTAACTGCTACTATGCCTGTATATTTAAATGCATTATATGGAGAAGGTGTACATGTTATTACGGTAAATGAATATTTGTCTCAACGTGATAAAGAAGAGATGGGTGTTTTTTATGAATATATGGGATTAACAGTAGGGTTAAATTTAAACTCTCTTACTCCAGAAGAGAAACGTGAAGTTTATAAATGTGATATAACTTATTCGACTAATAATGAGTTAGGTTTTGACTACTTGCGTGATAATATGGTTCGTACTGTTGAATCAAGAGTACAAAGACCACTTAGTTATGCAGTAATAGATGAGGTAGACTCTGTACTTATTGATGAAGCTAGAACACCGCTTATTATTTCTGGAGAAGGTCAAGAATCTACTTCTTTATACCAAGTAGCTAATGCTTTTGTAAAAACTCTACATCGTGCAGAAGAAGAGGATGGTAGTGACGGAGATTATACTCTAGATGTGAAAACTAAAAATATTCAATTGTCTGAGCATGGTATAGATAAAGCAGAGAGTTATTTTGGATTGAACAATTTATATGATTTGAAAAATGTAGAATTAACTCATCATATTAATCAAGCATTAAAAGCAAATTATACTATGAAGCTAGATGTTGATTATGTTGTAGAAGAAGGTGAAATATTAATAGTTGATCAATTTACTGGACGTACAATGCCAGGACGTAGATTCTCTGAAGGATTACACCAAGCTATAGAAGCTAAAGAAGGAGTAACTGTCCAAAGAGAAAGTAAGACGATGGCTACAATTACCTTCCAAAATTATTTTAGAATGTATAAAAAACTTAGTGGTATGACTGGTACAGCCAAGACAGAGGAAGAAGAATTTAGAAATATTTACAATATGTATGTTACTACTATACCAACTAATAAACCGATAATGCGTATCGATGCACCAGATTTGATATATGGAAGTATGGAGTCGAAGTATCGTGCTATGGTAGAAGAAGTTAGAGAAAGATATTTAAAAGGACAACCAGTCCTTTTAGGTACAGTAGCAATAGAAACTAGTGAATTAATATCAAAATTATTGTATAGAGCAGGTGTGCCTCATAAAGTACTTAATGCTAAGCAAAATGAAAGTGAAGCTGAAATTATAAAACAAGCTGGACAGTTAGGTTCTGTTACAATTGCAACTAATATGGCAGGACGTGGAACAGATATTAAATTAGGCGAAGGTGTTAGAGAACTAGGAGGCTTAGCTGTTATCGGTACAGAAAGACATGAATCAAGACGTATTGATAATCAGTTAAGAGGACGTTCTGGACGTCAAGGAGATCCAGGATATTCTAGATTTTACTTATCATTAGAAGATGAGCTTATGGTTAGATTTGGTGCAGATAGACTTAAAGGATTGATGGATGCAAATGATGACTCACCATTTGAAAGTAGAATGGTTAGTCGTTCTGTAGAAAGTGCACAGAAACGAGTTGAAGGAAATAATTTTGATTCTCGAAAACAAGTTTTACAATATGATGATGTCCTTAGGAAACAAAGAGAAATCATGTATGGTGAGCGAAATCAAGTCCTAGAAAGTGAATATGTATCAGATATAGTAAATGATATGATAAATAGTGCTATTACAAAAACAGTAGAATATTCGTTTAATAACATTTATAGTGATGAAGAAGTAGATGTTAGAGATGTTGTAAAAACTTTAAACGAAAAATATTTGACTAATAATAAAATTTTAGTAGGAAATTATTCTGATGATGCTGATGCAGAAGAAATAATACAAATAGCGTTGAAAAATGCAGAAGAAGAATTGGCTGAAAAACGTGAACAACTTACTGATGAAAATATGAACAATTTTGAGAAATATATTTTATTAAATTCTATTGATAAACATTGGACTGACCATATTGATCAAATGGATCAACTAAGAAAAGGAATATTTTTACGTTCATATGGACAAATTGATCCTTTACGAGAATATAAAAATGAAGGTCATATAATGTTTGAAAATATGATTGATGAGATAGAAGATAGTGTAGCAGAAGGACTATTAAAACTTAAAGTTGAAAAACAAGCGGAAATAGAAATAAAAGAAGAAGAAAAAGTTTTAATAACTAATGACAGTAAAGAACACGTTGCAAGAGGACCAATTAAGAGTAGTTCACGTCAAGAAAAGAAAGAACGAAAAGAAAAAAGATTAAATAAAATTAAAGAGTTAAAAAATAGAAAAAAACAATTATAAAATTTTAACAAAATACTAGCTTTTTAAAATAAAAGATGATATAATATTCAACGTTGTATGAAAAAGTTGTAAGATATTAAATAGGAGGTTATATCAATGCGCGTAAATGTAACATTAGCTTGTACAGAATGTGGTGATAGAAACTACATTACTAAAAAGAATAAAAGAAATAATCCAGACCGTATTGAATTAAAAAAATACTGTCCAAGATTAAAAAAAGTAACTCTTCACAGAGAAACTAAATAAAAAATGAAAATATAACTTGCCGAATATTCGGTAAGTTATATTTTTATTTAATAAAAAATATGTATTAATAGTAATAAAAGTAATTTTATTGTGTGAAAATATTATTTATTTGAATAATAGGTTAATAATTATAAATTAATGTATAATATTTATTTATAAATAAGTTTGATAAATACTTACTAAAATAGGTATTGAAATTTATTATAAATGAACCACCTGGATAAGTGTAATTATTATATTAGGAATTATTGAATATTTTTTGAAAAAAGTGTTGACAAAGTTTTTATAAAATGATATTATATTTTTTGTGAGTATTTCTGTACTCTCTAAAATTAAGCATTTAGCTTTTTAATTTTTTATTCAAAAATGATCCACCCGGATTTGTGGGTCAATAAAATAGAAATTTATATTAATAAAAATTAAGGAAGGAGGAATTCAAGGAATGCCTACTATTAATCAATTAGTTCGTAAACCTCGTAAATCAAAATTAGCAAAATCAGATTCACCAGCACTTAATAAAGGTTATAACTCTCAAAAAAAGAAAGAAACTAATATTTCTTCTCCACAAAAAAGAGGAGTTTGTACTCGTGTTGGGACAATGACGCCGAAAAAACCTAACTCAGCTTTACGTAAATATGCCCGTGTACGTTTATCAAATCAAATAGAAGTTACAGCATATATCCCAGGTATTGGACACAACTTACAAGAACACAGTGTTGTACTTATTCGTGGTGGACGTGTTAAAGACTTACCAGGGGTACGTTACCACATAATCCGTGGAGCGTTAGATACTGCTGGAGTTAACAACCGTATGCAAGGTCGTTCTCTATACGGAGCTAAAAAACCTAAAGAGAAAAAATAATAACAGAAAATTAATTTGATAAAATATACGAAAGGAGGCAACATAATGCCACGTAAAGGTCCAGTTGCAAAACGTGATGTTTTGCCAGATCCAATTTATAACTCAAAATTAGTTACAAAATTGATTAACAAAATAATGATAGATGGAAAACGCGGTACTGCACAAAGAATTTTATATTCTGCGTTTGATATAGTAAAAGAAAAATCAGGTCGTGATGCTATTGAAGTGTTCGATGAAGCATTAAATAACATTATGCCAGTTCTTGAAGTACGTGCTCGTCGTGTTGGTGGTTCTAACTACCAAGTACCTGTAGAAGTTCGTGCAGAAAGAAGAATTACATTAGGATTACGTTGGTTAGTTAACTATGCTCGTTTAAGAGGAGAGAAAACTATGGAGCAACGTCTAGCTAATGAAATTTTAGATGCAGCTAACAATTCAGGATCAGCTGTTAAAAAACGTGAAGATACTCACAAAATGGCTGAAGCAAATAAAGCATTTGCTCACTACCGTTGGTAATCAAAAATGTGATATATCAAGCTATATATTAGCTTGACTTTTTCACTATATAAACAAAATAAATTTAATTATATAAAATTGAAAGGAGAAAAGTGACTCATGACTAGAGCGTTTTCTTTAAAAGATACTCGTAATATCGGTATTATGGCTCACATTGATGCTGGGAAAACTACTACGACTGAACGTGTTCTATTTTACACTGGTAAAATTCATAAAATAGGAGAAACACATGAAGGTGCTTCTCAAATGGACTGGATGGAACAAGAGCAAGAGCGTGGTATAACAATCACATCAGCAGCAACAACTGCAGAGTGGAATAATCACCGTATTAATATTATCGATACTCCAGGACACGTAGACTTCACTGTTGAAGTTGAACGTTCATTGCGTGTACTTGACGGTGCAGTAGCTGTTCTTGATGCACAATCAGGAGTTGAGCCACAAACTGAAACAGTTTGGCGTCAAGCAACAACTTATGGAGTTCCTCGTATAGTATTTATCAACAAAATGGATAAAACAGGAGCAGATTTCTTCTATTCAGTAGGAACAATACATGATCGTTTACAAGCAAATGCTCATCCAATTCAAATACCTATTGGTTCTGAAGACAACTTTGAGGCTGTAATTGACTTATTAGAAATGAAAGCTATTTATAACGAAGGTCAAAAAGGTGAGACTATTCGTATAGCTGACATTCCAGCTGAATATCAAGATAAAGCAGAAGAATATCGTGAAAAATTAATTGAAGCAGTTGCTGAAACTGATGAAGAATTAATGGAAAAATATCTTGGTGGAGAAGAATTAACTATTGATGAAATTAAAGCGGCTATTCGTCGTGCTACATGTAATGTAGAATTTTATCCAGTAGTTTGTGGTTCTGCGTTTAAAGATAAAGGTGTTCAAGCAATGCTAGATGCAGTAGTTGATTACCTTCCATCTCCATTAGACGTACCAGCAATTAAAGGTATTGATCCAGATACAGATGAAGAAGTTGAAAAACATGCATCTGATGAAGAACCATTTGCAGCACTTGCTTTCAAAGTAATGACTGACCCTTATGTAGGGAAATTAACATTCTTCCGTGTTTATTCAGGTGTACTATCATCAGGATCTTATGTTAAAAACTCAACAAAAGGTAAACGTGAACGTGTAGGACGTATTTTGCAAATGCACGCTAACTCACGTAACGAAATTTCAGAAGTTTATGCTGGAGATATTGCAGCAGCAGTTGGTCTAAAAGATACAACTACTGGAGATACTTTATGTGATGAAAAGAACGAAGTTATCTTAGAATCTATGGAGTTCCCAGAACCAGTTATCCAACTTTCTGTTGAACCAAAATCTAAAGCTGACCAAGATAAAATGACTACAGCTCTACAAAAATTACAAGAAGAAGATCCAACATTCCGTGCAGGAACTGATGAGGAAACTGGTCAAGTTATTATAGCAGGTATGGGAGAGCTTCACTTAGATATTATTGTAGACCGTATGCGTCGTGAATTTAAAGTTGAATGTACAGTAGGGGCACCAATGGTATCTTATCGTGAAACATTCAAAACAGCAGCTCAAGTTCAAGGTAAGTTCACTCGTCAATCAGGAGGACGTGGACAATATGGAGATGTTTGGATTGAGTTTACTCCAAACGAACCAGGAGCAGGATTTGAATTTGAAAATGCAATTGTCGGAGGGGTTGTACCTCGTGAATATATCCCAGCAGTAGAAGCAGGACTTAAAGATTCTATGGCTAATGGGGTATTGGCTGGATATGAATTAATAGACGTTAAAGCTAAATTATTCGATGGTTCATACCACGATGTCGATTCATCTGAAATGGCATTTAAAGTTGCAGCTTCTTTAGCTCTTAGAGAAGCAGCTAAAAAATGTAACCCTGTAATCTTAGAACCTATTATGAAGGTAGAAGTAGTAATGCCTGAAGAATATCTAGGAGATATTATGGGAGATATTACTTCACGTCGTGGGCGTGTAGAAGGAATGGAAGCACGTGGTAATGCACAAGTAGTTAGTGCACAAGTACCACTATCTGAAATGTTTGGATATGCTACATCATTACGTTCTGCAACACAAGGACGTGGAACTTACTCAATGGTATTTGATCACTATGAAGAAGTACCAAAATCAATTTCAGAAGAAATTATCAAAAAAAATAAAGGATAATTAATAAATTTATTCTTTATAGTTGCAATTTATGCATTAAAATTATAAAATATAGTTATCATAGATGTACTCTATGTAACTTGTAAAAAATCTATTTATTTCAAGGAGAACATTAAATAATGGCAAAAGAAAAATTTGACCGCAGTAAAACACATGCCAACATTGGTACAATAGGTCACGTTGACCACGGAAAAACTACTTTAACTGCAGCAATTGCTACAGTTTTAGCAAAACGTTCTGGTAAAGGAGAAGCTAAATCATACGATGCTATCGATAACGCACCAGAAGAAAGAGAACGTGGTATTACAATTAATACTTCTCACATCGAGTACGAAACAGAATCTCGTCACTATGCACACGTAGACTGTCCAGGACACGCTGACTACGTTAAAAATATGATCACTGGAGCAGCTCAAATGGACGGAGCTATCTTAGTTATAGCTGCTACAGACGGACCAATGGCTCAAACTCGTGAGCACATCTTACTTTCTCGTAACGTTGGAGTACCAAAAATCGTTGTATTCTTAAACAAATGTGATATGGTAGATGACGAAGAGTTATTAGAATTAGTAGAAATGGAAGTACGTGAATTACTTTCTGAGTATGGATTCGATGGAGACGATGTACCAGTAATCCACGGTTCAGCTCTTAAAGCTCTTGAAGGTGAAGAAGCTTGGGAAGATAAAGTTGTTGAGTTAATGAACGTAGTTGACGAATATATTCCAACTCCAGAAAGAGATAACGCTAAACCATTCATGATGCCAGTAGAGGACGTATTCTCAATCACTGGACGTGGTACTGTTGCAACAGGACGTGTTGAGCGTGGACAAGTTAAAGTTGGAGATGTAGTAGAAATCGTTGGATTAACTGAAGAACCAGCTTCAACTACAGTAACAGGAGTAGAAATGTTCCGTAAATTATTAGACTACGCTGAAGCAGGAGATAACATCGGTGCTTTATTACGTGGTGTTGCTCGTGAAGATATTGAACGTGGACAAGTTTTAGCAGCTCCTAAAACAATCACTCCACATACTCAATTCGTAGCAGATGTGTATGTATTATCAAAAGAAGAAGGTGGACGTCATACTCCATTCTTCACAAACTATCGTCCACAATTCTACTTCCGTACAACTGACGTAACAGGAGTAGTTACATTACCAGAAGGAACTGAAATGGTAATGCCTGGAGATAATGTATCAATCAACGTTGAACTTATTTCACCAATAGCTATCGAATCAGGAACTCGTTTCTCAATTCGTGAAGGTGGACGTACAGTAGGTTCAGGTGTTGTTACTGAAATCATCAAATAATTAGTGATTACAAGATAAAAGGCTAGAGATTGTCTCTAGTCTTTTTTGATTGTGTTGATATTGCAAATATTATTACAATATTGTATAATTTACATAACTATACACTAAGGAGTTAATTAATGAGTAAAAAGATTATTTTGACAGGAGATAGACCAACAGGAAAACTGCACTTAGGGCATTACGTAGGTTCTTTAAAAAATAGAATAAAGTTACAAAATGAAGAAAATACCAAAATGTTTGTTATGATAGCAGATCAACAAGCATTAACTGATAATGCAGATAATCCTAAAAAAATTATTGAAAGTGTCACAGAGGTAGCGTTAGATTATCTAGCTATAGGATTAAATCCTGCAAAAACAACAATTTTCATTCAATCACAAATACCACAGTTAGCTGAGCTTACTATGTATTATATGAATTTAGTTAGTTTGGCTAGACTACAACGTAATCCTACCGTAAAACAAGAATTAATTAGTAAAAATTTTGGTGAAAGTATTCCAGCAGGATTTTTAGCTTATCCTATAAGTCAAGCAGCAGATATTACAGCATTCGAAGCAACTCATGTACCTGTTGGAGAAGATCAAAAACCTATGTTAGAGCAAACTAGAGAAATTGTTCGTGATTTTAATAGAATTTATCAAAAAGAAGTACTAACATTACCAGAAATTGTTTTACCAGAAAAAAATCAAGGAAGACTAATTGGTATTGATGGAAATGGAAAAATGAGCAAATCTCTAAATAATGGGATATATTTATCTGATTCTCCTGATGAAATAAAAGCAAAAATTATGAAGATGTATACAGATCCAAATCATATTAGAGTCGAAGATCCTGGTCAAGTTAAGGGGAATGTGGTATTTACGTATCTAGATATATTTGATCCTAATAAAGAGGAAGTAGCAGAATTAAAAGCTCAATATGAAAGAGGCGGTTTAGGAGACGTAAAATTAAAATTAAGATTAAACGAAATAATGCAAGAATTATTACGCCCAATAAGAGAACGAAGAGAAGAATTTGCTAAAGATAAAGAAGAAGTTTACAGAATCCTTAAATTAGGAAGTGATAATGCTAAAGAAGTAGCTGCTAAAACTTTAGATGAAGTTAAAGATGCAATGGGAATTAATTATTTTAAATAAATTTATTAAAGACTTAATGATATATTAAGTCTTTTAATTTTTATAAAATATAACTAAGAAATCATATTTAAGAAAACGTTTGACTAATAGTTTTTAAAATATTATAATTAATATAGGGAGATTGTAGGATAGGAGATAAAAATGAAAAAGTTAAAAAAATTATTATTAATTACTACTGTAGGATTATTAATATTAACATTATCAGCTTGTTCTAAAGGAGTAGGAACATCTAAAGATGGAAATGAGCAAAAAATTGAAAAAGCAGCAATGAATTTAGTGACTGCTGTTGATAAAAATAAATACAAACTTATTAGTACAGAAGAGTTAAAAAAATGGATTGACAATAAAGAAGATATGATACTTGTAGATACTATGCCAGCTGATGCTTATGCAAAACAAAAAATACCTGGAGCTATAAATGCTACATTGCCAACAAAAATGGATGATGTAACTACTGAACAAAAAGAGGCATTTTTAAAAATATTGGGAGATAATAAAAACAAAAAAATAGTTGTTTATTGTGGTTTTGTAGCTTGTGAGAGAAGTGATGTTGCTGCAACTATAGCTAAAGAAGCAGGATTTACAGAAGTTTATCGTCAACCAGGAGGAATTGTATCTTGGATTGATGCGGGATATGAATTAGCTAAATAAGTTTATTTTAAAATTTTATATATTAATATGTAGACTCGGTAAAAATAGAAATTTTATTTGCCGAGTTTACATTATATCTTTTTTATAATATAATTATTATTGAATATATAAAAATTATTTTACAAATTATGCAACAATATTGAATATGTTTTATTTTTATAATATAATTACTTAGTAATGAATTATATTGTATGATGAATTTTATTAAATATATGTAAGCATAATTTAATGAAAATATAAATTTGTATAGAGGGGATGTATATGATATATATAGAAACAAATAGTAATGACCCTAAGTTTAATACTGCGGTTGAATTTTATGCTTTTAATGAATTAGCTAAGCAAGATGATGTTTTTATTTTATGGATTAATAAGCCTTGTATAGTTGTAGGCAAAAATCAAAATACCACAGAAGAGATAAATCAAAAATATTGTGATGATAATGGAATAGAGATTATCCGTCGTGTGAGTGGCGGAGGAGCTGTTTATCATGATTTAAATAATTTAAATTACACTATTATATCTAATGGGAGAAGTGGGGAAGCTTTTGATTTCAAGAGTTTTTCTCAACCGGTATTAGATGCATTAGATTCTTTAGGAGTTAGTGCTAGTTTTACGGGACGTAATGATTTAGAAATTGACGGAAAAAAATTCTGTGGAAATGCACAATATGTTCGTTCGGGTAGAATTATGCATCATGGCTGTCTAATGTTTGATGTAGATACTAGTGTACTTTCTGAAGCTTTAAAAGTATCTAAAGATAAAATAGAGTCAAAAGGTATTAAGTCGGTAAGATCAAGGGTAACTAACATTAAGAAGCATCTACCTAATAAAGATATGACAGTGATAGACTTTAAGACAGCTTTGAAAAAATATATGAATGATAAGTATGATATGGAAGATTATACTTTTAATGAAGAAGATTTAATTAGTATAAAGAAAATACAATCTGAAAAAAATGATTCTTGGGATTGGGTTTATGGTAAAAATCCAGAATTTAATATTAAACGAAATCGTAGATTACCTACTGGTAAGATAGAAGCAAATATTCAGGTAGACAATGGTATTATATCTAATGTTAAGTTCTTTGGAGATTTTTTTGGAGTTATGGATGTAGAAGATATAGCTCAAAAGTTAATAGGCGTTAAGTACAGTAAATTAGATGTAACAAAAGTTCTTGAAAATGTAGATATTAACTCTTATTTTTTAGGAGCATCTTTAGATGAAGTAGTAGGCATTATAGTAGATTAATAAAAGGGGGAATAACGATGTTAATTTCAACAACAAATAATATTCCAGGTATGGAAATAGTGGAATATAAAGGTTTAGCAACTGGTGAGGTTGTTTCGGGTATAAATTTTGTTAGAGATATAGGAGCTGGACTTAGAAATTTCTTCGGAGGAAGAAGTAGCGGTTATGAAAAAGAATTGATATCTGCACGTAACGATGCTTTAGAAGAATTAAAGAACAATGCTTTTAAATTAGGTGCTAATGCTGTTGTTGGTGTAAATATTGACTTTGAAAGTCTAGGACAAAATGGTTCTATGATTTTTGTTGCAGCAACAGGAACAGCAGTAGTAGTTAGATAAAGATAAATTAATAATATATAATAGGAGATTATGAAATGAATTTATTAAAAATTAATTTTAAAAGATTTTTTTCATTAGTAATTGTACTATTTTTAGCTATAGGTATAACTTTTACATTATCAGGATGTAGTAGTTCTGACAATAGCAGTAATAATAAATCTGAAAGTTCGTATAAAGTAAGCGAAGAAGAGAAAACTTATTTAAAAGATAAGTTTGATAATTTGTCTAGTATTAATAAGGATACTATATCTTATGTTTATGCTCCAGGTACAAACCTAGATGAACCTATAGTTCAAACTACAGATAATGAAACTTACCTTGACAAAACATTTGAGGGTGCTATTGAACCGCTTATGGGAACTGTATATATGGATATGGATAATAATAAAACATTTAATGACAAATTAACTTGGTTGTTTGGACATGCTCGCGGAAGTAAAGTTCCAGATAGTAGAATGTTTAACGATGTTAACTTTTATGATAAACAAAGTTATTTTGATGCTCATCCATATGTTGTAATAGAAACGCCAGAAAGAAAATATTATTATGAAGCAGCATTTTTAATTATTGTTCCAGAAACAACAGCGTTTTACAGAACTTCATTTGATAGTGATTCGGATTTTGCACAACAACTATCAGATGTTAGTAAAGATGCAACAACAAAGAGTAATAATATAAAGATAGATGCCAATGATAAATATTTAGTGTTATCAACATGTCGAGAAGAAGATGAGACTATTAGATCTAACCTTTATTTAAGACAAATTCCAGATAAAGAATTATCGGAATTTTTAGAAAAAAATAAAGATAAATTAAAATATGAAAAAACTAGATAATAAAAAAAGACTAATTTCTATTTTTAGAAATTAGTCTTTTCTTTTTAGAATTCGGTACCATAGGAAACATTAATATCATCAATATAAAAATAATCTATAGTTGTTTCTATTATTATTTCTATAGCAGTTATAATATTTTCTAAGCTCATAGAAGGATATGCTTTACCTATTTGTTCTGGTAAGAATGGTATGTGAATAAATCCTGTTTTAAAATTATTGTTTAACTGATTGGCTAAGTATAATGACTGGTACATTATATGATTACAAACAAAAGTTCCAGCGCTATTAGATATTTTAGCAGGAATATTATTTTCATTTAATTTAGTGATTATAGCTTTTATAGGTAGTGTAGAGAAGTAAGCATTAGCACCGTCTTCCTTAATTTTTTTATCTACAGGAGTATTTCCATTGTTATCTGGAATACGAGCATCATCTATATTTATAGCTACACGCTCAATAGAAATATTACTACTACCACCAGCTTGTCCTATACAAATTACTATATCTGGATTATGTTCTAATATTTCTTTCTTCAATACTTCTGCTGATAGTTCAAAAACTGTAGGTATAGTTTTAGTTATAATTTCACAATCTTTTATATGTTTAGGTAAGAGTTTAATTGCTTCTGCTGATGGATTTATTTTTTCTCCACCGAAAGGATCAAAACCAGTTATTAAAATTTTCATAATGACCTCCTAATATAATGTTATTATATGTAAATTAAATTTTTTAGTCAAGATATTGTTTGAATATTTAGTTATAAAATGATATATTAAAATAGTTATTAGGAGGTGCTGTTGTGTCGAGAGAAGAAAAATTTAAAACTATAATTAACAATATAGATTGTAATCAAAATTTGATAAATATAAATGAAAGTAATTTAAAGAGTTACAAATCTCCTAAGGAAGATTGGACTTCTAAAAAATATTCTAAGAATAAATTTGCAAGTTACAAACCGTTTCAATTTGTTGATGGTGAGGGAGTTAGATGTTCGATTTATCTTAGCGGGTGTCTATTTTCTTGTAAAGAATGTTTTAATGCAAGTATTCAAAATTTTAATGCAGGAAGTTACTATACTGATGAAGTAGAAGATAAAATTATTACAGATTTGAGCAGAAGTTATGTTCAAGGGTTGACTATTTTGGGGGGAGAACCTTTTTTGAACACAACAGTAGCTATAAAACTTTGTGAAAGAGTAAGAAAAGAATTTGGTGATACAAAAGATATTTGGGTATATAGTGGGTATACTTATGAGCAATTAATTAAGTCATCAGATAAAGATAAAATAAAATTGTTATCTTTATGTGATATTTTAGTAGACGGACCTTTTATTTTGGCGCTTAGAGATTTATCGTTAAAATTTAGAGGGAGTAGTAATCAAAGAATTATTTCTTTGAAGAAAAGTACTATAGAAAATATAGTTTTATATTTAGATTGAATAAAAAAAACAATTATTAGACTTTTATTCTAATAATTGTTTTTTCGTTTTTCATTTCTTTTGTAGTTAAGTAGCCATCATAGCCGGAAACTTTTTTGAAATCTTTTAGCATACTGTTTTCTTCTGATTTTGTTCGGACTACAGTTTTATATTTTTTATAAATTTTTTTATAGTCTTCTAATAAGACACCATCTAAGTAACATTGTTCAATAGTATTAAAGAAATCTATAATTATGGTTATTTCTTCAATTGAGTATATATCATAATCTATAGGATAGTCAAATTCTAAATTTTTCATTATGAAAGTGAATAACCTATCCCACGAATAGTTTTTAGATATTGATCACAGCCAACTTTTTTTAATTCTTTTCTAAGACCAGAAATATATACTTCAATAGCATTTATCGTTGTTTCTGAATTTACGCCCCAGACTCTATCGAAAATTTCTTCTTTTTTCAAAATTATATTGTTGTTAAGAACAAAGAAATACAACAAATCAAGATATTTACCTTTTATATTTTCTAAAACAACATCATTAAAAGAAGCAACTTCGCTTGTTAAATCCACTTTAAGATTTTTGTACGAAATTACAGCATTATCTTTTTTATTATTAAATCTTTGTAGCAAATTATCAACCATTATTAAGAAAGTCTCTTTACCGTAATTTCTAAGGAAATAATCTGCCATAGGGTATTCCATTATTTCTGTTTTATCATCTGTAGATTCAGTAAATGATATAACAACTATGGGAATTAACATATTATTTTTCTTTAGTTCTCTAATAATACCAAGAGCGTTCAATTTAGGTAATATACTGTCAGCTATAACTAAATCATAATGTTCTGTTTTAAGTTTTTCGATAGCTTCTAAACCATTACTGCAAATATCAGAAGTAAACTTTTCTTCTATAAATTTCTGGAATAAAGAAGCTAATAGTTTATCGTCTTCAACAATAAGAGCTTTTAACATTTTAGACCTCTTTCTATTTTTTATATTAAATATAATTATACATCTTTTTTTTTGAAATTACAAATAATGTGTTAAAAAAATATATTAAATATATATTTATTTGGAAAGTGTATATTTACATAATATGTTGAAAAATAGGTTTTTAATAACGTAAAACACATATGTTCTACTAAATTAAAGGTTAACATATTTGAATAAAAATAACAATATAAGTTATAAAAAACATAAATATATTTATTAAAATATTTTTATATTTATTTAGGAAGTTTTATATATATTTTATTTATGGATAGATAAAGTAGTATTCCTATAATTCCCCCTATAGAATCAATAAAAATATCTGTAATTTTAAAAGTACGTCCAGGGATTAATAGTTGATGTATTTCATCTGTAGTAGCGAAAAAAACTACAAACATAAAACTATAATATATAATTGACTTTTCTTTATTGATATGATTAGAGAGAAATACATTAGTAAAAAAGCTTAGTGCAGTATATTCAGTAATATGTCCTAATTTTCTAATTAATATATTGCTACTAATTTTTGAAGATTCTACTCCTGTCTGATGAGAAAAATAAATTATTATAGAACATATTACGATAATACATAATAATGATATATGTTTATTAAATATAATTTTTAACATTAATAGTTTACCTCAATAATGTAATATTTTATACTATTATATTATATTGTTGATAGGTAATCAATCTAATTAGTATTTACAATAATAATGTAATTTGTTATAATGCATAGTATCATTGTAAATTTATTAATTATTAGGAGGAATTATAATGAATTTATATACTGGTTATTTATTTTGGGGATTTTTGATTGTTTATGGATTGATAATGTTTTTATTATCTCCCAAAAAAGTAACAGATAAGGGATTTTTTGAAGGGGAGAGTAATAGTGGTAAGAAGCCAACGCAAATGATGTTAATGCTTAGTATTTTTATAAGTTGGATTTTTGCTAAATCTGTTACTAATGCAGCTAATCTAGGGGCTCAGTATGGATTTGTAGGAGGATTGGCATATGCAACTTATTGGTTATGTATTCCTTTAGCAGGATTTGCCATTTATAGATTACGTGTAAAGTACAAGGCTAAAGGCTTGGTAAGTTTTTTAACGTCTAACTATGGTAGAGCGGCAGCAGTAGCTTTTTCTGCAGCTATTTTAATTCGTTTATTTAACGAAGTTTGGAGTAATACATCTGTTGTAGGAGGTTATTATGGTAAATCTGGAAGTAAAGAATTTATAATTTCAGCAGTATTATTTACTGTTATAACACTGATTTATTCTATAATGGGTGGTTTAAGAAGTTCAATAGTTACTGATGTTATTCAAGCTATAATATTTATATTCTTTGTAGGATGGGTAGTATTATTAATTTTACCAAAACATAGCATCGGAGAGTTTGTTACTTCTGGATCGTGGGCTCTTGATGCTGGTGTAGATATGCTATTAGTAACAGTACTTCAATTATTTAGTTATCCGTTTCATGATCCTGTGCTTACTGATAGAGGTTTTATCTCAGATGAAAAAGAAATGGTTAAAGCATTTACAGTTTCTGGAATATTAGGATTTTTCTCAATATTAATTTTTAGTTTCATAGGTATTCATGCAAATTTAATAGGTATGGAATTATCTAGCAATGTACCAGCAGCGTTAGGGAAAACATTGGGAACAGCAGGATATTTTGCTATGATAGTAGTTATGGTTTCTGCAGCAGGATCAACTCTTGATTCAACTTTCTCAAGTTTAGGAAAATTAACTGCAAAAGAGTTGCCAGAAGTTGCCGGAAAATCAGGGTTAAATAATGCTAAACTTATAGCGATAATTACAATGATTATATTTGCTATATTAGGAAATTTACCTATGATTATGGGAACAGACATATTAAAAGCGACAACTATTAGTGGAACGATGGTAATAGGATTAGCACCAATATTTTTATTGCATGGAGTAGTAAAACCTACAAAAATAGGATTTCATTTGAGTTTTTGGTTAGGAATTATTTTGGGAATATTGCTAGTAATTAATGGTGTACCGAAAATTTTTGCAATAGGAAGTGGAAAACAAGCACTAACATTAGGTGTGAATTTTTATGGATTAATACTTTGTACTCTGTTATACGTGCTACCTAGCTTCTTTGTAAAAGGTACTAATAATGATTAAAGGTAGAAATTGTTCACTAAAATATATGCTACAAGAAAAGTGGGCAGAAAATATAGACATATTATCAGATAAACCTATCTATATTATAGGGGGATTATATGGGAATTATCAATCACTAATGAAAATAAAAGAGTTGGCTAATGAGGAAAAAGAAAATCCGTTATTAATATTTAACGGTGATATTCATTGGTTTGATGTGTATGAAGAAGATTTTCTTGCTATTGAAAATGATATAGAATCTTGTATAAAGCTTTTTGGAAATGTAGAATATGAACTATTAAATAAAGATAGTTTATTTGGCTGTGGGTGTAATTACCCAGAAAATGTTGATGAATCTATAGTAGAAAGATCTAATAATATTCATTCAATGCTCAAAGATAATATTACTGATGAAGGAATATTAAGAAATCTAAAAAATAGAAAGTTTACAATTTGTTTGAAATACTTAGATAAAAAAATTGCTATTACTCATGGAGATGAGAAGAATATGGCTGGTTGGCAATGTTCCAATGAAAATTTAAAAAAGTTTGATAGACAAAAAGAAATAGAACATTGGCTAGAAGATAACAATGTAGACATTTTGGCAACGACCCATACTTGCTTGCCTGTATTACTTAGCTTGGGAAATAAAGTTGTAGTTAACAATGGATCAGCAGGTATGGCAAATGTAAGAGATACTACATTTGGTCTTATTACTAGAATAGCTAATACTAAACATAAAGACGCTATAATTTCTCAAGAGGTAGATGGTGTTTTTGTAGAATTAGTAAAAATAGATTATGATATTACTGAATTTATAAATTGGTTTGATAATGTATGGACAATAAATAGTCCGGCCTCAATTTCTTATAGAAATAGAATAACAAATGGAACTAACATATCAATAGAAGATATAGTTATAACGAAATAATATAAATTTTAATAATTAATGCTTTAAAGATGATTAATAGTATTTTTGATCATCTTTAATTTTTATTATATTCTAAATCCCCAAAAATTTTTGAGTATATTTTAATCTTATGATGTTCTTAATATCTGACTATTAATAATAAATTTGTAGCTAAATTTTATTTTTTATGTTATTTATTAAGTATTTTTTAATTAAATGAGATATAATATTATGTGGTATTAATTAGAATTGGAATGGAAGGTGATTTTATTGAATAAATTAAAAGAGTTTTTATTATGTATTAGACCCCATAGTTTTCCTGCATCAATAGGTCCTGTTTTAGTAGGAAGTAGCTTCTCATTGAAATATGTAATATCTTTTAGTTGGTTTAAATTTGCCATATTTTTATTAGCTTGTATTCTTATTCAGGCAGGTACCAATTTATTTAATGAATATTATGATTTTAAAAATGGAATAGATAAAAAAGATTCACAAGGGATATCAGCTTCAATAGTTAATGAAAAACTTAAAACAAATGAAGTATTTCTAGGAGCCTGTGCAGTATACTTAGTGGCACTCATGTTGGGTATCTATTTGTCTAGTATAACTAGCCATTATTTACTTATATTAGGTTTAGTTTGTATGTTGGCAGGTTATTTTTATACTGGTGGAAAGAATCCTATTGCCTATACACCGTATGGAGAAGTAACTGCTGGCTTTTTTATGGGGACTGTAATAGCATGTATAGCATTTTATATTCAAACTGGTTTTGTAAATGTAGGTATAGTATTGATTTCATTGCCATTATTTCTTTTAATAGGAGCTATATTATTGTCTAATAGCATAAGAGATTTGGATAACGATAAGTTATCTGGAAGATATACGTATGCAATAAGTGTCGGAAGAAGGATAGCGATATTTACTCTAGCGTTATCTTTTGTATTAGTTTATATTCTTAATATGATTTATAGTATTACAAAAATAGGATCTGTTTATAATTTGTTGGTTTTAATTACTATTCCGTTAGCAATAAAAATAGTAAAAGGTTTCTTAGCTAATAATGATAAGAAGACAATGGCACCATATATGGTATTAACAGCGAAATTGACAATTTTAATTTCAATAATAATGTCGCTTGCTTATCTTCTTGACTATATAATAAAATAAAAGTTTGTAAGTACAGATATATTATTTCTAGTTATATTTATATATTTGTACTTACAAACTTTTTTGCTTAAAAAGCATTGATTATTTTTTGATTTGTTGTAATAATCTTTGGACTTTATAATTGTCAATTTCTACTTTTATAGTAGTTTGATTTGTATAACTAACCATACCTGGTTTAGCGCCTGGTATTTTTTTGACGTGTTTAATTTGTGTGTAGTCTACATTAACATATTTTTCATTTTTGTTTTTTGAAAAATACCCAGCTAAAATAGAAGCTGTCTCAATTTGATTTTTACTAGGATTGTCAGAGAAAATAACAACGTGACTTCCTGGGATATCTTCGGCATGAAACCAAAAATAATTTCTTTTAGCTAATTTATTAGTGATTGCATTGTTTTGAATATTATTTTTTCCTATATAGATATCAGATCCATCAATATTCAAAATACTATACTTAGTTTGTTTATTTTTTTTATTTACTTTCTCTTTAATATATCCGTAGTTTGTTAGCTCTTCTATAATTTCTTCAATATCGGATATGTCTGCATTATTTAATTGTACATTTATATTTTGAAAATATACTAACTCTTGCTTGCTAATTTCTATTTGAGTAGTTAAATTATCTACTGTTCTTTTGTTTTTTTTATGTTTATTAAAATATAATTCTGCGTTTTTTTCAATAGAAAGTGTGGAATCTAATTTTATCGTTATATTCTCTAAATCCTCATTATAAAAATTTTGAACTGTTATTTCATTAGGAACATAGTTTTTATATAAATAATTGTTTGCTAGAATTAAATTTCCTTTTAATTCATTGGTGTTGTTATTCTCTGCCTTAGTTATTTCATTTGTTAAAATGATTATTTTTTTTTCTAATTTGAATATTTTATTTTTTACGAATGTATATATTTTTTTATTAGAGTTTTTGTTAGTTTCATTTTCAAAGTTAGTTATGTTGTAGTAATAATCTAGTAATTGTGACAGATTATCAAAAGTTTCTTTTTCGTAATTTGAATCATAGATATCAAAGAAATAAAAGTCTTTTTTATTTTCGGTTATACAAGTAGGTTTATAATAATCTTCAAAGTTTTCACAAAAATCTTGGAATTTATATAAGTTATATTTTTTTTGTGAAAAGTAATTATTTAGATTGCTAGAAACCCCAGAAAAATTATTTAGTAGAAATTTATCGTCATTTTTATCGTAATATAAATCTTTATAATTTTCTATATTGAAAGGATCTAATTTTTTTTGAGTAGGAGGAAGTCTGTATTCAATATTTGCTACTGTAGAACGAGAATATTCTATATCATAACTGTTTTTTATTGCTTCTATAATTTTATAGTTATTATCCGTAATAATAATGTTAGAATGTCTTCCCATCAATTCTACTATTAAATAGTATATATGTTCATATCCTAGCTCATCATTATTTTTAATTTTCATAAAAATTATTCTATCATTATTTGTTTGCGAAAAATTTATTATATATCCATTGGTCAAGTATTTTCTAAGTACAGTGCAGAAATTTGAAGGATATTTTGGATTCTCATATTTATTATTAGTAAGATGTATTCTTGATTTTTGTGGATTGATAGAAATTAGTAATTTCTTTTTAGTGTTTTTTCTTATTGTAAAGATAATTTCGTTATTAGATATGTTATTTATTTTATTGATACGCCCATATGATAATTCATTGTTTAATTCAGTAATTATTTTTCTTGTGAAAAAACCATCAAAAGCCATAATTTTATTACCTCCCAATTAAATATATTCAGTATAACATATTATTAAAATTTATAGTATATATAGGTTTAAATTTTATATGTTTTATGATAATATATATAGATAAATAAAACTATAAAGGATATAACAATGATTGAGAAAGGATTATTAATTGTATTATCAGGACCATCAGGGGTAGGCAAAGGTACTGTAAGAAAAGCTATATTTGAAAATAGTGTTGATTTTGAGTACTCTATATCTATGACATCACGTAATAAAAGAGAAGGAGAAGAAGAAGGTATCGATTATTTCTTCAAAACAAAAGAAGAATTTGAGGCTTTAATCGAGCAAGGGGAACTTCTAGAATATGCAAAATATGTAGATAACTATTACGGAACTCCAGTTAAATATGTTCGAGAAACTATGGAAAAAGGAAAAGACATATTTTTAGAAATAGAAGTTCAAGGTGCTGAGCAAGTAAAAAATAAAATTCCAGAAGCATTATTTATATTTTTAGCTCCACCTAGTATTTTCGATTTAGAATGTAGACTTAAAGGTCGTGGAACAGAAAGTGAGGAAGTTATTCAAGAAAGGATATCTAAGGCACGTAGAGAAATTCAAATGATGCACCTATATGACTATGTTGTAGAAAATGATAAAGTAGAATTAGCTGTAGATAGAATAAAAGCTATTATAAAAAGCGAACATTTGAGACGAGATAGAGTTGAGATGAAATATAGAAGAGCATTGTTAGAGTTAGAAGAAGTATAATAAGGAGGATAAAAATGTTATACCCAAAATTAGATGTTTTAAAAGAAAAGGTAGATTCAAAGTATATGTTAGTATCACTAGCTAGTAAGAGAGCTAGAGTAATTTTTTCAGAACCAGAATCAAAACAGTTAGATAATTATGTTTCACATAAAGAAGTAGGAAAAGCATTAGAAGAGATAGCTGCTGGAAAAATAAATGTTTTAAAATAGTATCATATATGTTATAAATATGGTATAATTTTAAGAGTATTTACTTTTGAGTAATCGCGCTAATTTAATTTGGTGAGGAAAGTCCATACTCGCACTAGCTGAGATGCTAGTAGTGTTCATGCTAAATGAAACAATAAGTTTAGGTACTAATTTTAGTAACGGCAGACGATTTTTCCTAAGTGTTTGCATATGGAAAAATGTATCTTTAAAGTGCCACAGTGACGAAGTTTTTATAGAAATATAAAAAGTGGAACGCGGTAAACCCCTTGAGCGAGCAATTCAAATTTTGGTAGAAGCACTCATCTTGTAGAAATGAATATAGAGATGAGAAATAATTTATTATTTAGACAGATGATTACACCTATTTTTACGAGAGTTCTAGTTGCTCGTTATAGTAAGTATAGGAACAGAATATGGCTTATGATAAAGTAAATTGACTAGCAAGGCTCATTTGAGCCTTATTTTTATAATTTAAAAGGATTAATATTATAGTTAAGTTAGGAGAAAATAATGCAATATAAATTAGTAGCGACAACCCCTATGGGATTAGAATCAATAGTAGCAAAAGAAGTGCAAGAATTAGGTTATGAAACTAAAGTTGAAAATGGTAGAGTATATTTTTTAGGGGATAAACGTGCAATTGTACGTTCGAACTTATGGTTGCGTTGTGCAGATCGTGTTAAAATTGTTGTTGCTCAATTTCCTGCTTATACATTTGAAGAATTGTTCGAGAAAACTAAGGAGATAGATTGGGATAAATATTTACCAGAAGATGCTAAATTCCCTGTTGATGGACGTAGCCACAAATCCAAATTATTCAGTGTTTCCGATTGTCAGTCTATAGTAAAAAAAGCTATAGTAGAGAAAATGAAAAAATCATATAATGTAAGTGGTTGGTTAAAAGAAACAGGTGCTAGGTACCGACTAGAAATTATTATGCTAAACGATATAGCTACGATAGTTTTAGATACCTCGGGAGATGCACTACATAAAAGAGGCTACCGAGCTAAACAAGGGACAGCACCATTAAAAGAAACTTTAGCGGCGGCGATGGTAAAATTAACTAACTGGAAAGGTGATATTCCTTTTTATGATTTATTCTGTGGATCAGGAACTTTATTAATAGAAGCTGCAATGATGGCTCAAAATATGGCTCCTGGAATTAACAGACGATTTGATTTTGAAAAATGGCACTGGATACCCAAAAATTTAATAGAAGAAGAACGAAATAAAGCAGAAGAATTAATAGACTATGATAAAAAATTAGAGCTTTACGGATCAGATATTGATCCAAAAATGATAGAAACAGCTAAAAATAATATTGAAGAAATAGGATTAGTAGATGTTATTGAATTTAAGCAAATGACTGTCTATGATTTTGTACCTAAAAGAGAAACAGGATGTGTAATAGCTAATCCACCTTACGGAGAGCGTATTGGTGAGAAAAAAGAAGTAGAGAAAATGTATAAATTTTTGGGAGAACAATTAAAAGATCTTAGATACTGGTCATTATATTTATTAACATCTAACAAAATGTTTGAACATTTATACGGAAAAAAAGCTACAAAAAGACGAAAACTTTTTAATGGTTCTATAGAATGTACATATTATCAATATTGGGGAGAAAGAAAAAAGGACTAATAAGTTAATTTTTTCTATGTAAATAAGGAGAAAAAAATGCATTTAACAAAAAGTACAGAACAAGCAATATGTATAATGGTAATGTTATATTTTCAAGATAGAAGAATATATCTAAATTCCAAAGAAATAAGTGATCGTTTGGATATATCACCTACTTATTTGAAAAAAATCATGAGAAAATTAGTAGTTAATAATCTAGTAAAAGCTAGTACTGGAGTAGGTGGCGGATATAGATATAGAGAAAATAAAAAAGTTTCTTTATATGACATATATGAGGCAATAAATGGGCCTATAGATTTGTTTGTTTTAAAGACGGATTACATAGCTAGGATATTTAAAGGAGCAAAAGAGATAAGTAGAAGATACGAAGAGTACTTGTCTACAATATCAGAATTTAATAAAATATTAAAACAGTCATTGTTAAGCGTTACTATAGAAGATATTGCACGTAATATTTTACAAGAAAATTCGACAATTCGATTGGATTGGAATAATTGGCAAGAAGAATTTGAAAGAATATATAGTAAGTTAGAAAAAAAATAGAGGAGTTAAATTTTATGAATATACAATTAGTTTATGCTAGTTTAACAGGTAATACTGAAGCACTTTGTGAACTTATAGTAGAAAAATTTAAAAATGAAAAAGATATTGATATAAATATGAATTTTGTAGAGGATTTAGATGACTTTAGTTTTTTAGAAGAATCTGACGCATTTATTGTTGCAACTTATACTTATGGAGAAGGAGATTTACCTGATGAAATGGAAGAATTCTTTGAAATTATTCCTGATTTAAATTTAGAAGGTAAAGTTTATGGTGTAATTGGTACAGGGGATACTCTTTATGAGGAATATTGTGTCTGTGTTGATCAATTTGATGAACAAATTAAGAAAACAGGCGCAATTAATCCTACGAAAAATTTAAAAATAGAAATAGAAGCAGATAGTGATGAAGATTTCGAAAATATTGATAAATTTATAAAAGATTTTACTAATGCTTTGTAATTTTTTATAATATGTAAATGGGTAAAAGTAATTATTAACTACTTTTATTCATTTTTTGTTTGAAATATTAGATAAAAAAAATATATTGTGTTAAGATATTATAATGAAAAATCAAAATTTTGGTGAAAGCATAATTTTGAAATGTATAACAATCGTTTAACGAGTTAATATAGTTACTAAATAATTAACAATATTAATTGTCTATATTAAAGTATATTTGGAGGAATTATGACTGAATTTTTAAAAGAATATGATATTATTGTGATTGGTGGGGGACATGCAGGAATTGAAGCTGCTTATGCTGCTAGTAGAAAAGGAGTAAATACGCTATTAGTTACTATTAATTTGGATACTATAGGATTTATGCCTTGTAATCCAAGTGTTGGAGGTCCTGCGAAAGGTATAGTAGTTAGGGAAATTGATGCTTTGGGTGGAGCAATGGGAATTATTGCTGATAAAACTAATATTCAATCAAGAATGCTTAATACAGCAAAAGGACCGGCAGTTAGAGCTTTACGTGTTCAGTCAGACAAAGTACAATATCAATTAGCTATGAAAAAATTATTAGAAGATATTCCTAACTTAGATTTAGAGCAAGCTATGGTTAAGGAATTATTAATAGAAGAAGGTAAAGTTATAGGTATTTCTACTATGCTTGGTACAAAATATAAAGCCAAAGCAGTTGTAATAACTACGGGAACATATTTACGAGGAGAAATAGTAATAGGGGATATAAAGTATTCTTCTGGACCAAATCATCAAATGCCTTCTATAGATTTAGCCAAACAATTAGAAGAACTAGGGTTTGATTTAGTACGTTTTAAAACTGGAACGCCACCTAGAGTTAATGCGGATACTGTTGATTTTTCGAAAACAGAAATTCAGCCAGGAGATGATAAGGAACATGCCTTTAGTTATGAAACTACAGAATATATAAAAGATCAAATACCTTGCTGGTTAACTTATACTAATAGTAAAACTCATGAAATAATTGATGAAAATTTAGGCAGATCAGCAATGTATTCTGGTGTAATAAAAGGAACAGGTCCTAGATACTGCCCTAGTATTGAAGATAAGTATGTAAGATTTAGTGATAAAGAAAGACACCAATTATTTTTAGAACCCGAGGGAAGAAATACAAAAGAGATATATGTTCAAGGATTGTCTACATCACTGCCTGATGATGTTCAACGTGATATGGTACATTCAATAGCCGGTTTAGAAAATGCAACTATTATGAGAAATGGATATGCTATAGAGTATGATGCTATTAATCCAACAACTCTGTGGCCTACATTGGAAACTAAATTAATATCAGGTCTTTACACAGCAGGTCAGCTTAACGGAACAAGTGGTTACGAAGAAGCGGCAGGTCAAGGAATAATAGCAGGAATAAATGCAGCTTGTAAAATCTTGGGAGAAGAACCTTTAATATTAGGGAGAGATGAGGCTTATATAGGAGTGTTAATTGATGACTTAGTAACTAAGGGGACTAATGAACCTTATAGACTACTTACTTCAAGAGCAGAGCATAGATTACTACTTAGACACGATAATGCAGATATGAGATTATCAGAAATAGCTTATAAATATAATTTAATTTCTGAGGAAAGATACGTAAGATTTTGTCAAAAACGTAAATTAATTGAAGATGAGATAGCTAGATTAAAAACTTTCCGTATAACACCAACAAAAGAAGTAGTAGAAAAAATGAGAAAATTAAATACTGCTGAATTAAAAGACGGAATTCTAGCGATAGATTTATTGCGTAGACCAGAGTTAAATTACTATGACATAATAAATTTAGCTAATCAAAATATTGAACTATCTAAAGATATTATTGAGCAAGTAGAAATTGAAGTGAAATATGAGGGATATATTAAAAAATCACTTCAACAAGTAGAAAGATTAAAGAAAATGGAAGAGAAAAAAATTCCAACTGACCTAGATTATGATGAAGTTCCTAGTTTAGCATTAGAAGCTAGGGAGAAATTGAAGAAAGTTTCTCCATTAACTATAGGTCAAGCTTCAAGAATATCAGGAGTTAATCCAGCAGATATTTCGATTTTGATAGTATACTTAGAACAAAGAAAAACAAGGTAAAAATATGGATAAAAATCAATTTTACAAACATTTAGAAAATAATGGTATAAATTTAACAGATAAACAAAAAGATCAATTTAAAAAATATTTTCAATTAGTATTTTATTGGAATGAAAGAATAAATTTAACAGCAATAACTGATGAAGATGAATTTTATACAAAACATTTCTATGATTCTATAGCCACGTCATTTTACTTTGATTTTAAAAATGTAAAAAGTATTTGTGATGTTGGAAGTGGTGCAGGTTTTCCGTCTATTCCTCTAAAAATAATATACCCACATTTAGAAGTAACTATAGTTGATTCACTTAATAAACGAATAAAATTTTTGAATTTATTGGCAGAAGAATTAGACTTAAAAGACTGTATTTTTGTGCATGGGAGGGCAGAAGATTTTGGCCAAAAAGATAATTTTAGAGAAAGTTTCGATGTTGTAACAGCAAGAGCAGTAGCAAGACTTAATGTTTTATCTGAATTATGTATACCATTAGTAAAATTAGACGGTTATTTTTTAAGTTTAAAAGCTCAAAAATGTAACGAAGAAAAACTAGAAGCATCTAAAGCTATAAACGTTTTAGGAGGAATTTTAGAAAGTGATGATTTATTCTATGTTGAAGGAGAAGAACGTCATATTCTTAAAATAAGAAAAAATAAAAGAACAACTAAAAAATATCCTAGAAAAGCGGGAACGCCTAATAAAAATCCTATATTATAGAATTATAAAATGAATAAATACTTCAAAAATGTTATTTTTGAAGTATTTATATTATGAACCATATATTATCTATATCAATTAATAAAATTTATTATGTTTTAATATAGTATAAGCATGAAGTTAATTTGAACCTTTATGTTAAATATTGCTTTTTTCAGAAAATATGTTATTATAATTACTATAATAATTTAATGTAAAGGAGAATATTATGCAAGAAAAACTAGGTTTTAAAAAATTGTTTAATACGGTTTTAAATGGAATGGCTTTAGGAATAGTGGCAGGTTTAATTGCTAATGCAGTTTTATCAGCAGTCTTTAAGTATTTAGGTAAGTATTTCTTGACTGATGTTTTTGCTATGTTAGGGCAAGCAGTCTATCTGTTACAATTTGCTGTTCCTGTATTAGTTGGTGTTGCTATTGGAATGACGCTTAAGTTTTCTGCTTTAGAAACAGCCGTTTTAGGAAGTGCCATATTAGCAGGAAGCGGATCAATAGTTTATAATGCAGAAACAAAATTATATACAGCTACCCCAATGGGTGATTTATTTAATGTCTTATTAGTTTCTTTAGTTGCTGTAGTAATTATTAGAGCAGTTAGTGGAAAATTTGGTTCTCTTACTATTATATTTTTACCTATTATAGGAGGAGCAGTTCCAGCATTTATAGGACTGTTAACTTTACCATATATGAAGAAATTGACTAATTTATTAGCTGATGGAGTATTAACATTTACTACATTACAGCCTCTATTAATGTGTATATTAATCGCAATGTCTTTTTCTTTATTCATAGTTACGCCTGTATCTACAGTAGCAATGGGAATAGTATTATTCTCTAACGCTAACAACTTAGGAGCAGGAGCAGCAGCGCTAGGAGTAGTTTCAGCAGCAGCAGTTCTTATGATAGGATCTATAAAAGCTAAGAATCCAAAAGGAGTTAGTTGGGCTATTTTATTAGGTGCAATTAAATTAATGATGCCTAACTGTGCGAGAACGCCATTACTTTTAGTACCTATATTTTTAACAGCAGCAACTGCAGGATTTTCTGGTTGGTTATTTAACGTATTAGGAGATAAAAGTAGTGCAGGATTTGGAATTATTGGTCTTATTGGTCCAGTAAAAGCAGCTGAATTATCAACTCAAGTTCCTTATATAATATTATCATTTATTGTAATTCCTTTTGTAGCAGCATTTGTTTTTGATAAAATATGTTCAGACGTATTAAAACTTTACAAAAAAGATGCTTATAAAACAGAAAGTTTATAATTAGTTAAAGAAAGTAGTTTGTATTATTTTACAGACTACTTTTTTAATTTCTAGGTATATAAGATTCAATAATATTGTAAAGCTTAGAATCTTTATGCTAAATATTTTTTTATAAAATTTTTAAAAACTGTTGTATATCTAACTTTACTTTGTGTAAATTGTACTATGTAATGACCTCATAGGGATAATTCTTAAGGGAGTAAATAAGAAAGGATAAACAACAATGAAAAAATTAAAAAAAATAATAGTAGCAGTTTTTATAATGACATTACTTGGAACAAGTTTAGATGTAGCCAATGCCAGGTACATCAGTTCTTTAAATGGTATTTGGGTTAATAGTAATAGTGTAACTCATACCGGCTATCTTGAGAAAACTGTATGGAATGGTTGGTATGTAGTCAATTTAGCAGGAACCTTTGGAAATTCTATTTTAAAAAGTATGTTAGTAAATAGTAATAACAGTATATATTTTTTAGTGAAATATATATCTTATTCTCATTTGTTGTTTATATATTTTTTGTGATAATTTGTACTATATAAATATTTTTGAAATTCGATTTATAGGGGGTAAATATGATAGAAATAAAAAATGGGACGAAGAAATATCGTGGCAAAAGCGTATTAGACAATATAAATATGAGTTTTGTTGAGGGTAAAATATACGGAATATTAGGAAGAAATTGTAGTGGAAAAACATTAATAATGAAAGCTATTTGTGGTTATATAGCACTTGATAAAGGTGATGTTTTGCAAATGGTAAAAAAATAAGAAATCCTTTAAATTCTATTGAAGATGCAGGAATTATTATAGAAAATCCTAGCTTTATGGAAGATTATACATTGCTTGAGAATTTGAATATAATAAAAAAATTTTCTGATAAGAAAGATGAAATTAATTTAGATTATTGGTTAGATTTCTATGATTTGTGGGAACATAGAAATAAAAAATATAAGCATCTATCATTAGGAACAAAACAAAAAATGTTATTAATTCAAGCGTTTATGACAAATCCTAAAACTCTCATATTAGATGAATGTTTTAGCGGCTTATATGAAAAATCAGCGCAAAAAACAAGAGATTATATAAAAAGATATATGAGTGATGACAAAATTATTATATTAACTTCTCATATAAGAACAGATATAGAAGAGTTATGTGATGAAGTTATAAGTTTACACGCTTAATATAAATAAAACAATAACTTTATTGGGGGGGAGATAAGATTATTGTTTTATTTTTTTTGTTATTTATATGTGAAAAGATAGTGTTTTATAAATTATGTTGAGGGATAAAAAATATTTTTTATAACTTTAATTTTTTATAGGTAGTTGACTAAAAAACGATATAATGTTAACATTGTATATCATAATAAAATAAGATGTTTGAGAGATCCATCTATAAAAAAAACTATAGATAAGGATGCTCTATTAAATTTTATTATTTAATGAGAGCTTCTTTTATTTTTTCTCTTAAACTAATAAAGGAGATAAAATGAGAAATAACAAAATTAAAATTTTAACTGTTCAAGCGTTAATAACAGCAATATATGTAGTTCTAACTATATCTAATCTGAGTTTTTCTTATGGTTCTATTCAATTTAGATTTAGTGAATCTTTGACGCAATTAGTAGTATTTAATAAATTGTTTTGGCTACCGTTAACTTTAGGTGTAGCTATAGCTAATTTATTCAGTCCTCTAGGATTGGTTGATGTTTTTTTTGGAACATTAGGAACAGGTTTGGCTTTATTTATAAGTATATGCATTTTTAAATTTATAAAAAATAGAATTATAAGACATATAATTAATATCGTTATATATTTAATAGTATGTATGCCTATAATAGCTTATGAAATTGCAGTATTTTCTGGAGATAACGGATCTAAGATAGCTTTTGATTGGAATATATTTTTATCAATATATGGAGGTCTATTATTATCACAAATTATTGTAATGGTAATAGGTGTTGTATTAACAGAAATATTACACAAAACTATAAATTTAGAAAAAATATTTAAAAAATAAAAAATATTATTGACAATTTCTTTTTTCTAGTATATAATATTTAAGTCAGTTAAGATGTACCTAAGACAGTAGGGGGAGTTATCCTTAATATCCTACCGAGGACAATATTAAAGAGTATTATATTATGCCCTTTTATATGTTCTCACATATAAAAGGGTTCTTTTTTGGTACAATTGAGATTGATAAATCTAATTAGGAGGAAATTCAATGTCAAAAGCTATTGAGAAAAAACAAGAACTTGTAAATCAAATTGCTGAAGAAATTAAAGCAAGTTCATCAATCGTTATTGCAGATTATCGTGGATTAAATGTTGCTGAAGTAACAGAACTGCGTGATAATATGCGTAAAGAAGGATTAACATTCAAAGTTTACAAAAACTCACTAGTACGTCGTGCAATGGAACAAGTAGGAATTGAAGGTTTAAATGAAGTTTTAACTGGACCTAATGCTGTTGCTTTTTCAACTGAAGACGTAGTAGCTCCAGCTAGAGTTCTTAACGATTTCGCTAAAGAACACGAGAATTTAGAAATTAAAGCGGGAGTTATTGAAGGTAAAGTTGCTTCATTAGAAGAAGTTAAAGCTATTGCGACATTACCAAGCAAAGAAGGGTTACTTTCTATGTTGCTATCTGTGTTAACAGCACCTATGAGAAATACTGCTTTAGCAGTTAAAGCTGTTGCAGATCAAAAAGCTGAACAAGAAGCTTAATAAAAAATAAAATTAATTTAATTAAAAAATCGGAGGAATTATATAATGACTAAAGAACAAATTTTAGAAGCAATCAAAACTATGTCAGTTTTAGAATTAAATGATTTAGTAAAAGCTATTGAAGAAGAATTCGGAGTAACTGCTGCTGCGCCTGTAGCTGTAGTTGGAGGAGCAGGAGCAGGAGCTGCAGAAGAAAAAACTGAGTTTGATGTAGTATTAGCATCAGCTGGAGACCAAAAAATTAAAGTAATCAAAGTTGTTCGTGAAATCACTGGAGACGGACTAAAAGAAGCTAAAGAAAAAGTTGACGGTGCGCCATCAACTCTTAAAGAAGGAGTTTCTAAAGAAGAAGCTGAAGAAATCAAAGCTAAATTAGAAGAAGTTGGAGCTTCAGTAGAAGTTAAATAATTGAATTTTAACTAATTAGATAGATGTAAAATTAACATAAATATTCTATTTGAGAATATTGATACGATGATAATAACAGATAAGTATATCTCAAGTTAGCTGTGCTACGGAGATATACTTTTTTAATTATAGGTGATATTATGGAACATTATTATACTAACAAACCTAATTCAAATAGTAATGAACGCAAGATTAGTGGTTACATTAACGATAAAAAATATTATTTTTATACAGATAATGGAGTTTTTTCAAAGGGAAATATTGATTTTGGAACAAAGACTATGTTAGAAAATTTTTCTAGCACTAAAGAAGAAGCTGAAGTTTGTGATTTAGGTTGTGGTTATGGAGTAGTTACTATTTTTTTATCCACTATTTATAAAAATTACAATTATACAATGATAGATATCAATAGTAGAAGTTTATTATTAGCACAAAAAAACATTCAATTAAATAATATAGAATCAACTGTTAAATTTTTGGAAAATAATGCCTTAGATAATGTAGAAAAGAATTTTGATATAATACTTACTAATCCGCCGATTAGAGCTGGGAAAGAAATTGTTCATAAAATGATAAAACAAAGTTACAACAGACTAAATTATAATGGAGAACTATGGGTAGTAATTCAGAAAAAGCAGGGAATGGCTAGTTGCAAAAAATTAATACAAGATATTTTTTCGAATGTTGAAGTTGTAGCTAAAAATAAAGGATATTATATATTAAAATCAATAAAAAAATTGACTTAATTTAGAAAAAATGATAGAATGATATATTGCAAGTAATTTAATTGTTTTTATAATAAGATTACGAAAGTCATTAACAAAATGTGCTGAAATCTAATGAAAATTACATATTTTGTTGAGATTATTTTTAAAAAATTTGAGGGGTGACACAGTTGCAAAAAGTAAAATTTGGTAAACATAGAGAGAGACGTAGCTATGCAAAAATTTCTGAAGTCATTGATCTACCAGACTTGATAGAAATTCAAACATTATCTTATGATAAATTTTTAGAAACAGGTGTAAAAGAGGTGTTTAAAGATGTTTCACCTATTGAAGGAAATAACGATAAATTAAGTTTAGAATTTATTGATTATAAACTAGGTACACCTAAATATAATATTGATGAATCTAAAGAACGTGACGCTACTTATGCAGCACCTTTAAGAGTAAAAGTTAGATTGCTTAATAAAGAAACTGGTGAGATAAAAGAACAAGAAGTATTTATGGGTGAGTTACCTCTTATGACAGATACTGGGACTTTTATTATAAACGGTGCGGAACGTGTTATAGTTTCTCAACTTGTTCGTTCTCCTTCTGTTTATTTTACGGAAGATGATAAGTTAAAAGTAAAAAATATTTCTAATGCTTATAAAACTACGGTAATTCCTAATCGTGGAGCGTGGTTAGAATTTGAAAAGGATATTAAAGGTTTAGTTTATGCAAGGATAGATAGAACTAGAAAAATACCATTAACTACATTAATTAGAGCTCTAGGTTTTAATACAGATGAAGAAATAATAGATTTATTTGGAGAAGATGCCGAGTTACTAAACACTTTAGAAAAAGATGAAAATAGAGATACAGCAACTGCGTTAAAAGTTATTTACGATAAATTAAGACCAGGAGAGCCTACAAATGTTGAAACAGCTAAAGCTACTTTATATGCAAGATTTTTTGATACAAGAAGATATGATTTAGCCAAAGTAGGACGTTATAAACTTAATAACAAATTAAATGTTTCTGAACGCCTAGAAAATCAAGTATTGGTAGAGCCAATAGTAGATACAGAAACAGGAGAAGTTTTAGTAGAAAAAGGTACAAAGTTAACTAGAAAAATATTAGATGAAATTCAAGAACAACTTTCTACAACAGCAAATATAAAAGAATTTGATATGAATGAATCTCTAGATGGTAATGATGTGCTTAAATTGCAATTATTTAAGGTAGTTAATTTTGTAAAAGTAGGAAACAATTACGATATAGATAGCCTTACTGCAGATCAAGTATTACATATTATAGGTAATGCATCTCCAAGTAAAGATTTATTAACATTGTCAATAGCTGATATAGTGGCAAGTATTAACTATTACTTATTACTTATAAGAAATAGAAGAAATAGTGATGGTTTTGAATATGAATTGATAGGAAATGCTGACGATATTGATCATCTAGGAAATAGAAGATTACGTTGTATAGGTGAATTATTGCAAAATCAAATTAGAGTAGGTATTTCACGTATGGAAAGAGTAGTTCGTGAAAGAATGAGTATTCAAGATTCTGAAGAAGTTACACCACAACAATTGATAAATGTAAGACCTGTTACAGCTATTATTAAAGAATTTTTTGGAAGTTCACAATTATCTCAATTTATGGACCAAACTAACCCATTAAGTGAATTAACACATAAGAGAAGATTATCTGCACTTGGACCTGGTGGGTTAACTAGAGAGCGCGCTGGAATGGAAGTTCGTGACGTTCACTATTCACACTACGGACGTATGTGTCCAATTGAAACACCAGAGGGTCCTAACATAGGATTAATAAACTCACTTTCTTCTTATGCAAGAATTAATGAATTTGGTTTTATTATGACACCTTATAGAAAAGTAGAAATTGATGAAAAAGGTCGTCCTTATGTAACTAAGAAAGTAGAGTATTTAACAGCTGACAAAGAAGATAAATATGTTGTAGCGCAATCAAATTCAAAAATTGATGAAAATGGTTATTTCTTAGAAGATGAGGTAGTATGTAGATTTAGAGGAGATAATACTACAAAACCAAAAGAAATGATGAATTATATGGACGTATCTCCAAAACAAGTAGTTTCTGCGGCAACAGCTTGTATACCATTCTTGGAAAATGATGACTCTAACCGTGCACTTATGGGAGCTAACATGCAACGTCAAGCTGTCCCACTTATGATAACGGAAGCACCTTTTGTAGGTACTGGTATGGAGCACGTGTCTGCGAGAGATTCAGGAGCAGCAGTAGTAGCTAAATATCCAGGTATAGTAGAATATGTAGATGCCAAAAAAATTAAAGTTCGTAGAATTGAAATTTTAGATGGTGAAGAAGTTAAAGGTAATGTAGATACTTATCCAGTCCACAAGTTCGTTCGTTCTAACCACAGTACATCATATAATCAAAAGCCTATAGTTAAGGTAGGAGATAAAGTTGATGTAAAAGATATTTTAGCTGATGGTCCTTCTATGGATAAAGGAGAGTTAGCATTAGGTAAAAACTTAGTAGTTGCTTTTGTTAACTGGGATGGATATAACTATGAAGATGCTGTAATTATGAGTGAGCGTCTAGTAAAAGATGATGTTTATACATCTATTCACTTAGAAGAATATGAAATAGAAACACGTGACACTAAATTAGGACCAGAAGAAATAACTAGAGAAATTCCTAATGTAGGAGAAAATTCTCTTAAAAATCTAGATTCACGCGGTATTATAAGAATAGGTGCAGAGGTAAAAGATGGAGATATATTGGTAGGAAAAGTAACACCAAAAGGAGTTACTGAACAAACACCAGAAGAAAAATTACTTTATGCTATATTTGGAGCAAAATCTAAAGAAGTTAGAGATACATCATTAAGAGTTCCTCACGGAGCAGACGGTGTAGTTGCAGATGTTAAAATTTTCAAACGTGAAAATGGAGCGGAGCTTGCTAATGGTGTTAATGAATTGGTAAGAGTATTTATCGTTCAAAAACGTAAGATACGTGTTGGAGATAAAATGGCTGGTCGTCACGGAAATAAAGGGGTTATTTCTAATATTCTTCCAGAAGAAGATATGCCATATTTACCAGACGGCACACCAGTTGATGTTATGTTAAATCCTCTAGGTGTACCGTCACGTATGAATATTGGACAAGTTTTAGAGCTTCACTTAGGTATGGCTGCTAAAAAATTAGGTATTCATATAGCTACTCCAGTATTTGATGGTGCTACTGATGAAGATGTATGGAACACGATAGCAGAAGCAGGAATGGCTAAAGATGCGAAGACAGTTCTATACGATGGTAGAACTGGAGAACCTTTCGACAGTCGTGTTTCAGTGGGTGTAATGTATATGATTAAATTGGCCCACATGGTCGATGACAAACTTCATGCTCGTTCAATAGGACCTTATTCACTAGTGACTCAACAACCTCTAGGAGGAAAAGCACAATTTGGTGGACAAAGATTTGGTGAAATGGAAGTTTGGGCTTTAGAAGCCTATGGAGCTGCGTACACATTACAAGAGATTTTAACTTATAAATCTGATGATACGAATGGACGTATAAAAACATACGAAGCTATCGTTAAGGGAGAAAATATCCCTCGTCCTGGAGTTCCAGAATCATTTAGAGTATTAATGAAAGAGTTGCAATCTTTAGGTATGGACTTTAGAGTTATGGATAAAGATGATAATGAAGTTGACTTGTCACAAATTGAAATTTCAGATACAGTAGAACATCATTCAATCAACAAAACATCAGATAATAATGCTAAAGAACAAGAAGTGTCAGAAGAGATACAAAATATTGATTCAACAAAAGATGAATCAGGTAGTGAACTTGAAGAAAATGCTCAAGAATCAGGAGTGCAAGATTTATTATCAAGATTGATGAGTGATAGTGATGACTATGATGATGTAGAAATAGACGATGAAATCGAAGAAGACTTACAATAGGAACTAATCAAGAGTTATTGTTATTAAATAAAGGAGGTAGGCTTCTTGATAGATGTAAATAATTTTTCATATATGAAAATTAGCTTAGCTTCTCCAGAAAAAATAAGAAGTTGGTCTTATGGAGAAGTAACTAAACCAGAAACTATAAATTATAGAACTTTAAAACCAGAAAATGATGGACTATTTTGTGAAAAAATATTTGGTCCAACAAAGGATTGGGAATGTTCTTGTGGAAAATATAAACGTGTAAGATATAAAAATATAAAATGTGATAAATGTGGTGTAGATGTAACTCTATCTAAAGTGCGTCGTGAAAGAATGGCGCACTTAGAGTTAGCTGCTCCAGTCAGTCATATATGGTATTTTAAAGGAATACCTAGTAGAATGGGGTTATTATTAGATTTAACTCCTAGACAATTAGAAGAAGTTATTTATTTTGCTTCTTATATAGTTGTTGATCCAGGAGAAACTGACTTAATTAAAAAACAAATTATTTCAGAACGCGAAGTTAGAGAAACTAGAAGTAAATTTGGAGTTTCATCATTTGTAGCAAAAATGGGTGCAGAAGCTATTAGAGATTTATTAGCTGAGTTAGATATAGAAAAAGAACTTAGAGAGCTTAGAAATGAACTTAAAGAATTAAGTGAAAGTAATTATAAATCTGGACAAAAAATAGTTAAGATTATAAAACGAATAGAAGTATTTGAAGCATTTAAAAATTCAGGTAATAAACCAGAATGGATGATTCTTACTGCGCTACCAGTAATACCACCTGAATTAAGACCGATGGTACAATTAGATGGTGGGCGTTTTGCAACTAGTGACTTAAATGATTTGTATCGTAGAGTAATAAATCGTAATAATCGTTTGAAAAAACTTATCGAATTAAAAGCACCAGGGCTTATTGTACAAAATGAAAAACGTATGTTACAAGAAGCAGTAGATGCTTTAATAGATAATGGAAGACGTGGTAGACCAGTAACTGGTCCAGGAAATAGAACATTGAAATCATTATCTAATATGTTAAAAGGGAAACACGGACGTTTCCGTCAAAACTTATTAGGTAAACGTGTAGACTACTCTGGACGATCAGTTATCGTAGTAGGACCCAACTTGAAAATGTATCAATGTGGTTTACCTAAAGAAATGGCTTTAGAGCTATTTAAACCATTTGTAATGCGTGAGTTAGTAAAACGTGAATTAGCAAATAATATAAAAAATGCTAAAACACAAATTGAAAAAATGGAAGATCACGTTTGGGATATATTAGAAGATATAATAAAAGAACATCCAGTATTACTTAACCGTGCACCTACTCTGCATAGATTAGGTATTCAGGCTTTTGAGCCTATATTAGTAGAAGGTAGAGCAATCAGGCTTCACCCACTAGTAACTACTGCATTTAATGCCGACTTTGATGGGGATCAAATGGCTGTCCATGTACCTTTATCAAAAGAAGCTCAAGCAGAAGCTAGAATGCTAATGTTAGCTGCACAAAACATTTTGAACCCTAAAGATGGAAAACCTGTAGTTACACCTTCTCAAGATATGGTTTTAGGAAATTACTATCTAACTTTAGAAAGACCAGGTGCAGTTGGTGAAGGTATGATTTTTAAAGATGCCAATGAAGCTAGTATAGCTTATCAAAATGGATATATACACTTACATACTAGAATAGGTATCTTAGCTAAATCATTCAATAATATTACATTTACAGAAGAACAAAATAAAAAAATACTTATTACAACAATAGGTAAGGTAATATTCAATAATATACTACCAGAAGAATTCCCATATTTAAATGAACCTACAAAAGATAATTTAGAAATATCAACTCCTGATAAATATTTTATTTCTTCTAAAGATTTATCATCTGGAGGATTAAAAGAATATATATCTAAATTAGAACCTGTAACACCATTTAAAAAAGGTTTCTTATCAAAAATAATATCTGAGATATTTAATAGATTCCATATTACAGAAACTTC
The DNA here is from genome assembly GCF_013415425.1 of Gemella sp. GH3. Lineage (GTDB taxonomy): Bacteria > Bacillota > Bacilli > Staphylococcales > Gemellaceae > Gemelliphila. The sequence goes on along the minus strand of NZ_JACBYC010000083.1, from coordinate 19,872 downwards.
TACTATGCTTGATAGAATGAAAGATTTAGGATTTAAATATTCTTCTCGTGCAGGTATTACAGTAGGGGTAAGTGATGTCTTTGTATTACCTAATAAATATGAAATTCTAGAAGATTCTCAAAAAAATGTTGACAAAATAATTAACTTATTCAAGAGAGGATTGTTAACAGAAGAAGAAAGATATCAAAATGTTATAGCTCAGTGGGCGAAAGCGAAAGATCTTATTCAAGATCAACTTATGGACTCTTTACCAGCAACAAATCCTATTTATATGATGAGTGATTCTGGAGCTCGTGGTAATGCATCTAACTTTACACAGCTTGCTGGTATGCGTGGACTTATGGCTTCTCCATCTGGGCGTATTATGGAAATGCCAGTTCGTTCATCGTTTAAAGAAGGTTTAACAGTATTAGAATACTTTATATCATCTCACGGTGCTCGTAAAGGATTGGCGGATACAGCCCTAAAAACTGCGGATTCTGGTTACTTAACTAGACGTTTGGTTGATGTTGCTCAAGATGTAATAGTTCGTGAAGAAGATTGTGGAACGTCACGTGGACTGAAAGTATCAGCACTTAAAAACGGTACTGATGAAATAGAATCACTTCAAGAAAGACTTGAAGGAAGATACTCTAAAGAGTTAGTAATTAATCCTAATACAGGAGATATCATTGTAGACGACGGAGAGATTATTACTCTAGATAAAGCTAAAGAAATAGAAAAAGCAGGAATAGAAAGTGTAGTTATTCGTTCTGCATTTACTTGTAACAGTAGACATGGTGTTTGTGAAAAATGTTATGGTAAGAATTTAGCAACTGGTGAAAAAGTAGAAGTTGGAGAAGCTGTAGGAACTATAGCAGCTCAATCTATAGGGGAACCAGGAACACAGTTAACGATGCGTACTTTCCACACTGGAGGAGTTGCAGGTGCGGATATTACACAAGGTCTTCCTCGTATTCAAGAGTTATTTGAAGCTCGTAATCCTAAAGGAAAAGCATTAATTTCAGAAGTTGATGGTGTTATAACTAAGATAGATATAGATATGAACCATGTTAGACGTATATTTGTTGTAAGTGATATACAAGAAGAGCGAGAATATCAAGATTATGGAGCTAGTAGATTACTAGTTAAAGAAGGAGATCGTGTTACTCGTGGTCAAGTTCTAACAGAAGGATCAATAGAGCCAAAAGAATTGTTATCTGTTGCAGGTATACAAGCTGTACAAAGTTATTTATTAACAGAAGTACAAAAAGTTTATAGAATGCAAGGGGTAGAAATTAGTGATAAACACATAGAAGTAATGGTTCGTCAAATGCTTAGAAAAGTACGTATCATAAATTCAGGAGATACAGATTTACTACCAGGATCATTAGTTGATATCCATAAGTTTACAGATGAAAATACTAAGATATTAGCCAAACGAGGAACTATGGCTACAGCTAAACCAGTAATTTTAGGTATAACTAAAGCTTCATTGGAAACAGAGAGTTTCTTATCAGCTGCTTCATTCCAAGAAACTACAAGGGTTCTTACAGATGCTGCAGTTAAAGGTAAGACTGATAAACTTATGGGATTAAAAGAGAATGTTATTATAGGTAAGCTTATTCCAGCAGGAACAGGAATGACAAAATATAATAATATAGAAGTTGACTACTTAGAAAAAGAAGAACTTTCAAGTTCAGATGAAGAATTATCTGAAGTTGTAGAAAATTAAGAAAAAGTGTTGACAATCAAAACTTAAAATTGTATAATATAATAGTTGAATACAAAAGTAGAAGCACCAGTTTCTCACCTGCAGTCGTAAAACTGTAAGGTTAGTGATAGATGAATTATATTATTTATGGACTGGGTATGCGTTTTTTGTATATCTAGTCCATTTACTTTTAGTATTTAATGAAATTATAAATAGGAGGTGCTAGTTATTAGTAAAGATACTGCACAAATAAATGAAGGTATTAAAGCGAAGGAATTTCTTTTAATAAGTCAAAATGGAGAACAATTAGGTGTTAAGTCTAAAGATGAAGCTATTAAATTAGCAGAAAGAATGAATCTTGATGTAGTTATGGTAGCTCCAAATGCTAAAACTCCAGTTGCCAAAATAATGAACTATGGTAAGTTTAAATTTGAGCAACAGAAAAAAGAGAAAGAAGCACGTAAAAAGCAAAAAATTGTAACTGTAAAAGAAATTAGATTATCACCAACAATTGATAAACATGATTTTGAGACAAAACTGAAAAATGCAAGAAAGTTTTTATCAAAAGAAGATAAAGTAAAAGTATCAATTCGTTTTAAAGGACGTGCAATAACGCACAAAGAAATCGGACAGAAAGTTTTAGATCAATTTTCTAACGAAGCTAGTGATATAGCAACTGTCGAACAAAAGCCTAAAATGGATGGACGCAGTATGTTTTTAGTTCTAGCACCAAAGAAAGAAAAATAAAGGTTTAATATAGGAGGAATCTGATAATGCCAAAAATGAAATCTCACCGTGGTTTAGCAAAACGCGTGAAAAGAACAGCAAGCGGAAAATTAAAAAGAAGCCGTGCTTATACATCACACTGGTTTTCAAGAAAAACTACTAAACAAAAACGTCATTTACGTAAAGCATCTTTAGTATCACGTGGTGACTACAAACGTATTAGAACTTTATTAGTAAAATAATATATTAGTTGTTTATAAAATAATTTATTTTATATATTTGTAAGGAGGAATTTGATATGCCACGTGTAAAAGGTGGGACAGTGACTCGTCGTCGTCGTAAAAAAGTTTTAAAATTAGCAAAAGGATATTTTGGTTCAAAACATACATTGTTCAAAGTTGCTAAGCAACAAGTAATGAAATCAGGAATGTATGCATTTAGAGACCGTCGTCAAACAAAACGTAACTTCAGAAGATTATGGATTGTACGTATAAATGCAGCAGCAAGATTAAATGGTCTTTCATATAGCCGTTTAATGAATGGTTTAAAAGTTGCAGGTATCGAAATAAACAGAAAAATGCTTTCTGAAATAGCTATCCATGATGCAACAGCATTCACTACTTTATGTGATCAAGCTAAAGCAGCTTTAAATAAATAATAAAACACCTCTTAAGAGGTGTTTTATTTTGTTTATTCTAGAAATAATAAATTAGATATTATAATTCAATGTTATATAGATAAAATAGTTATATTTTATTGAATTTGGAAATTTTTAATAATTGTAGTGTTAATATCTTTGATTTATTGCTATTTATATACTTATGTTGTATAATTACTTAGAATAAATAATCGTAAGGAGTTAATTATTGTATGTATATATCTGTCGCTATAGATGGTCCAGCAGGTTCGGGTAAAAGTACGATAACAAAGCAAGTAGCTTCTGATTTAAAGTACAATTATGTAGATACTGGTGCTATGTACCGAGCATTAACTTATAAATTTTTGAAAAATAATTTGTATGAATTAGATGAGGAGAAAATATTAAATATTTTAGATAAAACTAATTTAGAAGTTATTTTTAATGATGGGAAGCAGTTGGTCATAATAGATGGTAATAATGTTACAGATAATATAAGAACTAATGAGATATCTAAATATACTTCCCTTTTTGCAACTAGTCGTGCTGTGCGTAATTACTTAATAGATATTCAGCGTGATTTAGCAAAAGATTATAATGTTATTATGGACGGAAGAGATATAGGTTCTTGTGTATTGCCTAATGCTAATGTGAAAATATATTTGACAGCATCAATTGAAGAGAGAGCAAAACGTAGATATAATGAATTGTCATCAAGAGATAAAAGTATTTCTTTAGAAGAATTAAAAAAAATAATATCTGAGAGAGATTATCAAGATTCTAATAGAAAAATAGCTCCACTTATTAAAAGTGCCGATGCTATTTTAGTTGATACTACTAATATGACTATTAGTCAAGTAGTGATTAGAATTAAGGATATTATAGCTGAAAAGATTAAGGGGAATTAAAAGTGTATAATTTTGTAAAATGGTCATTAAAAATTTATTATACGTTATTTTATAAAGTAACTATTTTAAACAAAGATAAATTGGAAAATGTTAGAGGAATAGTTTTATCAGGGAATCATTTGAGTAATCATGATCCTTTACTATTTGTTCCATTTTTTGATAATAAGGTTAGATTTATAGCTAAAGAAGAATTATTTAATATTCCATTATTGAAAAGATTTTTATTATCAACTGGGTCAATTCCTGTAAAAAGAGGAACATTTGATAGAACCTGTATAAATGAAGCTATAAAAGCACTAAAAAATGGAGAAAATGTAGGAATTTTTCCTGAGGGAACAAGATCAAAAGATAAAGATTTAAAATTAGGAGAATCACACAATGGAGTATCATTAATATCAACTAGAGCAGAGGCAGATGTTTTAACCTTTGCCATTATTCCTAATAAAAATTTTAGAATATTTTCTGAGATAAAAATTGTTATAGGTGATATAATCAATACTACAAGTCTTAAAGAACAAGGATATAAACATGATGAAATTACTAAAGTTATAATGGATTCTATAGCCAATATTATTGAAAAGGAGAAAAAAGATGTACGAAAAAGTCATTAAGTTTCAGTTGAAAAATAAGTTTTTTAATGAGGCGGGATATTTAGATAATAAGTATATTTATGATTGGCTAACATTGGCTAGAAAATATTTTTTGAGTAGTCTAGGAGTAGATATAGATAGTCTAGGTCAGTATGGATTTTATTATTCTGATAATGAAATAAAAATTTCTATCAATGAAAATATAAAACAAACCAATAAAGATATGTATATAAAAGTTTCACTTTCTAAACATAGTGGTGTAAAATCTATATTTTTATATGAAGCTAGTATAGATGGTATTATTATATTTACAGCATCATCTTCTCATAATATTCTTAGCTCAGATAGTGAACGTGCAGTTAGAATGGATAGATATTTGCCCAAATGGGATCAAATATTAAAAGATGTTGTTAATAATGAATTATAAAATATATACATAAAATATTAATAAAAAGAGTGTCGATACTAAAAATAGTTTTATATTAACTGTTACTTAGTTTATTTTGATAAAAAAAGACACTCTTTTATTGATGAAAAGGAGAAATTAAATTGATTTATTTAGATAATGCAGCTACAACTAAACCTTTCGAAGAAGTATTAGAAGCATATATTGCGGTGAATAATAATTATTTTGGTAATTCTTCTAGTATAAATTTATATGGAAAGAAAGCTGCAAAATTATTAGAAGCTAGTAGAAAACAAATAGGAGATATTTTGAACATTCCCTACGATAAAATATATTTTACTTCTGGAGCTACGGAGAGTAATAATATAGCTATTTTAGGAGCAGCTGAACATAAAAAAGATTTTGGTAGACATATAATAACTTCTCGTTTAGAACATCCATCAGTATTAGAAACTTTTAGATCATTAGAAAATAAAGGATTTATATTAGATTATGTTGATGTGTTACCGAATGGACAAATAGATTTAAAGCATTTAAAAAGTTTATTAACAAAAGATACTGTTTTACTTAGTATTATGCAAGTTAATAATGTTTTTGGAGCTATTCAACCAATCGAGCAAATAGCTGATATATTGGTCGACTATCCTAAGGTTCATTTTCACGTTGATGGTGTTCAAGGAGTTTTGAAAAATAGTATAGATTTATCAAAGGTAGATAGTTATTCTATTTCTGCTCATAAATTTCATGGGTCTAAAGGAATAGGAATGTTATATGTTAAATCAAGAAGATCTACAAATAATATTAGTTATGGTGGTGGACAAGAAGATAATTTGCGTAGTGGGACAGTTAATTTACCCGCTATAGTAGCAATGGCGAAAGCATTAAGGTTGTGTTTTGAAAAATCGGATATAACAAAAGAAAAACATCATAAATTTAAGAAATATATATTAGAAAAGTTAAGTAACTTAGATTATTTAGAAATAAATTCACCATTGTCAAATAGTTATGTAGATTCTATAATAAATATTAGCCTACCTAAAATTAAAGGTGAAGCTATAGTAAATGCATTGGGTGAAAAAGATATAATGGTATCTACAACTAGTGCTTGTTCGTCAAAAAAATTTAGTGTTAATGAAGCACTTAATTCTAGAGGATTATCAGAAGAAAATATTAAAGGTAGTATAAGAATAAGTTTTTCTTATTTTACTACAGAAGCAGAAGTTAAAAAATTTGTAGAAATATTTGAAGAAAAATATGAACAATTTAGAGAGGTGATAGAAAGTGGAATATAGTCACATTATTGTAAGATATGGAGAATTAACTTTAAAATCAGGTAATAGAAATGAGTTTTTGAAAAAACTTACTAAGAATATTAAGCTTAATTTAAAAGAATACAAAGGCTATCACATTCAAACTAAAAGAGATAGAATGTATATAAATCTTGATAGTAATCAATATATAAATGAAATATTAAGTAAATTAAAAATAATTCCAGGAATACATACATTTTCTCCAGTTCTTAAATCAAAATTAGATGTAGAAGATGCTAAATTAAATATTTCTAAGTTATTAGATACAAAATTAGATAAAAATTATACTTTCAAAATACAAACTAAAAGACCAAATAAAAATTTTAAATATAATACTAATGAATTAAATAATATTTTTGGTGGTTATGTATTATCTAAATATAAAAACTTGTCTGTAAATGTGAAAAAACCTGATTTTATTGTTAATGTAGAAGTTCGTAGTGAAGGAATTTTTATATTTACCGATTTCATAAAAGGAGTAGGAGGATTCCCTGTAAATACTTCATCAAAGGCTTTATTATTACTTTCAGGAGGAATAGACTCTCCAGTAGCTGCACATATGCTACAAGTAAAAGGGGTTGAGGTAGATATGCTACATTTCCAATCACCACCGTTTACTTCAGAAGATGCTTTAGAAAAAATATTTAGTTTAGCAAAACAACTTAGCAAAGTAATAGGTACAGTAAGAGTTAATGTAGTTAACTTTACAAAATTACAAACAGAAATAGTAAAAAGAATACCATCTAATTATACAATGACCTCAACACGTAGATTTATGTTGAAAATTGCAGAAGAAATAGCTATGAAAGAAGATTGTTTAGCACTTGCTACAGGAGAATCTTTAGGTCAAGTAGCTAGTCAAACTTTAGAGTCAATGCATTGTATAAATAATGTAACTACATTACCTGTTCTAAGACCGCTTCTTACTATGGATAAAGTAGATATAATTAAAATAGCTACTCAAATAGGTACTTACGAAATATCTAATTTGCCATTTGAAGATTGTTGTACTATATTTACACCTAAGGCGCCAAAAACAAAACCTAAGTTAGAGAAAATACTAGAATACGAAAATAGAGACGATTATAGTGATTTATTGTTAGAAACTGTTAATAGTGTAAAAACATATTTGATAAATAAAGATTCAGTAATATTATTAACTTCTGAAAATGAAGAAAAATCTGAAGAAGATGATTTTTCTACTCTATTATAATAAAATTTTAAGGAGAATAAGATGGAAAAAGTATTAGTAATTGGAGCAGGTTTAGCTGGAAGTGAAGCTGCTTGGCAAATAGCTAAAAGAGGCATAAAGGTAGAGCTTTATGAAATGAGACCAACAAAAATGACTCCAGCTCATAAAACTAAAAATTTTGCAGAATTAGTGTGTTCAAATTCGTTAAGAGCAAATAGTATTACTAATGGAGTAGGATTATTAAAAGAAGAGATGCGTAAATTAGACTCTTTAATAATATCTTGTGCTGATAAAACTCAAGTTCCTGCTGGAGGAGCGCTAGCAGTTGATAGAGATAAATTTTCTGAACTAATTACCTATAAAATAAAAAATCATCCTAATATTACGGTAATAGAAAAAGAACTTACACAAATTCCCCAAGTAGATTATCCTGTTATTGTAGCTACTGGACCTTTAACTTCAGATGCGTTGAGTTTAGATATTAAAAAATATACTAATCAACAAGGATTATATTTTTATGATGCTGCCGCACCTATAATAGAAAAAGATTCTTTAGATATGAATAAAGTATATTTAAAATCACGATATGATAAAGGAGAAGCAGCATATTTAAATTGTCCTATGACAAAAGAGGAATTTGAACTGTTTTATAATGAACTAATTAATGCAGAGGTAGCGCCACTAAAAGATTTTGAAAAAGAAATTTATTTTGAAGGATGTATGCCTTTTGAAGAAATGGCAAGACGTGGAGAAAAAACTTTGTTATTTGGTCCTATGAAACCTGTAGGTTTAGAAAATCCTAAAACAGGAAAACGTCCTTACGCAGTTGTTCAATTAAGGCAAGATAATGCAGAGGGTACGTTATACAATATAGTAGGATTTCAAACACATCTAAAATGGGGAGAACAAAAACGTATTATAAGTTTGATACCCGGTTTAGAGAATGCTAATATTGTACGTTACGGTGTTATGCATAGAAATACTTATTTAAACTCTCCGTCATTACTTAAAAGAACTTATCAACTAAAAGAAAAAAGTAACATCTACTTCGCAGGTCAAATGACAGGTGTTGAAGGGTATGTGGAGAGTGCTGCATCAGGAATAGTGGCTGCATTAAATGCAATAAATAATTATAAAGGAAAAGAAATAATTTTCCCAGTAGAAACTATGATAGGTGCTATGGCAAATTATATAGTAGACAATACTAATAAAAACTTCCAACCTATTAATGCTAATTTTGGAATAATAAAGCCTCTTGATATTAGAATAAAAGATAAAAAAGAAAAATATACTAAATATGCAGAACGTTCTCTAAACATTTTGAGTGAATTTTTAGAAAATATACACTAAATTTTCTAAAAATTATTTACAATATAAAGATTTAACTGTATAATATGTAAGAATGATTAAAAATTATGGGAGAATGAGATGGCAAGTTTATTACAAAAAACTAGGAAAATAAGTGCTATTTTACAAGAAGGTAGACATTCTAAAGTAGACTTTGAAGCTATGGCAATGCGTCTTAGTGCTATTCTTGATTCTGTTGTATACATAATTGATAATGAAGGGAACATATTAGGATACGATTCGAGTATTGATTATTCAAATGAACGTTTAGATGATATGATAAAAACTGGAAAAGTCTCTAAAGAATATATAAATGCAGCTTTGAAAGTTTATTCAACGAAAGTTGATATTCCTTTTAGACATGAGTTATCAATTTTTCCAATAGAAGAAGAAGAAAGATTTGATGGTCGTACATATACAGTTATACTACCGGTTAGGGGGGCTGGAGAAAGATTAGGTACTTTAGTAATAGGTAAAATAGGAGAAAATTTTAGTGAGGATGATTTAGTTCTGTCCGAATATGCTTCGACAGTAGTAGGGATAGAGATTCTGCACGAAAAACAAGATAAAGAAAAGAATATAGCTAGAGATAAAGATTTAGTAGTTATGGCGATAAGTTCATTGTCGTATTCTGAAAAAGAAGCTATAGAGCATATCTTTAGAAATCTTGATGGTACAGAAGGACTTTTAATAGCTAGTAAAATTGCAGATAGAGTAGGTATAACAAGATCTGTTATAGTTAATGCATTAAGAAAGCTTGAGAGTGCAGGAATAATAGAATCAAAATCTCTAGGAATGAAAGGAACTTATATAAAAGTTCAAAAGGAATATTTTTTGGAATATATATTTAGTGGTGAAGAAATATAAATAATAAATGCTATGATTAAGACGGTATATAATTAATTTTTTACAGGGAATAGTTTCCTAGACTGAGAGATACTATATTAATTTTTATATATTTTCAGCTTATAAGCAACTATATAAGCATTTTGTGAGTATAGTCGTGTTGATTTGCGTTAAAAATCAAAATTAAGGAGAAATACTATTTTCTTAAAATAGGGTGGTACCACGAATTAATTCGTCCCTAGGGTGTAAATTTTACATCCTAGGGATTTTTTATTTATATATTAAAAGGAGATAATGATGAATTTAGAAAATATAAAAAAAGAATATCAACAATTAGTACAAGAAATAACTAACGAAAAAGAGCTTTATGATTTACGCGTTAAATTTTTAGGAAAAAAGGGAATATTAACAGAAATAATGAAAGGAGCTAAAGATTTATTACCAGAAGAAAGACCTACATTTGGAAAATTGGTAAACGAAATTAAAGAATACATAAGTAGCAATATAGAAGAAACGAAACAAATTCTTATAGAGAAAGCTATAGCAGAAAAATTAGCAAGTGAAGAAATAGATGTTACCCTACCTGCTAGAAAGTATTCTTTAGGAGGCATGAATCCATTAAATAAAGTAATTGAAGAAATAGAAGAATTGTTTATTACAATGGGATATTCAGTTGCAGAAGGACCAGAGGTAGAGACGGATAAATTTAATTTTGAAATGTTAAACTTACCTAAAGATCATCCAGCGAGAGATATGCAAGATTCATTTTATATAACTAATGAATTGTTGATGAGAACACAAACTTCTCCAGTTCAGGCTAGAGAAATGTTAAAAGCAGAAGGAAAAGGTCCTATAAAAATTATTTGTCCAGGTAAGGTTTTTAGACGTGATAATGATGATGCTACGCATTCACATCAATTTACTCAAATTGAAGGCTTAGTAGTTGATAAAAATATTACTTTTGCTGATTTAAAAGGAACTTTGGAGTATTTAATAAAATCATTATTTGGAGAAAATAAAAAAATTAGATTAAGACCAAGTTTCTTTCCATTTACGGAGCCTTCGGTTGAAGTTGATATATCTTGGGAAAATGAAGATGATGAAGAAAGTATAAAATGGTTAGAAATATTAGGTGCAGGAATGGTGCATCCTAATGTTTTGGAAATGGCTGGTTTTGATCCCAATGAATATTCAGGGTTTGCATTTGGTATGGGACCAGAAAGAATTGCAATGTTAAAATACGGAATAACTGATATTCGTAGTTTCTATACTAATGATGTAAGATTTTTAGAACAGTTTAATAATACGAGAAATGATTAAAAGGAGAATGAAATGTTAGTAAGTTACAAATGGTTACAGCAATATGTAAATGTTGAAGATAATCCTAAGGCTCTAGCAGATAAAATAACTAGAGGAGGATTAGAAGTAGAAGAAGTAATTAAATTAGATAGTGATTTATCTGATATAGTAGTAGGGTACGTAATAGAAAAAGAAAAACATCCCGATGCAGAAAAGTTAAGTGTTTGTAAAGTGGATATTGGTGATGAAATAGTTCAAATAGTATGTGGTGCTAAAAATGTAGATAAAGGTCAATATGTTATAGTTGCTAAGGTAGGTGCAAAATTACCAGGAATAAAAATTAAAAAAGCAAAATTACGTGGAGTAGAATCTTATGGAATGATTTGCTCTTTAGCAGAACTAGGAATAAGTAAATCTTTATTACCAAAAAATAGTGAAGAAGGTATATACGTTTTTCAAGAACCACAAGAGATTGGAACTAGCGCGGTAGAATTGTTGGACTTAGATGATAGTATTATTGATATATCGATAACTCCTAATAGAGCAGATGCTTTGAGTATAAGAGGTTTAGTATATGAGGTATCAGCTTTATACAATAAAAAAGTTAATTTCAAAGAAAAATTAGATAATAGAAAATATGACGAAACAAATTTAGATGTAGCTATAAAAAGTGATAAATGTCCTAATTATTACGGACAGGTGATAAAAAATATTAGAGTTGGACAATCGCCACTTTGGTTACAAAATAAATTAATTAATAGTGGAATAAGACCTATTAATAATATAGTGGACGTAACAAATTATGTATTATTAGAGTATGGACAACCTATGCATGCCTTTGATAAAAAATTACTTGGAGAAAAAATAGTAATTAGACAAGCAACAGATGAAGAAGTATTGACAACTCTTGATGGAGTTGAAAGAAAATTAACAAATAATGATTTGATTATATCTGACGGGGATAGACCGGTAGCTCTAGCAGGAGTAATGGGAGGACAAAATACAGAAGTTAGTGATAGTACAACTGATATAGTTTTAGAATCAGCTTACTTTAATCCTGTATCTGTAAGAAGAACATCCAGTTATCACGGTTTACGTAGTGATTCTTCAGCAAGATTTGAAAAAGGTATAGATAAAAATCTACAATTATTAGCATTAGAAAGAGCAGTTGAGTTAATTAAAGAATTATGCCCAGAAGCCATAATAGAAAATTATGTAGGACACGCAAAAGATAATGAAATTAAGCAAGTAGTAGTTACTGTAAGTTATATTAATAATTTATTAGGATTACAATTAACAGAAGAAAATATTGTAGATATTTTAAGAAGTCTTAGTTTTGATGTTATTGTTGACGGTGAGAGTATATTAGTTAATGTACCATCGCGTAGACAAGATATAACTATCAAACAAGATATAGCAGAAGAAGTTGCAAGAATTTATGGCTATAACAATATACCTTCGACATTGCCTAGATTCTCTAAGTCTACAAAAGGTGGCTTTACCTATAAACAAAAAATACTACGTGATGTAAGAAAAATGTATATGAATGTAGGATTTATGGATACTATTAATTATTCTCTAGTATCAGAAATAGAATCTAAACAATTTTCATTACAGCCTAACCCTACTGTAAAATTATTGATGCCTATGAGTGAAAACCATTCTACTCTTAGACAAAGTTTGATACCTGGACTTGTAAATACTGCAAACTATAATACAGCACGTCGTCAAAATGATTTGAAATTGTTAGAAATAGGAAAAGTATTTTTTGGAAGTGGAGATGATAATATTCAACCAGAAGAAAGAGTATATTTATCAGTGCTACTAACAGGTAATGAATTTTCTACAAAATGGTTAAAAGAAGAACAAAAAATAGACTTTTATACAGCTAAAGGGTATTTAGAATTGTTATTTGAAAAATTAGGTATTTTAGAAGATATTAAATATTCTAAAGAAATTATTGAAAATATGCATCCCGGAAGATGTGCTAAAGTGTTTTATAAAAATAATGAAATAGGATTTATAGGAGAATTACACCCATCGTATACTAAAGATAATGATATAAATACATCATATGTATTTGAAATTGATTTAGATAAAGTAGTGTTTGAGGAGAAAGTTAATCCTAAATATGAAGAAATATCTAAATATCCAAAAGTAACAAGAGATATAGCAATGTTAATAGATAGTTCAGATGAATATCAGAATATTTATGACGTTATAACTAATATAAATGATAAATTGATTTATAATGTTGAATTATTTGATATTTATGAGGGTATAGGATTACCAGCAGATAAGAAATCTATAGCAATTACTTTAACTTACAGTGACAAAGATAAAACATTGACAGAAGAAGATATTAATAAAGTTCATAATAAAGTAGAAAAAGTGCTACTTGATTATGGAGTAACTATAAGGTAACAATTATGATAAATATAATTTCATTAATAATATTTTCTTATTTACTAGGATCTATTCCGTTTGCCTTAATAATAGGGAAAATATTTTTTAGAACAGATATTCGTAATTTAGGAAGTGGTAATTTAGGAACTACAAATACAATGAGAATACTAGGGAGAAAAGCAGGACTTGTAGTATTCTTTTTAGATTTTGCTAAAGGTTACCTTAGTCTTAAATTTGCTAGTTTTATTTTGGGTGATGTAGATTATATAATTATTTTTGGAGCATTTGCTATGATAGGGCATATGTTTCCTATATTTGCTAATTTTAGAGGAGGGAAATCTGTCGCTACAGGCTCATCATTATTTGTATATTTCTATCCCTATTTAGCTTTAATTTTGATTGTAGTATTTTTTGTAAATTTACTACTTACTGGATATGTATCATTAGGAAGTATAATAATATCTGCAATAGGATCTGCATATATAACATTATATGGTGAAGGTATGTATAGATTTATTTTGGTAGCTATGTGTGTTTTGGTTATTTATATGCATAGAAGTAATATAAAAAGAATATTAAATGGAACGGAAAATGTATCTAAGTTAAAGATAAATTTTAGGAGGTAAGGGAGTATGGCTCATATAATAGATGGAAAAAAGATAGCACTATGTACTAGAAATCAAATAAAAAAAGAGGCAGAAGAATTTAAAAAGTTAGGAATAAATCCAACATTATCTGTTGTACTGGTTGGAGATAATAGAGCCTCTAAAAGTTATGTAAATGCTAAACATAAAGCTTGCTTAGAAAATGGTATTAACTCTATAAAGATTGAACTACCAGAAAATACTACAGAAGAAGAACTATTATTAGAGATAAATAAACTAAATAACGATGATAGCATTAATGGTATATTAATTCAATTGCCTTTGCCAAAGCATATAAATTCTGATACAGTTTTAGAAAAAATATCTCCTATCAAAGATGTTGATGGATTTCATCCTGTTAATATAGGAAAGCTTTCGGTAGGAAAGGCTGATTTGATACCGTGTACTCCACTAGGAATACTTGAATTAATTAAATCTACTAATATAAATATAGAGGGAAAAAATGCTTTAGTTATAGGTAGATCCAACATAGTAGGAAAGCCAATTGCTAATTTATTAATTCACGAAAATGCAACAGTTACTATAGCCCATTCTAAAACTATAAATTTAAAAAATCTTATAGCAAACTCAGATATTATAGTTAGTTGTGTAGGAATAGCTCATTTTTTAGGAGATAATTATAGTTATAAAGAAGATTCTCTTATTATAGATGTAGGAAATAACTATAAAAATGATAAATTAGTGGGAGATGTTGATTTTGACTTTGTTAAAGAAAAAGTAAAATATATTTCTCCGGTGCCAGGTGGAGTTGGACCTATGACAATAACTATGTTAATGCGTAATACATTGACGGCACTTAGAAAACAAATTAAATAAAGGTTATATAATATTCAGTATGGAGAAAAAAATCTCTATACTGAATATTTTTATGTTATCGTTTTTCATGTTATATTTACAAAAAATATGTTAGATGTTATAATATTATTGTAAAAAACTAGGAGGTAAAGTGGTAGGTTACCACAGAAAACAAATGATTAACTTCAAAAAATTAACACCTATTTTGGTAGCAGCAGGACTGGTAGTTACGGGATGTTCTACATCTAGTAATACAACTAACAGTAATAACAATGACAAAGTAGAGGTTAAAGAAGTAAAAACTATAAATTTAACAGATTTTGAAAATGCAATTAATAAATCGGACTATCAATTTGTCGATACTAGAAGTGATGATTTATTTAATGGTTTTACTAATGGTGAGGTTAAATATGGAGGGCATTTAAAAAATGCTATTCAATACAGTTCAACTTTTGTAGGGAATGTTGCAAAAGATAAATTAAAAAAATATGTTAGTGACAAAGGGATAGACATTAACAAAAAAGTAGTTCTCTATGATACTAACAAAGAAAATCTAACAAAAGTAGCTGATGAGTTTAGTAAGCTAGGCTATGAAGTATTTAAATTTGAAGATTATAAAGAATACGCAAATAATGATAATAATAAGGAAAATATTGTAAGTTACATTCACTATAATACATTAGTATCAGCAGAGTGGGTTAAGAAATTAACAAGTGGAGAAAAGCCAGAAACTTATGATAACAACAATTATAAAGTGTTCGAAGTATCTTGGGGAGAAACAGATAAAGCGAAAGCATATAATAAAGAACATATAAAAGGTTCATATCACTTTAATACAGACTGGATAGAAGAAGGTCCAGTATGGAATTTACAAACTGCTGAAAAAATAAAAGAAAATGCTTTGAAGCAAGGAATTACTAGTGATACTACAGTTGTTCTTTATTCTGACGATGCTTCTGCTGCTTTCCGTGTTAATTATGCACTAAAATGGCTAGGAGTTAAAGACGTAAGAATCTTAAATGGTGGTCTGAAATCTTGGAAAGATGCTGGAGGAGAAACAGAAACTAAAGTAAACACTCCTACAGAAGAAAAAGAATTCGGTATAGATGTTCCAGCTAATCCCGAGTATACAATTGCTAAAGCACAAGAAATGGCAACTAGGGCGAAAGAAGAAGGAATAAAACTTGTAAGTATTCGTTCGTGGGATGAATATACAGGAAAAACTAGCGGATATGATTATATAGAAAGAGCAGGGGAACCTCAAGGAGCAATATATGGTTTCTCAGGAACAAGTGCTAGCAATATGGACGATTATTATGATCCAGATGGAACTTTGAGAAATCCACAAGAAATTTATAACTTATGGGCATTGCAAGAAATTTCAGAAGATGATAAAATAGCTCTATATTGTGGAACAGGTTGGAGAAATGGAATACCTTGGTTTATGACACAATTAACAGGTAGGGCTAATACTTACTTCTATGACGGTGGATGGAATGATTGGCAGATGGATAGTAGTCTACCAGTTGATATAAATAAAGATAAAACTACTAAACCAGATGCAAAAAATGATTATAAATAAAGAAGAAAACTGTTGACACTTTAGTCAACAGTTTTTTACAAATATTTATATTTAGGAGGAAAAATGAAAAATATAAAAAATAAATATTTATATTTTATAATAACTTCATTAGAAGTTATTTTCACAGTAGCTATATTATATTGGAATAATTTGAAAGATGCGAAAATGGGAGTAGTACGACACATAACTTTTTGGAATGCCAAAAAGTTTCCTAATATTTTTATAGATAATGTAAAATATTTTATTTTAATTATTTTAACTTTATTGCTTATAATACAACTTATAAAAATTTCTAAATTACCTCTTATAGGTTAAATAGAAGTTTCTATTAATTTATTACTGTTATTAGTTTCTATAACATTTATTTTAAAATCTAATGTTGCTATTGAATTTATTTATTATTATGTCGTTATATATTTTGTAATAGTTAATATTTTACAATTTTTTAAGCATTTTACATTTCAAAGAATAAAATAACTTTAGTATTAGTGAACTTTATTATATAATAAAGTTCATTTTTATATTGCTTTAATATAGAATTTATGTATACATATAGTGCTGTTTTGTGGTAAAATATTAACAGCTATAATTAAATTTTCAGGAAAGGATACAACGATGTCAGAAAAAACATTTTATATAACAACCCCTATATATTATCCTAGCGGTAAATTGCATATAGGGCATGCTTACACTACTGTTGCATGTGATACAATGAGCAGATATAAAAAAGAAAAAGGTTATGATACATTTTTTTTAACAGGTTCTGATGAACATGGTCAAAAAATACAACAAAAAGCAAAAGAACAAGGATTAAGTGAACAAGAGTATGTAGATGGTATGATTGCTGATATAAAGAAACTATGGAAAGCAATGGATATTAAATACGATAAGTTTATTCGTACTACAGATTCTTATCACGAAAAAGCAGTAGCTAAAATATTTGATCAACTTCTAAAACAAGGAGATATTTATTTGGGTCAATATGAGGGGTGGTATTCTATAAGTGATGAGGAATATTTTACAGAAACGCAATTATCAGAAGTTTTTCGTGATGAAAATGGAAAAATGATTGGTGGTATTGCGCCTAGTGGTAATGAAGTCAAATTAGTAAAAGAAGATTGTTACTTCTTTAAGATGAGCAAATATGCAGATCGTTTAGTAAAATATTACGAAGAAAACCCTAATTTTATTTTACCAGAAGCACGTAAAACAGAAATGCTAAATAACTTTATAAAACCGGGATTAGAAGATCTTGCAGTTACTAGAACAACTTTTGATTGGGGAGTTAAAGTAACATCGGATCCAAAACATGTTATTTATGTTTGGATAGATGCTTTAGTCAATTATATTACGGCACTTGGCTATAAAACAGATGACAGTGAAGAATTATTTAATAAATATTGGCCTGCTGATGTCCATGTGGTAGGAAAAGAGATAGTAAGATTTCATGTGATTTATTGGCCTATATTACTTATGGCTCTAGATTTACCATTGCCAAAACAAATATTTAGTCACGGATGGCTACTTATGAAAGATGGAAAAATGAGTAAATCAAAAGGGAACGTTGTAGAACCATATATGCTTATAGAAAGATATGGACTAGATGCAGTAAGATACTATTTAATGAGAGAAGTTCCTTTTGGTCAAGACGGTATTTTCACGCCAGAGAGTTTTATCGACAGAATTAATTCAGATTTATCTAATGATTTAGGTAATCTGTTAAATAGAACTATTTCGATGATAAACAAGTATTGTGATGGAATTATACCTAGTTTTGTGAAAACTGATAATGACGTTGACAAAGATTTAATTAATTGTGCAAAAGAAATGGTAGAAAATTATGAGAAATATATGGATACTATGCAATTTTCTAGATCTTTAGAAAGTGTATGGAAATTTATATCAAGAACTAATAAATATATAGACCAAACTATGCCTTGGGTATTAGCTAAAGATGACAAAAAGCAAGAAGAATTATCTAAAGTTATGAATTATTTGGCAGAATCATTGCGTATAGCAGCTATTGTAATTTCTCCTTTTTTGACGAAAGCACCAATAGAAATTGCTAGGCAATTAAATATAGATGAACAATATTTAAATTACGAAACAGTTACTACTTTTGGAGTGTTTGAAGGTAATAACAAAGTGGTAGAAAAGCCAACTCCAATATTCCCAAGATTTGAAAAACAAGACGAGATAGAATATATAAAATCACAAATGTCATCAAAAGCTTTAGAAAATTTGGAAAATAGTGATAATAAGGAAGATAATTACGTTCCTTTAGCAAAAGAAATAACTATAGACAAATTTTTTGAAAGTTCATTAAGAGTTGCTCAAGTTTTAGAGTGTGAAAAAATTAAAAAAAGTTCAAAATTATTAAAATTTAAATTAGATGTTGGTAATCATACGAGACAAATAGTTTCTGGGATTGCAAAATATTATAAACCAGAAGAATTAATCGGTAAAAAAGTGGCAATAGTAGCTAATTTGAAACCAGTTAAACTTTGCGGTGAATTAAGTGAAGGAATGATTTTATCAGCAGAAAAAGACGGAATACTAAGAGTAGTTGAGATTAACGAGGATATTCCTAATGGAGCAGAGATAAGGTAACAAAATAAATAACACTACTGAATTTAGTAGTGTTATTTTATGTAATACAGAATAGGAGGTAACTAAATATAAGTTTTATGATAAAAATAATATTAAATATATTAAAATTTGGTAAGGAAGAGCTTAAGGATTGTGTGGAAACTATTAAACATATATCTAAAAATTATAAATATATGTATGTTTTTTCTATAATTTACCTAATTTTAGCATATACTTATCATCCTATTAATAAATTAGTAGTAAGTATATTTACTGTGACGGTTATAATAAATGTATTATTTATACTAGAATATAGTAGTTCAAAAAATATTAAGTTACTTTTGAATACTCAATTTTTTGTATTTTTGATACTATTAATATTTTCTATTATGTTTTATTTAATATTAAAATTTTATAATAGTAAAATATTTTTTACAATAATTATTTTATTACTATCTTCTATATTTATCATTATAATGCTTGCAAAATCACGACTAATATATAATGATAATTATTACAATATATTAAAAAATAAGGAAGAAATTTTAGTATTATTAAATTTTTTGAAAAAGTTTAATGAAAGTACAGGACAAAATATTCAGAAAAATAAATTTAAGTATACTGATGTAGATAATAAAAAATTATATTTACTTTCAGAATTACTTGAAGAAATATATAAAACATATACTAATGATAATTTAAATAAAATTCTAAGTAATAATTCTAATAAATTGACTAAAGAAATAGTAAAAATGTATAATGAAAAAGGTAAAAAATACGATATAGAAAAAGCTAGGAAGTTAGCTGATAAAATAATAAAAAAACGTTATTATAATTTTAGAATATTAGAAATATACAATATTGCTTTATTTGAGTTAATA
>NZ_JACBYC010000043.1 GCF_013415425.1 Gemella sp. GH3 | reverse complement strand
ATATATTAGTAATATTTATATACGCAATAAAAAATATTAATTTAGTCGTGTACTATTTTAATATTTTTTATTTATTATAACAGTATTTTATTTATTTAATATTAATTTAAGCGATATCTTTAAGCTTCTTCTAAAAATGTACTTGATTATATAATTAAATAGAGTTATAATGTTTAATGTTGTTATAATTCAGTTATACAATGAAAAATATATATTTTAAGGAGAATTTTACTAATGGGAGATATGAGTAAGATTATATTATCAAATAGCTTTTTAGGCGCAATATTTTCTACGATCTCTATTATTTTAATAGGTTATTATATTCGTAAAAAAAATATTGTAGGTCCAGAAAGCGGGAAAGTTCTTAGTAACATAATGCTATCTGTGACATTACCAGCTCTTGCGTTTCAAGCATTTATGGTAAATATTACAAAAGAAACTTTTACTACCGGACTTAACGTTTTTATATTCGGGTTTGTAGCATATGTTATTCTTATAGTACTAGGAGAACTTATTTTCTTCAAACAAAAAGGTGACAAAAAAACTACGTTATCAGTATTAACAACATTCGGATCAACTACGTTTTTTGGTATACCTATCATAAACGGATTCTTAGGAACAGTAGGTACATTATATGCTAATATTTTTAATATAGCTTATCGTGTGTTTTTATATTCGTACGGACTTGTAAGAATGAGTGGTACAAAATTTGAAAAGAAAAACTTAAAAGCAATTTTTGGAAATCCTATTATTATTGCAACATTTGCAGGTTTAATTATTTGGATATTCCAAGGTAGTTTACCACAAGTAAATATCACTGAAAATGGAAAAGAAGTTAGCTATGCTTTCTTGCGTATTGATAAGACAGTTCCTTGGGTATTTGCTGCTATTAAATATTTAAGTGGATTATCATCACCACTAGCTTGGTTAGCGATAGGAATTACACTAGGAAATATTAAATTAGGTGATGCTGTTAAAGATAAATTGGTTTGGTTCTATGTTTTTGCAAAATTAATGTTAGTACCTGCAATATTTGTTGTAATAATAATGGCTATAAGACCTATCCTTCCTATGAGTTATGATGCGGTTATGGCGATTATCATAATGTTAGCAACTCCACCTGCAACTGTAGCAGTAGCTTATGCTATTAAATATGAAAGAGAACAACTTTTAGCAAGTAATGCGTCTCTTTTAGCGACAGTATTAGCAGTGGCAGCTATAATTTTTTGGATTGTAGTAGGTACAGCTTTAAAAGGATTTTTTTAATAATTAAATAATTAATTTATAAAGGAGAAACAAAATGAAAGTATTGTGTTACGGTGTTCGTGATGTAGAAAAAGCAATTTTTGAAGAAGTTAATAAAAAATTCAACTTCGATATGACTTTAGTTCCTAACTATGTAAAAACTAAAGAAGATGTTATGTTAGCTAAAGGTTATGACTGCGTAATACTAAGAGGAAACTGTTGGGCTAATAAAGAAAATCTAGATCTATTTAAAGAATTTGGTGTAGAATACGTTCTTACTAGAACAGTAGGTGTAGATCATATAGATGTAGCATATGCTAAAGAGAATGGCTTTAAAACCGCTTTTGTTCCAGGGTACTCTCCTAATGCAATTGCTGAATTAGCAGTTACTTTGGGTATGACGTTGCTAAGAAACGTTGCTTATACAGCAAATAAAACTAGCAAGAAAGACTTTACTGTAGATGCACAAATGTTTTCTAAAGAAATAAGAAATTGTACAGTAGGAGTTGTAGGAATAGGGCGAATAGGATTAACTAGTGCGACTCTATTTAAAGGGCTAGGTGCTAATGTATTAGCATATGATGCTTTTAAGAAAGAAGGAGTAGATCATATTTGTACACAAGTAGAATTAGATGAACTAATAGCTAAAAGTGATATAATTACTTTACATTGTCCTTTTATTAAAGAAAATGGAAAAGTTGTTACTAAAGATTTTGTTAGCAAAATGAAAGACGGAGCAATTTTAATAAACACTGCTAGAGGTGAATTACAAGATTTAGATGCAATAATTGAAGGATTAGAGAGTGGAAAAATTTCTGCTGCTGGACTTGATGTTATAGAAGGAGAATCAGCATTTTTCTTCAAAAATCTAGAAAATCAAAATATAGCAGATGCTCGTGTAGAAAAATTAGTATCTATGTATCCTAAAGTGTTAATAACTCCACATATGGGAAGCTACACAGATGAAGCAGTTCTAAATATGGTTGAAACTAGTTTTGAGAACTTAAAAGAGTATATCGAAACAGGAAAATGTAAAAACGAAATAATAGGATAAAAAATAAGACCTAATATTTTTGAAATGTTTTATATAAGAACATTTCAAAATATTAGGCTTTTTAATTTTAAAGCTTTAATTTTTTATTGTCTTTGTAAACTTCATCAATTAAAGCTCCACCCAAGCAAACTTCTTCTTTATAGAATACGACTGCTTGGCCTGGGGTAACTGCTCTTACAGGTTCTAAAAAATTAACTTTTACTATATCGTTATCTAATACATCTACTTGAACTTTAACATCTTGCTGACGATATCTAAATTTAGCTGTACATTCGAATGAATTAGGCGTAGTATTATCTGATAAGAATGATAATGAACTTGCTAATAAACTGTCCGAATATAAAGCAGGATTATGGAATCCTTGGCAGACATATAAAATATTTTTTTCCAAATCTTTGCCACAAACAAACCATGCTTCTCCATCTGTATCTTTTGTTCCACCTATACCTAAACCATGTCTCTGACCAATAGTATAGTACATTAAACCGTGATGTTCACCACGAATATTACCATCTAAATCAATCATTTTTCCTCTTTGTGCAGGTAGATATCTACTTAAAAATTCTCGGAAATTTTTTTCTCCAATAAAACAAATTCCAGTTGAATCTTTCTTTTTTGCAGTTACAAGTTTAGCTTCTTCAGCAATTTTTCTAACTTGAGATTTTTCATAATCTCCAATAGGAAATAGTATATTATTAATTTGGCTTTGTGATAATTGACTTAAAAAATAAGTTTGATCTTTATTATTATCAATACCACGAAGTAATAAAGTTTCATCATTAACTACTTTAGTTCTAGCATAATGTCCAGTTGCTACAAAGTCAGCACCTAAATCATAAGCATAATCCAAAAATACTTTAAATTTAATTTCTTTATTACACATAATATCTGGGTTAGGGGTACGACCTTTTTTATATTCATCTAAGAAGTAAGTAAATACTTTATCCCAATATTCTTTTTCGAAATTAATAGAATAGTACGGAATGTCTAATTGTTCACATACCTTTATTACATCTTTATAATCATCTTCTGCTGTACAATGTCCATTTTCATCTTTTTCTTCCCAATTTTTCATAAAGACACCCACAACATCATATCCTTGTTTTTTTAATAGATATGCAGCAACGGAAGAATCAACACCGCCACTCATACCAACAACAACTTTTTTTTGTATCATTATTTACCTCTCATTAAAATTCTATTTTCTAGTTCTTTTATTTTATTTACAGTTATATCTATCATTTCTTTAGTTGTATAGTAACCTATACTTATTCGAACAGATTTTTCTGCACGTTCATCATTATACATACTAGCTATTATTCTGCTCCCTTTGAAACTTCCAGAACTACAAGCTGATCCCCCGGATATGAAAATATTATTTGCATCTAAAAAAGTTATTAATCTCTGAGCTTCAATATTCTTGAAATAAATATTTAATATATTAGGTAAAGAGTGTATATTACTTCCATTAATTTCAAATGATACTTTATGATTTTTTAAGCAAGTTATAAAATAATTTTTCATATCTTCTAATGTTTTCTGGGAGTTTAATGTTCTATGCAAACATTTCTCTAGCATCACAGCTCCTAACACATCACTAGTTCCAGATCTTAGGTTATTTTCTTGTCCACCACCAATTATTAAAGGAGTTATTTTACTATCTTTTGCATACAAAAATCCAAAATTATTAGTAGCTCCAATCTTATGAGCAGATACTGAAGCAAAATCTAGATTTAACTTTTTAACATCTATATTAATTTTTCCAAAAGCTTGAACTATATCACTGTGGAGCAATATATTATGTTGTTTAACAATATCGGCTATTTTATCTATAGGTTGTATAACACCAGTTTCGTTATTAGCTAACATAATAGATACTAGTACAGTATTTTCTGTTATAACTTTTTTTAAGTGATTTAAAGATATGACGCCATCTTTATTTACTTCTAGTTTTATTATTTTAAAACCTTTATCTTCTAATTTATTTGCACATTCAATTATAGAAGAATGCTCAATATTAGAAATTATTATTTCTCCTGATTCATAACTATTTAAAATATGATTAAAAATCATATTATTAGCTTCTGTACCACCAGATGTAAAAATTATTTCACTATCTTTGGCATTAATAGTTTGTGAAATATATTTTCTGGCATTATTTAACAATTTATTATTTTTTTTACCCAAAGTATGATTACTACTAGGGTTAGCATAAATATTTTCTAATTCATTAATTGTATTTTTTAGTATGTCAAAATGTTTTAATGATGTAGCTGCGTAATCTAAATAAATAGTTGACAAAAAATCACCTCGATAAGTTAATATCTTATTATTTTAGCATAAATTTTATTAAGTGAGAAGTAATAAAGTAGTTAATTTTATAATTATATAATATAAATATAAATAATAAATATTACTTTAAAATATCTTATGATATGCTTTGACTTAGCTATAATCAATATATTATAATGAGATTATAAAGGCAAGGTGAAGTATATGAAGTTTGAAAAGGAAGAGATTATTGTATTTATTAAACAAAATATAAAAACAATAGTTTTAGCATTAGTAACTAGCATAATTATTGGCTCAATTATTTTTCATTTTGTAATTAAAAATAATGAACAAAAAATTGATTCAAATAATTATGAATTAGTTAAAGAATTTAATGAAGAATCGCCCTCAGAATCAAAAGAGGAAACAAAAAAAATTTTTATTGATATAAAAGGTGCTGTGAAAAATCCTGGTGTCTATGAGTTAGAAAAAGATAATAGGATAAAAGATGTTTTAGATATGGCAGGTGGACTACTAGAAGATGCAGATACATCAAATATTAATTTAAGTCAAAAAGTTACTGACCAAATGTTAATAATAGTACCCAAAATTGGAGAAAAAATACCTTCCATTTCTAATAATGAAACTAATAGTAAAATAATAAATATTAATACAGCTACTAAAGAACAACTTATGAATATAAGTGGTGTAGGGGAAACTAAAGCTAAAGCAATTATTGATTATAGAGAAAATAAAGGACAGTTTTCAAAAAAAGAAGATATTATGAAAGTAAAAGGTATAGGTAAAGGTACTTTTGAAAAAATAAAAGATGAAATAGAAGTTTAAGGAGAAAAAATTATAATGGATAAAAGATTAAGTTGGGATGAATATTTTATGGCGCAGAGCCATTTATTATCACTTAGATCTACTTGTAATAGATTAAGTGTTGGTGCTACAATAGTAAGGGATAAGCGTATAATATCTGGTGGGTATAATGGTTCTATAAAAGGCGATGAACATTGTATAGATTCAGAATGTAAAGTCATTGATGGGCATTGTATTAGAACTATTCACGCAGAAATTAATGCAATATTACAATGTTCTAAATTTGGAGTTTCTACAGAAGGAGCTACTATATATGTTACCCATTTTCCTTGTTTAAATTGTACTAAATCTATTATACAATCAGGAATAAAAGAAATATGTTATGCTAACGATTATCGTAACAATGAATATGCTGAAGAATTGTTAAAAAAATCAGGAGTAAAAGTGCGAAAAATAGATTATAATAATGACTTAATAATAGCACGAATGTTAAAACAATGAAAATTTTTCTCTTAGCATTGTTATCGTTAATAGCAGTATTAGTAAATTTCAATACATTACTAACATTTTTCTTAATTTTGTTATTCTTAATTTTATCAATACTAAATAAACGATATTTTAATGCTAAAAATATTACGTTATTAATTGTAATATTTTTGGCATTTTTTATTAGAAGCGGGTATATTCAAAATAATAATCATTCTATATTTTATAATGATAAAAAATATCATGAAGTAGAAATTGTTGATAATATTTCAATAAATGGAGATTTTTTGAAGACAGTAGGTTATATAAGTGACGAGAAAGTAATAATTAATTATAAAATTAATAGTGAAAAAGAAAAGCAATATTTCAAAAATTCGTTTTTAGGAGGTACTTTATATACAGAAGGAACAATTGACGATATAAAAGAAAAGAAAAATTACTATTCTTTTAATAGCAAAGAATACAATAACAATCAAGGTATTTTCAAAGTTTATAGTATAGAGAAAATAATAGCTATAGAAGATGAGCAATATAGTAGCATTTATAGAAAAATTCAAAGTTTTCGTTTAAAATTTATTAAAAATATAGAAAGTAATATAAAGTTTAATAAAAGTGGCTATTTTGAAGCATTAATATACGGCGACAAAAGTAATATGTTTAATGATTATATTGAATCTTATAGAGAACTAGGAATAAGCCATTTACTTGCTATATCTGGATTACATATAGCTACATTAGTTTCGTTATTGTATATATTTCTTCGTTATTTTAATATTAGTGATTTTATAATAGAATCTATACTTTTTATAACATTACCTCTATATAATATTCTTACAGGGCTACAACCATCTACTTTAAGAGCAAGTTTTATGGTCATTTTATATATAATTTTTAGAAAAAAGATTTCATCTTTATCTTCTCTATTATTGACATTTATGATTTTATTATTAGTAAATCCTCTATATATATTTCATATAGGTTTTCAATATTCATTTTTAGTTACATTTAGTTTAATAATGTCTGAGCCGTGCATAAATATTAACAATAATTATGTTATAAAATTATTTAAAATAAGTTTTATATCATATATTGCAGGCGTGCCAATTAGCTTAGCAAATTTTTATACACTTTCTTTTATATCTATTTTTAGTAATGTTATCTTCGTTCCTTATTTTACGATAATTATTTTCCCCTTAATTTTAATTTCTTATATTAATTTTCTTATAAGTGTTGATTTATTTAATTATGTGTTCGTTCCAGTACTAAATACCGTATTTTATATTAGTGACTATTTAGAAGGATTTTTTCTTAAAGTTGCTAATTATATACATATAGGCAAGCAAGAAAATTTATTAATCTATATTTTAACTTTTTTTATATTTTTATTTCTAATTTTTTTAAATAAAAGAAATTACAAAAAATCGAGTATTATATTAATCATTTTAATATTGATTTTAGGTTCTACTAGATTATATTCTGAAGATAAATTTGAAAAATTAACAATAACTAATAGATCAGTTTACTTTGTTAAAAAAAATAAAACATCTTATTTAGTTAATACCTCTAACAATTTCCAAGAATACTACAAAGATTTTAGAAAAAAAGATAAGAGTTATGATATAATGAGAGAATATGACAATATATTAAGATATGAAGGTATATACTATATTGATTATTTAATTATTTCTAAAAAGAATAGTAGAGATATAGGTTATGCACGTAACTTAATAGGAACTGACAAAATAAAGAATTTAATTGTTCTGAAAAATATTGAAGAAGATGATAAAATAAAAGAAATTATAAATATAGCAAAATTTAAAAATATCAATGTAAATTTTTTAGATAAAGGAATATACAAAATTAACGATATTGCTTTTAATGTAGATAATGATAAAATTATACTAAGTTACAATGGTAAAAAATACGATATTAGTTAAGGAAGAAAATGAAAAATATATATTTACTGTATGGAGAAAATAGAGAAGCTATTTTAGAATATCAAGATAAATTAGCGAAAAAACATTTAAATTCTGAATTAGATAGCTTTACTTATATAAAATATAATATGTTAGAAACTACTATTGAGGATATAATTTATGAATGTCAGAGTACAGGATTATTTTCTAATAAAAAAGTTATTGTTGCCGATAATAGTACATTTTTAGAAAGTAAACTCAAAAAAGTCAAAGTAGAGCATAATGCAAATAAGTTAATTGAATATTTTGATAACATAAATAAAGATGTTATTTTAATTTTTAAATGTGGAGAAAGCATAGATAGTAGAAAAAAAATAACAAAAATAATTAAAGAATTAGGAGAAGTAAAATCTTTTTCTGAGTTTAAAGCTAAGGACTTAGCATTATATGTAGAACAATATTTTCAAAGGAAAAATATATACATATCAAAAGAAAATATAATGTTTTTTTTAGATTTTAGTAGATTAGATTTTGTAGGTATAAAAAGAGAGTTAGAAAAATTAGAACTATATACTTTTGACAAAAAAGTAGTTGATAAAGAAGATATAGAATTATTAGTTACCAAAAGTACAGAGTATGATGTTTTTACTTTGACAAATACTTTATTTTCTAAAAACTATATTGAATTACGTAATACTTATAATAATTTAAAATTAAAAGGAGAAGAGCCTATTTTTCTGTTGTCATTAATAGCTGGGCAACTTAGAACTTACTATAAAGTAAAGGTTTTATTACAAGAAAATTATAATCAAAAGGATATTGCTACCAAATTAAATATGCATCCTTATAGAATCCAATTAGCTACTCAATATACATATAATTATTCTATAAAAAAACTTATGGAATGTTTAATTTTATGTAAAGAGTGCGATGAAAAATTAAAATCTAGTTATATAGATAAATATATGGAGTTAGACCTACTTATAAATAGATTAATAGAAAAATTACAATAGTTGTAAATATTAATAAAAAACTATTGAAATGTTTAAATCTATATGTTAAAATTAGATAGTTGTATTTTTAACAACACTTAATTATTCGTAATTAAGAATATTAATTAATATTTCTTAGTAAAAGTAGTAACAATGTGGGAGGTGAAACGAATGCCAAATATTCAATCATCAGTTAAGAGTGTACGTAAAGATGCAAAAATTAATGCTGCTAACTCAGCTAAAAAATCTGAGATGCGTACAGCTATTAAAAAAGCAAAATTAGCTAAAGCTGAGGGTGCTGATAATTCTGCAGAATTAGTGAACCTAGCTTTCAAAAAAATTGATAAAGCTGCGAAAACAAACTTAATACACAAAAATGCAGCTGCTAGATACAAATCAAGCTTGAGTAAATAATTAAGAACGATACCAAATGGTGTCGTTTTTTTATTTTTAATATTATAGAATTGAAAGAAGTATATAATAATGTTATAATATGTTAATAATGTTTTCAATCGGAGGTAATGATGAATAAGAAAACAAAATTTTTATTATTTGCTGTTGCAGGTGCAATAGTAGTAAAAAAATTAATGAATAAAAATGAAAGATATTCAGCAGCAGAATTAGAAAGAATAAATGACTACAAAAATTATTTAGAGGATAAAAATTTTGTTGTAGTTGATAAAAAGGATTTTGATAAGTTAAATAATAAGAAATTTTTTAAATTATCATCAATTCCAAAATATTACGGGGTAGCTAGAACAGTAGCTAAATTTATTTTATAGTATGCTTATTCCAGAAAAAAATTATTCTTTTGTAGATGAATATCCTAAAAATAAGTTAACTTTTAAAAAATTTTCAAAAGAAATATATTATAGAATGATGTATGATGATGTGTCGTTATTGTCAGCCAATCTTAGTTATTATTTTATACTATCAATATTACCCTTACTTGTAGTTGCACTTGCACTTACGCCATACTTTAATATTGATCAAGCCTATTTGCTAAAGAAAATTAATTCTTTAGCACCAGGTATTTTAGGAGATTATATATTTAGTATGATTAGTGAGGTATTAAATAATAAAAGTAATACCATATTAACAATAGGAGTTATCTTTACTTTATGGTCTGCTTCCAATGGAATTTACGGGTTGATGTACGCTTTTAATATTGCATTTAGAGTAAAAGAAGAGAGAATGTGGATAGTAGTGAAGTTAATCAGTATAATCTTTACTGTTATAATTATGATAGCAATGTTTATAATGCTAGTGCTACTAGTATTTGGCCGACAAATAACATGGCTTCTATTTCATAAATTTAATTTTGATGAACAGTTTTATACTATTTGGAATTATGTAACATATTTATTACCATTGTTTTTTACTTTTTTTATATTTGTATTTTTATACGTTTTAGCAACAAACGTTAAGCTAAAAATTTCTCATGCAATGCCAGGAGCATTTTTTGCAACCATATCTTGGATTGTACTGAGTAAGATGTTTGGATATTATATAGATCATTTTTCTAGTTATATTAAAACCTATGGATCAATAGGCGCAATTATGTTGTTTATAATGTGGTTGTATTTTACAGGCTATTTATTGATTATAGGTGCAGAAATTAATGCTATAATATATAATTATAAAGTAGAGAACAGAAAATTTTACGAGACTCATGTAGGCTTGAATAAAGGAGATGATAATATGATTAATGAAATTTATTTAGCAGGAGGTTGTTTCTGGGGAGTTGAAGGATACTTCCAACAACTAGATGGAGTAGTAGAGACTAGAGTTGGTTATAGTAATGGAACTACTAAAAACACATCTTACAAAAAAGTAAATGAAACCGATCATGCAGAAGTTATTTATTTAAAGTATGATACTAATATAATCACTTTGAATGAAATATTCCATCATTATTTTAGAATTATAGATCCTGTTAGTGTAAATAAGCAAGGAGAAGATGTTGGAAGACAATATAGAACAGGAATTTACTACAGTGATGAAAATACAAAAAAAGAAGCATTATCTTATATAAATGAATTGCAAAAGAGTTATGATAAGAAAATTGCTGTAGAAGTTCAAGAAGTTAACAATTATGTTGATGCTGAAGAATATCATCAGAAATATCTAGATAAAAATCCTACAGGATACTGTCATATAGATTTATCCTTAGCAAAAAAAGAATTATAAAATAAAAAAATTAAAGGAGTTTTATTATGAGTAAAGTTTTAATTTTTGGGCATAAAAACCCAGACACAGATACTATATGTTCTGCTATAGTATATAATAATTTAAAAAGGTTACAAGGAATGGATACAGAAGCTGTTCGTTTGGGAGAAATTAATGATGAAACGAAATATGCTTTAGAATATTTCGGTGTTGATGTACCAAGACTTATAGAAAATGTTTCAGAAGGACAAAAAGTAATTTTAGTAGATCATAACGAAAAACAACAATCAGCAGATGGAATAGAAAAAGCAGTTGTAAAAGAAGTTATAGATCACCATAGAATAGCTAACTTTGAAACTGCTGCTCCGCTATACTACAGAGCAGAGCCATTAGGTTGTACTGCAACTATATTGAAAAAAATTTATAATGAACAAGAAGTAACTATTAATAAACAAATGGCAGGACTTATGTTATCAGCTATAATATCTGATTCTTTATTATTTAAATCACCTACTTGTACTGTTACTGATAAACATATAGCTGAAGAATTAGCCCAAATAGCAAATGTAAATATTGATGAATATGGACTTAACATGCTAAAAGCTGGCGCTTCTACAACTAAAAAAACTGCTCAAGAATTAGTTAGCATTGATGCAAAAGAATTTGTGTTAAATGATAAAAAGCTGGTAATAGCTCAAATAAATACTGTAGATGCCGATGAAGTTATTAATCGTCAAGAAGAAATAGAAAATGTAATAAACCAAGAAATTACTAGTAAAGACTTAGATGCATTTGTTTTTGTTATTACTAATATACTAACATCTAATTCTGAAGTATTAGTTTTAGGTGAGCAAAAAGATAAAGTAGCCGCTTCATTTAATAAAACATTAGTTAACAATATTATGACATTAAATGGAGTTGTATCAAGGAAAAAACAAGTAGTACCTCAAATTACAGAGGAATTTAATAAATAATAAGGATTGATATGCTTATGAATAATATATCTAGAAATTTTAAATTAGTTTCTATATTAAAAAGTATAGTAGTGAACTTTCTGATTATCTTGGCTTTTTCAGGATTTTTTGGTAATAGTTTACAATTAAAAAATCCTTTATATGCATTATACGGATCTATTTTAATAACATTGTTTTATAAGTTTATAAGACCAGTATTTCTTTTTATAAGTATTGTTCCTATAATTTTAACATTTGGATTTTTTATAGTTATAATAAATGCATTAATAATATTATTAGTATCTAATGTATTATCACCAGATTTTCATATAAATTCTTTTGCTTCTGCATTAGGTTTAGCTGTATTTATTTCTATATTTAATGCTGTAATAAATGTAAATGATAGGCAAATAATTATAAAAAGATATAAATAAATGATATAGTGGAGTGGAAGATAAATTCCGCTCCAATTTTATAAATTTTATGCATAGGAGAATATATGACAAAAGTAACTACAAGATATTTAGTAGAAAAATTAAAATTAGAAGTAATAATAGGTGAAGATGAGCTTGATAGAAATATAGAAACAGCGGATATATCAAGACCAGGATTAGAATTAGCTGGATACTTCTCCTACTATACTCCAAAGAGAATACAAGTTCTAGGAACTAGTGAGTTAGCTTTTTTTAGTCTATTAAATGATAAAGAAAAACAAACAAGAACTAGAATGTTAGCAACTAGAAAGACACCTTGTATTATTATCTCAAGAAATTTAGAAGTTCCAAAAGAGTTAATAGAAGCTGCTAAAAAATATGGTACTCCTATTTTGAGAAGCCCAGATGTTACGACTATTTTAATGGGTAAAATAACTTATCTATTGCAAAATAAACTTGCCCCTGAAACATCGGTTCATGGCGTTTTTATTGAAGTTTATGGAATAGGAGTATTAATTACAGGAGAGAGTGGTATAGGTAAAAGTGAAGTAGCTCTTGAATTAATAAAAGATGGTCATAGGTTAATTGCTGATGATAGAGTTGATATAAAAGAACTTGATAATGGATTTTTAATAGGAAGATGTGGCTCACCACTTATCAAAAACTTGTTAGAAATTAGAGGATTAGGAATTATAAACGTTATGACATTGTTTGGTGCGGGAGCTATAAGAGAAGATAAGAAAATTGATTTGAATATTCATCTTGAAACGTGGAATAACGATAAAGCTTATGATAGAATAGGTCTAACGACTGAATATACTAAAATTCACAATACTCAAATTGAGAAAAAAACAGTCCCTGTAAGACCTGGAAGAAACGTTGCAACTATTATTGAATCTGCTGCAATGAATTATAGGTTGAATAAAATGGGAATTAATACAGCCAAAGAATTTGAAGAAAGATTACGAAATCAAATAATTTCTTCAACTGATAAGGAGTAGGACAATGAGTGATAGTTATATAAACCCAATTGCATTTTATGCATTTTCTAAACCTATATATTGGTATGGAATTATTATTTCTGTTGCAATATTTATATCTTATTACTTAGCTGAAAGAGAAGCTAGAAAAAGAGGACTTCCCAATGATAAAATATTAGATTTATTGTTACTTGCGGTTCCCGTTGCATTTATTTTTGCTAGACTATACTACGTAATTTTTAGTTGGGATTATTATTCTAATAATATTAATAAAATAGTTGCTATCTGGGATGGTGGTATTGCAATTTACGGTGGATTAATAGGAGGATTAATAGTAATTTATTTATTTTCTAAAAGAAATAATATATCTACTTTGAAATTATTAGATATTATAGCCCCTAGTTTATTAATAGGGCAGGCTATTGGTAGATGGGGAAATTTCTTTAATCACGAAGCTTACGGAGATATAGTAAGTAAAGAAACATTACAAAGTTTATTAATCCCAGATTTTATAATACAGAATATGTATATAGAAGGTGCTTATCATCAGCCAACATTTTTATACGAAAGCTTATGGTGTCTAGTAGCATTTTTCATTTTAATTTTAATGAGAAAATACTTATATAGAGGAGAGGTGCTTACTACATATATGATACTGTATGGAGTAGAAAGATATTTTGTTGAGGGATTAAGAGAAGATTCTTTATATATAGGTGCTTTTAGAGTATCACAACTAGTATCTTTATTATTAGTATTAATAGGAATTAGTTTTATACTTTACAATAGATTAATAAACAAAAAAGAGAAAAAATTATATATAAATAGTTAGATTGGAGAAAAAATGAAAGAAATATATGATTTAATTATTATAGGTGCAGGTCCAGCAGGTATGACATCATCAATATATGCAAGTAGAGCTAATATGTCTGTTTTGATGCTAGAAAAAAAATATCCAGGTGGACAAATGTTATCAACAGCAGATATAGAAAACTATACTGGATATGAGGAAATATCAGGACCAGATTTATCTGAGAAGATGTTTGAACATTCTAAAAAATTTGGAACAGAATTTGCTTTTGGCGAAATTAGTAGTGTAGAAATAGAAGAAAATAACATAAAAGTACTTAACGCAGGGGACAAACAATATAAAGCTAAATCAGTAATTATAGCAACAGGAACGGAAGCTAAATTATTAGGTATTCCAGGAGAGCAAGAATTTGCAAGTAGAGGAGTTAGTTATTGTGCAGTATGTGATGGTGCCTTCTTTAGAAATAAAGAAGTAGTGGTAATAGGTGGTGGCGACTCTGCAATAGAAGAAGCTATTTATTTATCAAATATAGTTAATAAAGTTACTATTGTTCATAGAAGAGATGAATTAAGAGCTCAAAAAATATTACAAGAAAGAGCTTTTCAAAAATCAAATATAGAATTTGTTTGGGATAGTATACCAGTAGAAATAAAAGGTGAGCGTACAGTAAATTCTATAATTGTAAAAAATGTTAAAACAGAAGAAACTAAAGAGATAGTGACAAATGGGGTGTTTATTTATATAGGAATGAATCCTCAAACTGAAATATTTAAAGATTTAGGAATATTAGATAACTTTGGATACATACCTACAGATGAACATTTAGCAACTAAACTACCTGGAGTATTTGTCGCAGGAGATGCACGTCAAAAAGAAATTAGACAAATAGTAACAGCAGCTAACGATGGAGCAATAGCAGCACAAAGTGCATATAAATATTGTGAATTATCAATATAGAAAAAATACAAATACTGAATTATTTTCAGTATTTGTATTTTTTATTTTATTGAATTTTCTTAATAGATATTATAAAATTATTGTATAACAAAATTAAGGAGTAATGTATGAAATTAATCAAAGATCTTCCAGTACCTATAGCAGGTCTTGCTTTGGGTACAGTAGCATTAGGTAATTTACTACAAATACATAGTAGTAAAATTCAATTATTATGCAATTTTTTATCACTTGCAATAGTAATTTTATTATTATTAAAATTTATAATTTATTCTAGTAGTATAAAAGAGATAATTAGTAAACCTATTTTAATAACGGTAGTAGCTACCTTTCCTATGTCTATTGTTTTATTAAGTTCTTATTTTGAGAAATATATAGGAATATATAGTTTTATTTTTTGGATTTTAGCTTTTTTATTGCAACTTATTATTATATGTATTGTGTTTGTAAAATATGTAATAAAAGAAAGAAAAATAGGTAATATTTATCCTACATGGTATATAGCATTCGTAGGTCCTGCTGTAGTAACAGTAACAGCTAAAACTTACAATTTAGAATGGTTAGGGGAAATAGTCTTTTATTTTACACTAGTTAACTATTTAATATTAATACCTATAGTTTTATATAGAGTATTTATTTATAAAAATTTAATGTCTGGAGAATATCCAACTATAACTATACTTGCTGCTCCAGGCGGATTACTTTTAACTAGTTATATGGTTGGTATAGCAAATAAAAATTATTATTTAACTATTTTTCTTGTAATTATAGCCATAGTTTTTTATACTTTTATTTTAATGAATTTACCAAAACTATTAAATAGAGAATTTTTCCCAAGTTTCTCTGCTTTTACCTTTCCATTAATAATATGTGCAACTTCATTTCAAAAAGTAGCTAACTATCAACAAATAATAAATAGTTCTCTTTTTAATATACTTGTTATTGTTAGTGAAATTGTTGCGATATTTATTGTTATATTTGTATATTATAAATATATAATACATTTTACAAGAAAATAGTGAATTTTAAGTGTATAATTAGTATTAATATACACTTATTTTTATATGTGTTTTTCAAGTTTACTATTACTTTATTATAGTGTATAATATTATAATATTGAGTTTATAAATTTAGGAGGTTTATATCAATGGAAAATAAAACTTTAGGAACAATAGAGATAAAACCACAAGCTTTAGCAGTTATAGTTAGTATTGCTACAAAAGAAGTGGAAGGTGTCTCAAAATTATTAGGTAACTTTACAACAGAAGCGTTAGAAAAAATAGGAAAAAAAGAATATTCAAAAGGTGTTAAATTGTATTTTGATGAAAATGAACTTATGATAGAAATATCTTGCAGCGTTAAAGCTGGCTATCCTATAGCTAAAGTCGCTAAAAAAGTTCAAGAAAATGTACGTAATACACTTTTCAATATGACAGAATTAAATACAAAAAATATTAACATAAATATTTTAGGATTAGAGTATTAATAGGAGATTATTATGAAAACAAGACATGAATTAAGAGAAATCACTTTTAAACTGTTATTTCAAATTGATAATAATGATCTTGATTTTGATACAGTTCTTGAATTAGAAGATGAAGATGTTAGAAATAATCCGTATGTAGTAGATACAGTAAATGGTATCCAAAATCATAAGGATGAAATAGATAGTATTATTTCTGAAAATCTTAAAGGTTGGACAATTTCACGTTTATCAAAAATGGATAGACAAATATTGAGAATAGCTATCTATGAAATCAAATATAGCGATATACCTTATAAAGTTTCTATTAATGAGGCTGTTGAATTATCGAAAAAATATAGTGAGAAAGATGAAAGTTATAAATTTATTAACGGAGTTTTAAAAGGTGTAGTAGAGAAAGTAGCAAACAATTAATATGGAAAATAATGGAAAAACAACATACTTGACTATTACAGCATTAAACAGATATTTAGAAAAAAAATATCAAAATGATCCATATTTAAAAGTAGTGTATGTTAAAGGAGAAGTATCTAATTTAAAATTCCATTCTACAGGTACTATGTACTTTTCATTAAAAGATGAAAATACTATTATTAAAGCTTTAAAATTTAATGCACAAGATTATAAAGATTTAAAAGAGGGCGATAAAGTATTAATTAAAGCTAATTTAGATTTTTATTTTCCTTATGGAGAACACAGATTAAAAGTAGAAGATTTACAAATTGACAACGTAGGTGATTTGTATAGACAATTTATAGAATTACGTGACAAATTAAATTCTGAAGGAATATTTGATAGCAAACATAAAAAAAACATAAATAAAATAAATAATAATATTGCTGTAATCACTTCTTCTACTGGAGCAGCTATTCAAGATATAAAAAGAACTTTAATAAGACGATACCCATTAGTAAATCTAACTATTTATCCATCTTTAGTTCAAGGAGATTCTGCAGTTAATGATTTAATAAAAAATTTAAAATTAGCAGATAGTGCTAATCATGACGTAATAATATTAGCAAGAGGTGGAGGATCAATAGAAGATTTATTCAGCTTTAATAATGAATATTTAGTTAGAGAAATTTTCAACTGTAATACTCCTATAGTTACTGGGGTAGGGCATGAAACAGATACTACTTTAGTAGATTATGTTGCAGATATGAGAGCTTCTACTCCAACAGCAGCTGCAGAAATAGTTACTAGTATAACTTTAGAAAGTATAAAAAATAATATAATATTATTAAAAAATAGATTAAATAAAAGTATAAATAGTAATATCAGTTATAATAAAAATATACTAGATAATTTATCAAAAAATCATTATATAAAAAATTTTTCTCTAATATATAAAGATTATTTACTAGACTTAGATTATAAAAAAAATAAATTAAACACAATTATAGAAAATAAAATAGAGAAAGAAAAATTAAAATTAAATACTTACAAAAGATCTATTCTTAATTTAGATATATTAGATTACTATAGAAATAAATTTTATATTAAATTAGAAATTTTTAATAGCAATTCACCTTTAACTATTTTACAAAAAGGATATACAATAATAACTGATGATAGTAATAATAGAATCTCATCTGTAGAAAATTTAAAATGTGGAGACAATATAAAAGTTTCATTACAAGATGGTCGAATATCTGCTAAAGTTATTGATGTCGAATCTGAAAGGAATTATTATGACTAAAGAAAAACAAGAAATAAATTTTGAATATCAAATGCAAAAGTTAGAAGAAATAATTAATAAATTAGAAAATAATGAGTTATCTCTTAATGACGCATTGGAGCAATATAAAAATGGCGTACAAATCATTAAAAATTGTAACTCTATTATAGATGAGGCCGAAAAAAAAGTAGCTGAATTTTCAAAGGAATTAGAAAATGAATAACATACAAAATTTCTTAGAGAAGAAAAAAATGAATATTAATGAGTTTGCTAAAAGTTATGTTTCCAATCTTGATATACCTATAGATTTGAAAAATTCAATCGAATATTCCTTGGTAAATGAAGGAAAGAAATTAAGACCTATTATGTTTTTAGCTTTGTTAGAACATTATGGTATTAATTCTGATGAATATTTAGATATTGCTCTTGCTATAGAATTAATACATATATATTCTTTAGTACATGATGATTTACCTGCTATGGACAACGATGATTATAGATGGGGAAAATTAACAAATCATAAAGTTTTTGGTGTAGACATAGCTATTTTGGCTGGTGATGCTATGCAGACACTAGCGTATGAAATATTATCAGATAATAAAAAATTGCCTACTGACACAAAAGTAGATTTAATAAGAATTTTGTCTAATAGCTCGGGAAGTTCAGGTATGATAGCCGGACAAATATATGATATTAAACAAGAAAACTATACAGTTGATGAAAGTTATTTAAAAAGAATGCACAGCTTAAAAACAGGTAAATTAATAACATTACCTTTGATTTTTGCAGCACAAATAGCAAAAAAAGATAGCAAAGAACTATATTTAATTGAACAATATGGTTATGAATTAGGTATTGCATATCAAATTAGAGATGATATATTAGATTATTACGGAGAATTTGAGCAGATAGGTAAACTTCCTAGTGATGAAAATAAAAAAACTTATCTAAGTTTTTATGGAATAGATGACTGCGAAAAGTTATTAAATGAACATACTTTAGCAGCAAAAAATATAGGTAAAAAATTAAATAATAATTGGCTTTACGATTTTGCAACTTTATTATTAACTAGAAAAAAATAATCCTTGTATTAAATGTGTTTACTAAATAAAATGTAGTATTAATCACAAATATACAAGGATATTTTTTATTCATCAAGTTTTTCGATTGTTTTTTTTATAATCTTTTTTGACTCATTTATATATAACATAGATGTATCACTATTAGAATGTCCCATTTGTGTCATAATAATAGGTATGTTACCATTAGTTTTTTGTGCAAGTTTTGTTCCATAACTATGTCGTAATTTATGAGGTGACATAGGTATATTATAACTTTCTGTATATTTCATAACTAATTTTTGTATAGCTCTAATAGTTATTCCTTTTTTATTTTTTGTTACAAATAGATAATCTTCACGTCCTAATTCAAAAGGTTGGTTGTCTAAATAATCAACTATTTTAGACAATGCAGAATTAGTTATCAATACAGAGTCTGTTTTATTTCCTTTTCTTATGACATTTATTTCTCCATTTTTATAATCAACATCTTTTATTTTCAAACTAGCTAACTCATTAACACGAATTCCACTGCGCAGAAATAATGTTAATATAGCTAAATCACGTTTTTTATCTCTTAGAAAGAATGTTTTAGCGTGTTTTGATAATGTTTTTTCATAATCGTATTCTATATAATTTAAAAAATCTTCATCTTGAGAATCAAGAAATATTTTTTCTGAAATTTTCTTTGATCTTGATGATAGTGTTTCTTTAACACGATTAATAGGTATTTTTAACATAACATTTCTTTCAAAATAAGGTTTTCCATTTTCTTGTTCACTAGTAACAGTTAAAAATTTATATAAAGAGCGCATAGCAGCTTTATAATTGTTAATAGTAGTTTGACTACGATATTTTCCATTTATTTCTTCTCGAGAAAGGTGTTTAAAAAAAGATTCCATTTCTTTCTTTGATAAATTTTCTAATGTAGTAATAGTAACTTCTTTCATATTTTCTGCCTCAGAAATTGTTTCTGAGATTAACCAATTAAAAAACACTGTATATGTTTCTAAATAACGGTGTAAAGTTAGTGGTGACAAAATATCATAATAAGTATCCAAAAAATCTTCTATATAAGAAGGAAAGTTTTTAATATTGTCATTAATTTTACGTTTATAATAATCTTTTTGATTCATAAATACCTCTATAATAATATTATTTATTTTTACATATAATATGTATTATGCGAACAATTATATTATTAATTATATTATATTTAGTTCAATATTGCAATAAAAATATAATAAATAAAAAGCTTATATGTCTCCTATCTTAGTTTTGATTTATATAAGCTTTTTATTCGTATATTATTCTTTCTCTATATTTATTATCACATATTCAGATTTTTCTTCTGTTCTTATTGGATAACCCCATACTCCAAATCCTGAACTAACTATAAGGTTAAAATTATCTTCTTTTAAATAACCGTAATCAAAACTTATTGCTCTTGTTACATAACCAAATGGCCATATTTGACCAGCATGTGTATGTCCAGATAACTGCAAATCATAACCAGCATTTTTATTTTCTTGGTATATAGATGGTTGATGGTCAGCTACTATTAAATATTTTTCTTTATCTAGATTCTTTATAAGATCGTTAGATGAATATCTAACTCCTAAATTTCTATAAGAATAATCTATTCTTCCTGTAATTATTATATCATCTGTTACGTTTATTGATTCTTCATTTAAAAAAGTAATATTAACATTTTTTATAGCATTTAGTAATTTTTCTTTACGATTATCCTTTGGATTTGTATATCTACTTTCATCATGATTACCATGTATATAATAGACACCATTTTTTGTATTTATACTTCCTAGCATATTAAATACTTTTTCATAGTCTTCAACTTTAGTAAATTCATCTATGATATCTCCAGCTAGCACCAAAAAATCTAAATTTTCATCATTTAATTGATTTCTATATTTTTCAAGATCTTGTATTGAAAAAGTATTTCCAAAGTGAACATCACTAATAAGCCCTATTTTGTATCCTTTGTCATTTTTTATTTTTGTACTAGTAATAGTGTATTCTTTTTTCACTATATTGTGTGCATTAATATATCCATAACTAGTTACTAGTATTGATATTATAAATGGAATTATAATTATTATTTTATATAGTTTATGAGAAATAGTTATTTTAAAAGTTTTTGTTAACATAAATAAAATTATATCAACTACAACAAACGTTAATGATATATAAAATATGAACACAAACCAGATACTAAATGGATACAGTAATATTGGTGAAAATATTATTGTGTTTAAAATAAGAGTTAATAGTTTTATCTTTCTATTAGTAGTAAATAATTTTATTAGTCTGTACAATATAAAATAATTATATAGAAATATTGTTAATAATAAAATTCCTACAATAATTAAGAAAATATATCTCATATTCTGCCTACTTTCATTAAATTAATGATTAAATTGTTAATAAATAGTAAAAAACTATCTAAGAAGACCTTAGATAGTTTAAAGTTTTATGTTATCAATTATACACGTTGCACTTTTCCAGATTTTAAAGCACGAGCAGAAACCCAAACTTTTTTAGGTTGTCCGTCTACTAAGATAGTAACTTTTTGTAAGTTAGCTTTAAATTTTCTTTTTGTAGCGTTCATCGCGTGTGAACGAGTATTTCCTGAACGAGCTTTACGTCCAGTAACGTAACAAACTTTTGCCATGAATTAATCCTCCTTTTGGAAATAGTTGATTCATAACATTTACTACATACACAAGTGATATTTTAACATAGCATAATAAGAATTGCAAGTGTTATAATTGATTTTTATAACTAAAAACGTTTTATATTAAGCTCTTGATACGTAGTACCCTTCAGAAGTGTTAATAACTAGAACATCTCCTTCTTTTACAAATAGTGGTACTTGTAGAGTATATCCTGTTTCTACTGTAGCAGATTTTGTTGCTCCTGTAGCAGTATCACCTTTTACTCCTGGTTCAGTTTCTGTAACTGTTAACTCTACAGTTGTAGGTAAATCTACTCCAAGAATTTCGCTACCAAACATTAGAATAGAAACTTCCATATTTTCTTTTAAGAAATTTAATTCATATTTTATATTAGCTTCTGGAATTTCAATTTGATCAAATGTATCGTTATTCATAAATACATAGCTTTCTCCAGTTGAATAAAGATATGACATTTTTTCATTAGTTATTAAAGCTTTCGCTACTTTTTCTCCAGCTCTAAATGTTTTATCATTTACAGCTCCTGTACGCATATTTCTTAATTTAGAACGTACAAAAGCAGCTCCTTTACCAGGTTTTACATGTTGAAATTCTAATACTTTCCAAATATTACCATCTACTTCTATGGTAACACCTGTTTTAAAATCATTTACTGAAATCATTATTAGGTCTCCTTAAATTTTTTCTACTTTAAACATTATAAATAAATTCAAAATAAAAATCAATATATAATGTATAATTACAAAGAAATTAGTATAAAATAGCAATAATTCTTATTTTCTAATTACTTCCACATAATAAATATTATTACCTTTTGTAATAAATTTATCTTCGTACTCAGTATGGACATTATCTTGCTCATATTGGCTATTTGTTAAGTCCAGAGATATTTTATCAATAACAAAACCGTGTTGAGTCATACTAGCTAAACTATATTCAAATAAATTTTGATTATCTGTTTTTTGAGCTATTCTTTTCTCGTCATTTAATACTTGCACATATTGATCTAAAAAAGTTTTAAAAGTT
This sequence comes from Gemella sp. GH3, assembly GCF_013415425.1. Lineage (GTDB taxonomy): Bacteria > Bacillota > Bacilli > Staphylococcales > Gemellaceae > Gemelliphila. The sequence goes on along the minus strand of NZ_JACBYC010000043.1, from coordinate 2,306 downwards.
AAACGACGTTTTATATGTTTAGTTTTGGGCCAAGGATCTGAAAAGTTTAAATATATTTTGCTAATTTCACCGTTATCAAAATAATCAGTTAAATTGTTTGCATCAGCTAGTATAAGACGCAGATTTTCTATACTTTCTAGTTCTATCTTATCAAGTAAAAAACTTAATACTGTAGGTTGTGTTTCTAAACCTATAAAATTAATATTAGGATATTTTTTCGCAAGATTAAATATAAATTTACCTTTACCTGTTCCTATCTCTAAGTGTATAGGATTTATATTATTAAATATGTTATGCCAATTTCCTTTGTTAATTGTAGGTTCTATAAAAACATATTCATTGTTTTCTAATCTTTCTTTTGCATTAGATCTATTTCTAACTCTCATATTACCCTTTCTACTTCAATTCTTTTACTACTGAAAATAATTTTCTATTTTTCTCTATTATTTCTTTTGAGCCAACTACACATTTATAACTATTATTTTCTTTTTTATCAAATAATTTAGCTTTATTTACTAAGTCAGAAACTTTAGTATTTTTAATTTCATTTACTAATCTGTCGAATAGATTAACATCACTATCAGTCAATCTATTATTTAATGAAATAGTTGCTTTTTCTACTGGAGACATTAATTGATCAAAAGTATTTAATGTACCTATAATATATTTATTTAACTCTGTATCGTTCAATTTAATATTCTTTATATAATCAGATATATTAAAATAATTTTCTAATGTTTTTGTTAAATTCGGATCTCGATATGACCAGAATCTTACTTCTCCATATTTATTGATAGTTATTCCTGCTCCATAAGCTCCACCTTTTACACGAATATTATTCCATAAATAATCATAATTTAAAATATGTCGTAATACTAATAAAGAACCACTATATTCATCAATATCATAACCTAGTCCTACATATTGAACCAACGTATCAAAATAAAATGCTTCAGAATAATTATTCTCCTTAGGTATAAATTTTATGGAATTAGTAGAAATAAAATCATTAGAAGGGATTTTGTTTACATATTTTTTAATATGTATCCTAGAATTTTCATATATCTTCTCATTACCTACTATATTAACTAATAAGTTATTTTTGTTGAAAATATTAATAACTGTATTTTCTAGTTTTCCTTTTAGCTCATCAAAAATATCATCAAAATTTTCTACAATATTTTCTATAAATTTATAAAAATCATATCCCGAAATATATTCTAAAATTTTATTTTGCAAAGAATTGTAACTAGCTATACGTTTACTTATAAATGAATGACTTGCATTTTTGAAACGATTTTCTAGCATTAATTTAAGTTCTAAACATATATTATATATATTTTGTTTATTACTAAAGTCGGTCTCTAGTGTGTTAGATACTAAAATATCAGACAATTTATTAATCTTTTCCAGAAGATTTTTAGCAGATATTATAAATTTAATTTGAATATTATTTGTTTTGTCATTTTTTAAAATATTCATACTAGAGTTAATATCTCCTAAGTTAAAATCAATTTCTTTTGAAACTTCTAATTCAGTTTGATTTTTATTATTAATATTAAATAATAAATAACTAATTAATGAAGCATATTGAAGTTGCTCTTTATCAAATGATGTTACATCAAATAAGAATTTTGAATATAGTATATCGTTTGTTTCTATATCATAATGTGCATAATTTATACTGTCTATAACTTCAAAAACAGTCTCTTTATATGGTCTCTTCAAGTTTACTTTTTTAGCGTCAATGCTTTTTATTTTTTCTAAATCTGTTTTTTTATCAACAATATTTTGCCACTTAATAAGTTGATTAGTCTCTTCAATAATTTCTTTAATAGCATCATTATTTAAAGAAGCTTGATATTCAGTTAAATCATCTTCTAATTCTTTATTGTTACTTGCACGTAAAATTACTATAGATTTCTGAGTATTATTTAATAAATATTTGCATGCTATATCTTCATATTTATTTTCTTTTAAATTATTTTGTAATAAACTTATAAAATAATCATAATCAAAAATATCAAAAGGATTCTCATTATATAACCAATTTCTTAAAGATCTAACAGCATACGTTACACCTTTAGGAGAACTTACTTTGTTGGTTTCTTCTTTAATAATAAAATTATTTTTGTTTATTATTGCTTGAATTTGCTCTTTATCAAATTTTTCATTTAAAATTTTCTCTAATTGCTTTTTATAAAGTTCTTCTATTCTATCTACATAGTTATCTTCTACATTTTTAAATATTATTGAATAACTAACTTGTAATTTTTCTCTTTGTAGATATCCATATACATCTTCAC
>NZ_JACBYC010000057.1 GCF_013415425.1 Gemella sp. GH3 | reverse complement strand
GAAAATATCATCATTGAATCAATGATTTTCAGAATGGGAGGTATCTAACTTGGCTGAGAAAAAAGGTTTTAATTTTAATATTATAAAAAATGACCCATTAGATGGACATAAAGGAACGAATATCGGGTCAATTAGTTTAGATAATATTGCACCTGTTTTTATAGATGTTGAAAATAAAGAAGCTTTTATTGATATTGGCGGGATGCATGCACGTGCAAAAGTTGAAAAAGGTGTTAAATGGATTAATGATAAAGAGCAAGTTGAAGGCGACGAAGCTAAAGAATATTGGTTGTGTTGGGTGACTACAGAACGTAGTGAACAAGGACCGTACTATGCAGGTGTCACAGCTTGTTACTTATTAGTGAATAGAAGTATCCGTCGTGGCTATAAGAGTATGCCTGAACATGTAAATA
>NZ_JACBYC010000148.1 GCF_013415425.1 Gemella sp. GH3 | reverse complement strand
ATGACATGTTCGCCGATGTGCGTATCAAGACGATGTACGGCTTCTAAAGCAGGATTTGTGGATTCGCCATCAAATGCATCAAACGCAGTTACTAATATTTTCAAACTCAACGCCTCACTCTCAAATTCAATCATTTAGTTCCATTTTAAAATGATTTTTCACATAAAAACAACTCCGCTACACCTATGTAAGGATAGCGAAGTTGGCATATAAACACTTCAATGATGACTTAAGCGTGGGCATGCTCAGGAACGTCTTTAAAGTTCTCTAGGCGACGATTCCATTCTTCATTACTGATATCATGTTTTGCAACATAACGATTACGTTCGTGTTTCGCACAGTCGTATGAGCATGCGCCTAAGTATTTTTCTTCATTTTCTTCAGATACAAGGATTTGTTTGTTACATTCTGGG
>NZ_JACBYC010000047.1 GCF_013415425.1 Gemella sp. GH3 | reverse complement strand
GCTGTAGGGAATTATTTTCCGGGAAATATAGGGTATGATGATTAACATTTGTTTCAACCCATTCCAGCATATCCGGAGATTCTTGAATATCTTGAATTTTTAAAGCTTGAGTAGATGTCACATGTTGGATGATATTTTCAAGCTGGTAAGCAAGATTATGAATCGTCTCTTCCGCATATAAATCTGTATTATATTCAATATTAACCACATAGTCGTCTCGATCTTCCTCAATGATAAACGACAAGTCAAATTTAGCTGTTGTCGTTTGAGGTGGAATGTGCGTCAGTTGACTATGTCCAAAGTTAGCATGGTTTGTTTCGTTATTTTGTAATACAAGCATTACGTCGAATAACGGATTACGCGAAGCATCTCGTTCATCCATCAAATCGTTAACAAGGCTTTCAAATGGATAC
>NZ_JACBYC010000214.1 GCF_013415425.1 Gemella sp. GH3 | reverse complement strand
ATTTTTATCTACCCATTCATTTTGGATGGATAATTCAAAGCGATCTTTTAATAATGCATACATAATTTTTGCTTCCGCCGACATTTTCTTAAAATATTCATCTTCAAATAAATATTTAGGCAGTTGATAAAACCTTTCAGTTTTTACTTGTGATAAATTGTATTTTTCAAAATTGGGCATAATAAAAACCTCATTTCCATTTTTGGGACTGAGGTAATAAAACAATTTTTACGTAAGTTATATGTTTTGTGCTTGCACTTAGATGATTAGATATATATAATACAAGTATCAAAAAAATATATAAACAAACGAGTGCGAATCGTTTTATTACCGAGAGTCGATGCTACGCCAATAGCATCGACTCTTTTAATATTCATAAAGTAATATTAACACTTTTAATGGCGTATATAAAGAG
>NZ_JACBYC010000239.1 GCF_013415425.1 Gemella sp. GH3 | reverse complement strand
CACTTGTTGATGCTGATTCACTCGCTGATGTACTTGCACTTACTGATGCACTCATTGATGCTGATTCGCTTGCCGATGTGCTTGCAGATTCTGACGCACTCATTGATGCCGACTCACTTGCTGATGTACTTGCAGATTCTGACGCACTCGTTGATGCTGACTCGCTTGCTGATGTGCTTGCACTAATCGATGTACTCGTTGATGCTGATTCACTTGCCGACGTACTTGCACTTACAGACGCACTTGTTGATGCTGATTCACTCGCTGATGTGCTTGCACTTACTGATGTACTCGTTGATGCTGATTCACTTGCTGATGTGCTTGCACTTACTGATGCACTTGTTGATGCTGATTCACTCGCTGATGTACTTGCACTTACTGATGCACTCATTGATGCTGATTCGCTTGCCGATGTGCT
>NZ_JACBYC010000194.1 GCF_013415425.1 Gemella sp. GH3 | reverse complement strand
GTACAATACCTAATCTTGCCCCTGATTGTTTACATGTTTTAATATGCTCATAAGTTACCGCAGGCATACGTTAAACCTCACATTCTTCTTTAAATAATTAACATTGCATCTCCAAAACTGAAGAATCTGTACTCCATTTCTACCGCTTTATGATATGCATTTAAAATGTTTTCTCTAGTACTAAATGCTGACACTAGCATTACTAATGTAGATTTAGGTAAATGAAAATTAGTAATTAATCCATCTATTGCTTTATATTCAAATCCAGGATAAATAAATATATCCGTCCAGCCACTTTTTTCAACAAATTGCTCGTGGTCTCTTCTAATAGTTTCTAAAGTACGTGTAGATGTTGTTCCCACCGAAATTATTCTTTTACCTTTGGCCTTTGTTTGATTAAGTAAATCAGCAGTTTCTTG
>NZ_JACBYC010000131.1 GCF_013415425.1 Gemella sp. GH3 | reverse complement strand
TCATAAACGTGTGCATATGCTTCTTCGATTGAAGGATATGGAGCCTCTTCAGCGGCCTTCGTCGCTTTATTAATTAATTCTTTGTGTTCTTGTTCTAAATCAGAAAGCCATTGTTCATCTATAATCTCATTTTCAAGTAAGAAGGATTTAAATTTAATATTACAGTCTCCTTCTTTAAGACTATCACGTTCTTCTTGAGTACGATATTTATCATCGTCATCTGAAGAATGTGGTGTCATTCGAGAAGTAACAGCTTCTATTAAAGTAGCGCCTTCTCCATTTAAAGCACGATTTCGTGCTTCTTTCATAGCTTTATAAACAGCAATAGGATCATTTCCATCTACTTGTTCACCATACATACCATAACCTAAAGCACGATCAGAGAGTTTTTCAGCAGCGTATTGTAATGAATCTGGTAC
>NZ_JACBYC010000238.1 GCF_013415425.1 Gemella sp. GH3 | reverse complement strand
CCTAAATATCCACTTAGCACTGTCACTGGTATCTTAGCCATTCATATAACCTCTCTTTATGTAAATAGTAATTATTACGTTTTACATTTTATAGAAAGTTGGTTTAAGTATCAACCTATTCTTTTGAAAATGAGTTTAGCAATAGCACAAATAAAAAAAGTTAGTTAAAAACGTTTCTCGTTTTTAACTAACCCATAACGAATTGTTTAATTTTAAAATGTGCCATTAATGAAGTAATTTAATACCCATGTAATACCATTTAGGCGGTCTTTAACTTCAGCATGATACGCATTAAAGAACGTCTTCTCTAATTTCACTTTAATTTGACCACCGTCATCTACTAATCGTTGATACACACGTTCCAATTCTTCTTGCGAATCACATTCGATAATGAGGTGAGGATTTTTAGAAATCGGATGT
>NZ_JACBYC010000236.1 GCF_013415425.1 Gemella sp. GH3 | reverse complement strand
CGTATTCACCGCTCTAACTTAGTAATGATGGGTGTACTACCATTACAATTCCAACAAGGTGATTCTGCAGAGTCATTAGGTTTAGATGGTAAAGAAGAAATCTCAGTTGAAATTTCTGAAGATGTTCAACCACATGATTTAGTTAAAGTTAAAGCTAAAAAAGAAAATGGCGAAGTAGTAGAATTTGAAGTAATTGTACGTTTCGACTCATTAGTTGAATTAGATTACTATCGTCATGGTGGTATCTTACAAATGGTATTAAGAAATAAATTAGCTCAATAATCATTTAATGCTAACTAGCGTTAAAGTTAAATTAAGTTAAACAATTGCCGTGCTAACATTTGTGTTGGCACGGCTTCTTTGTGTTATCCTTAAGTTAAAAACAGAAATGATGAGTTGAAAGAAGGACTAAAGTTTATGAT
>NZ_JACBYC010000235.1 GCF_013415425.1 Gemella sp. GH3 | reverse complement strand
CATTAATCTTTGACTTGAGATTGTTTTAAAGCCACCACTTTGGTTAACAAGTTTCGCTCCATAACTTGCGGCAGCCACTACTGAAGGCTCTTCAACCATCATTGGCACCACATATTCTTTATCATCAACAATAATTTTAGGTAATAGTCCAACTGGTAGAGTGCCTTGACCAATTACATTCTCAATCAAACTATTTGCCACTTCTTCATTAATAAGAGGATGACTAAGTAATGAATCATAATTATCAGTATTGAGCCATCCATACTCGACTAATTGCTTTAATTTATCCTCTCGAGATAAATGTCTAAATCCTTTTTCTAAACTTTTCATGAGTAAACTCCTTTTATATGTATCTTTCAAGTTATTTTAAACTTTTAAATATTTATTTTCCGGAAAATTAAATTTCCAATCATACCATATAGA
>NZ_JACBYC010000075.1 GCF_013415425.1 Gemella sp. GH3 | reverse complement strand
TCCATATACTCCGATATATTTATTAATTCTTTTTCCAAAAATTCTTTTCTTTGAATATATTGTAAATAGATAGGTATTTTCTCTAATTCTTTATATATTTCTTCAATTTCCTTTTCTAAAGATACTACTAAATTATATTTCTTTGTAGCTTCAAAAAATACACTTCTTTTTTGCAAATTTTTTATTCTATCTATTTTTTCAATAACATTTTTATTTTTTTCTAATTTTTGTTCAATATTTTTAAACTCTGTTAAATTAAATTCTTGAGATAAAATAATATTTAATTTATCAAGTTCATTATTTATATCAAAGTTATTCATTATCTAAATCCATTGCACAAATCAGTGAATAATGCTTTATCCAAAGTTAAATTTGAATTAGATAAAGATTCACTAATATTGTAACCTTTTAAATTTTCTTCAAAACATTTTTTATTATTATTTTTATAAATAATACCCGTAACTAAGTCATTATACTTTTCTAAAATGTCATAAGCAGCTAATTTATTAGTACAATCATAATCTTCTATTTCGTCTAAATTTGTTAAATTCTCTTTGAACCACTTAGGCGTATTTTTATAATTATACGTATGACACGGACTAAAAATATTTACTAAGGAAAATCCTTTATGTTTTATAGCTTCTTCAATTATTTGAACCATTTGTTTCATATTACCTGTAAATGCTTGAGCTAAAAATGTTACATCTGCTGACAAAGCCATCTTCATAGCTGATAAAGGAATATCGGTAACTCCATCTAAAGAAGTAGTAGTAACAAATTCTTCATCAGATCTAGGGGATGCTTGAGCTTTTGTTAGTGCATAAAGTTGATTATCCATAACTATATATGTCATATCTATATTCCTACGCATAGCGTGAATTGCATGTCCAATACCAATAGCATATCCATCTCCATCACCACCCATTGCTACTACCGTTAAATTATAATTCGCTAACTTTACTCCTTGTGCTATAGGTAAAGAACGTCCATGTAATCCTTGAACTCCATATGCTTTTGTATAACCACTAATTTTCCCTGAACAACCTATTCCTGCTGAGATAACTAAATTTTCTGGCTTTATACTCAAATTAACAGCTGCCCTATTAATACCAGCTAATACAGAAAAATCTCCACATCCTGCACACCAATCAGGTTTTACATCGTTTCGATAATCTTTTAATGTAATTGTCATTTTAGTCATCTCCTTTCTTTATTTCTCTAACTATTTCTCTGGCATACATAATATCACCGTTATATTTTAAAATACTTTTTAATTTATTATTTATATCTAAATTATTTGACAGTACCGTATTTAATTGTGCATTATAATTATGCTCTACAACATACACTTGTTTGTAGTTATTAATAATTGTTTCTAACTCTTTAGATACTGGATATATTTGTCTTATATGAAGAGTATCAGTTCCTATATTAGCATTATTTAATTTTTGTGCTGCTTCATCTATAGTTCCACAAACAGAGTTAATTCCTATTAATAAAATATTTTTATCTAAACTAAATTCATTGAAAACATACGGTTCTTTTATAAATGCCGATGCCACTTTTCTCATACGTTTTTCAGTTTGTTTAGCTCGAATGGTAGGATTTTCTGAAGGTAAACCATACTCTGAATGTTCTGAACTGTTAGCATTATGAATTCCACCTATCTGTCCAGGTATTGATCTATTAGAAACTAAATTTTCTAAATCATAACGTTTAAAATAAACTGTATTTTCTAGTTGTGCTAATTCATCTTCTGTTAATAGTTTACCTCTATTTATATCTATTTTGTTAAAATCAAAATCTTGAACAGTTTCTTTATTCATAGATATTTGTAAATCTGATAATACTATTACTGGGGTCTGATATTCTTCGGCTATATTAAATGCATCAATCATAATATAAAAACAATCTTCTACACTTGACGCAGCTAATACTACCCTAGATGCATCTCCTGCTCCACCATAGACAGAATGGAAAATATCAGACTGCTCAATTTTAGTAGGTAGTCCCGTTGCTGGACCACCCCTTTGTGCATCAAACACTACTGCAGGCTGTTCACTTATAGTACCCAATCCTAAAAATTCCGTCATAAGTGCCATTCCTGGTCCAGATGTTGCTGTCATAGCCCTTACTCCTGCATAATTAGCTCCAAGAACTACTCCTAAGGCAGCTAATTCATCTTCTGTTTGAATATACGCTCCACCTACTTTATGTAAATTTTCAAACATATATTCCATTACTTCAGTAGCAGGAGTTATAGGGTATCCTGCATACAACCTACATCCTGCTGCAATAGATCCTAATGCAGCCGCATGATTACCTATAAGCCACATATTAGATTTTTCTTTTTTAGGAAGTTCTTTTAAATAATATTTATCATCTATATTATTATCTAACATATACATAGCCATTACATCTCTTCCTACTTCAAAAGCGCGAATGTTACTATTAACTACTTCTTCCCCTTTAGCAGAAAATTTTGTTTCAATCATTTCTCTAAATAACGAAATATCAATATTTAATAGTTTAGAACATATTCCTAAAGTTATAATATTTTTAATTATTGGACTAGATATTTTCTTAGCTAAACTAGTTATGGGAAATATAGCAACTTTACACTTAATTTCCTCGGGTATTATAGGATTAATCTTTTCATCAACTATTATAATACTATTATCGTGTAATTCCTCTACATAATTTTCTAATGTAGCTTGATCAAATGCAACCAATATATCTGTATGATACTCTATAGCATTTTTCTTTATTTCATTTATACAAATTTTGCTATTACTATGTCCACCCTTTATTCTACTGGCAAAATTTCTCGTAGAATACATATTATATCCTAGTTTATTTATTACAGAAGAAAAAATTTCTGCTGTACTCTCTAATCCTTCTCCTTGTTCTCCACCAATTTTCCAAGATAATTTATTAATCATTATACAATCTCCTTCAATAGAAATTTTAATTAATAACTCCCTATTATTAACATTTCCTTATTTATAATATTTATTTTATCTTTACTTTATAACATCGCTATAGTATCATATCATTATATCATATTTCATATATTTTTTCACTATTCGAAAGGAGAAAAGATGCAATCACTAACCTCTAAATTAAGACCAAAAAGATTAGAAGAAGTTGTTGGTCAAGAACATCTCATAGGAGAAAATAAGATACTAACAAAAATAATATCATCTAATAATATGTTTTCTTTTATATTGTACGGCGCACCAGGAACTGGAAAAACAACGATAGCATCAGCTTTAGCAAATGAATTGGATTATAAATTCAAAATATTAAATGCAGTTAACTGTTCGAAAAAAGATTTAACTAACGTTATTGAAGAATCTAAAAGATTTAAAAAAGTTATATTACTCCTTGATGAATTTCATCGTTTGACAAAACCAATGCAAGATATACTATTACCAGAAATTGAATTTGATAACATTTATGTTATAGGATGTACTACTCAAAATCCGTATCATAGTGTTGCGCCTGCAATTAGATCTAGGCTAAAAATATTTGAACTAAAACAATTAAATCAAACTAACATTTATAATTATTTAAAAAATATAGTAACAAACGAAGAAATATTCAATAAAAACGTTACAATTACCGACGAAGTATTAAGACAAATATCAATAGATTGCTCAGGAGATATGAGATTTGCTATAACTACCTTAGATATCATATACAACACTGCTAAAAATGAAGAAACAATAACTATAGAAATGTTTAATAATCTATCTTTGGGAGTTTATAAAAATTATGATGATAACGGGGATTACTTCTATGACACAATTAGTGCTTTTCAAAAATCTATTCGAGGAAGTGATGTTAACGCATCATTGTATTACTTAGCACTACTTATTGATAGTGGAGATTTAGATACTATATGTAGAAGACTATCGGTAATAGCATATGAAGATATAGGTTTAGCTAATCCTAATATTGGACCTTTTGTTGACTCTGCAATCAATAGCGCAAAAATGTTAGGTTTTCCAGAAGCTAGAATACCACTAGCTAATATAGTCATTCAACTAGCTCTTTCTGTTAAATCTAATAGTGCTATAGTCGCAATTGATAATGCTTTGGATACCATAAAACGTAATCCTAAATTCAACATACCTAGTCATCTACGCGATAACCACTACATAGGTGCTGACAAATTAGGAAATGGATTAGGTTACAAATATCCTCACAATTATCCTAACAATTACGTACAACAACAATATTTGCCAAATAATTTAATTAATAGCAACTTTTACACACCTAACCTAACTAATAAAAATGAAAAAACATTGAATTTATATATGGAATTTATAAAAAAATTAAATAATAAATAAACATTTTCTAACATTAAAACTATTATAATAGAGTCATTTATATTGTAATGAAATTTATTAATATTAAAAATAAAAAATAGCAACCTATAATTAAATATAGATTGCTATTTTTATTTAGTTTTTATCTTTAGGTAAAAAGGCATTTAATAAAACTCCTGAAATCGCCGATAAAGCCATAGCTGGTAATTCAAAATTAATATTCTCAAATTTCAACATAGCTCCTCCTACTCCTAAAACAATAATTACAGAAGAAATTACTAAATTACGATTAATACTAAGATCAACTTTTTCATCTACTAACATTCTTAAACCACTAGAAGCTATAATACCAAATAATAAAATTGATACTCCTCCCATTACTGGTGATGGTATAGTTGATATTAATGCAGAAAATTTTCCTATAAAGCTTAATACTAAGGCACAAATTGCTGCTCCAGCAAGTACAAAAACAGAGAAAATTCTCGTAATAGCTAAAACTCCAATATTTTCTCCATAAGTTGTACTAGGTGGCCCTCCTAATAGTGAAGCAAACATCATTGCAGTACCATCTGCTAAAATAGATTTATTAAGCCCGGGATCTTTTATAAAGTTTTTACCTACTACTTCTGATAATACCATTTGATGTCCTATATGTTCATTAATAGTTACAATAGCTATAGGTACTAAAGCCAACGCTGCTACATTCCATTCCGGATTATACGTAACAAAAGGAATCATAAAGTTCGGTAAACTAAACCAAGGTGCATCGATTACCGCTTTGAAATCAACTAATCCCATTATATAAGCAAATATATATCCAAATACAATTCCTAACAAAACTGGAATTTGCTTAGCAAATCCTCTTAATGCCACACAGCATAAAATGGTTATTACAAGAGTAACCATCGCAACTGTAAAATACGTCAAATCGTACTGTTTTACTCCGTTTACAGTTTTATTCATTGCCATATCAACAGCAGTAGGAGCTATTCCTAGTCCAATAACAATTATTATAGGACCAACAACTACTGGAGGTAATAATTTTAGTAACCAATCTACACCAAACCTAGAAATAAACAATGCTATAATTCCGTACACTAAACTGGCTAAAAAAGCTCCTAGCATAGCAGTTTGAACATTGTGCGTTGTAGAAAGAACAATTATCGGATTAATAAAAGCAAAAGAAGATCCTAAATATGCAGGAATTTTTCCTCTTGTTATAGCAATATACGTCAAAGTTCCTATCCCTGATGTTGCTAAAGCTACACTAGCATCAAGACCAGTCAAAATAGGGACCAATACCGTAGCACCAAACATAGCAAATAAATGTTGCAAACTAAGAGTTATCCATAAAGCCATATTAGGTTTCTCGTTAACGTCTAAAATAGGTTTTAATCTATATTTTTCTAGTTCCATTCTCTTCTCCTTATATAATAAATTCTAAATATATTATATAGGAAACTAAAATTTTTTCAAGGAGAAATATTTCTACTATAATTACAATCTATTGATTAATAAATTTTTTATTAATAATATTATTAAATAATCCTAAAAAATTAAAGAAAGCATAATTGTTTATAAATAATATTATAGAATTATATAAATAAAAGCTAAATTACAATTATTACTTTATTAAAGTATAATCATAATTTAGCCTTTAAATTTTTAACTATCGTTTATCTACTCTTTTTACAATATAATCTCCTAAATATTGTAGAGCGAATACTATTATTAATATTACAACTGTAGAGACAACAGTTACTGCGTTATTATTTCTTTGGAATCCATCTAAATATGCTAAGTTTCCTAATCCTCCAGCACCTATAACTCCTGCCATAGCTGTAGATCCAATTAATGCTATTGCTGTAACTGTAAGTCCAGAAATTAATGCAGGCTTACTTTCTGGTAATAATACCTTAGTGATTATCGTAATATTTTTTGCACCCATCGCTTTAGCTGCTTCTATAACACCTTTATCTACTTCACGTAAAGCTATTTCTACTAATCTTGCATAAAAAGGTGCTGCTGAAACTATAAGTGCCGGAATCGCTGCTTGAGCTCCTATCATAGTACCTACTAAAGCTTTAGTTAATGGTATTAATAAAACTATTAAAATAATAAATGGTATAGCTCTAAATATATTTACTATGGCAGTTATTATTGTATATATAACTTGTACAAATTTATTACTACTTTTTGATGTAAGATATAATAACAACCCTAAAATAATACCTAGAACTAAAACAGCTATTAGTGCGTAGCCTGCCATCACTAGAGTTTCTATAGTTTTTTCTTGTAATTTATCCCAGTTAACTCTTGAAAAATCCATAATTATAACACCTCCACTGTAATTTCTAATTTTATTAATTTATCTATAACTTTGTCTATATCAACATCTTCTCCGATTAATTGCGTATAAAGCGTTCCTATATATCCTGTTTTTGTCTTATCTACTTTTCCTTGAATAATATTTAACTTAACATTAAACTCGTGAGTGACATCATTTATTATCGGCTCATTGAAGTTTTTATTATTAAAAGTCAATTTTATTATTCTACCATTAACAAATTCTTCTTTCCAATTAGCTACATTTTGAATAGCAGATTTTTCTGAACTAAAACTAGTTTGTTTTAAAAATTTCTTAGTTACATTATTTTGAGGATTATAAAATACATCAGAAACTAATCCTTCTTCAACTATTTTTCCATCATCAATTACAGCAACTTTAGTACATATAGTTTTTACTACATTCATTTCATGAGTAATTAAAACTACTGTTATATTAGTTTTTTTATGTATCTCATTAATAAGTTCTAATACGTCAGCTGTTGTTTCTGGATCCAAAGCACTAGTAGCCTCATCACACAAAAGTATTTTAGGTTTCCCTGCTAATGCACGAGCAATACCTACTCTTTGTTTTTGACCACCAGAAAGTTGAGACGGATAATTACTTTTTCTATCTTCTAACCCTACTAATTTTACTAACTCATCTACTCTTTTTTCTCTTTCAGCTTTAGGTATTCCTAATATTTCCAAAGGAAAAGCAATATTTTCTGCCACAGTTCTACTCCAAAGTAAATTAAAATGTTGGAATATCATGCCTATACTTTGTCTTTTTATTCTTCTTTGTTCATTATTAATTTTACCAAAATCTTCTCCCAAAACAACAACTTCTCCGTTAGTTGCAGTTTCTAAACCATTTAATAAACGTATCAAAGTAGACTTCCCTGCTCCAGAATAACCTATTATTCCGTATATATCTCCTTCTTGTACTGATAAATCAATATCTTTTAATGCATGAACATCATTATTATAAATTTTATTTACGTTACTTAGTTTTATTATAGCCATAACTTATTCTCCTTATTCTGTAAAATAAAAAAACCTTATTGCTAAATAGCAATAAGGGCGTTAGACGCGGTACCACCTTAAATTTAACTCACAGTTACTTACATAACCTTGCCTATAACGTGGCATCACGAATAAAGTTTACTTAACTTGCTCACTCTATTAATTACTATACACAAACCATATTCATATACTTCATAATATGTACTTTCAGCAAACGTACACTCTCTAAAATTAATTCATATACTACTCATAAGTGCTTATATTTTAAAAAGAGTATATCATTATAAAATATAATTGTCAATATAATTTATAATATTTTTTGACAATTTTAAAAATAAATTATTATAAAAAGAGAAAGTATTAATATATTATTTTTATAACTACCTTTTTATATAATTAAAAATTATTTCTTAGTTGTTATAACTTGCTTATATAACTCTTAATAAAATTGCTAAATTATTTACTTAAATAAAAAGTCAACCAAAAGGTTGTCTTTTATCTTTCATATCAAATTCAGTAGATAATATTAATAAATTATCTTTATTAATATTATCTACTCTGTTTCATTTAATATTTATATTAGCAAATAATAAATTATTAAACTAATACCTTATCATTTTTATCTCTATCAGCTTTAAATTCTCGTTGCTTCACTACTATTTTTTTATTTTTCTTAAGCTCTTTTGTTTTTAACAATACCCAAAGCTGAGTCGCTATAAATAGTGATGAATACAATCCAAATATTAAACCTATAAGTAATGTAACATTAAACGTATATATAGCTTTACTTCCTAATAATAGCATTACAACAACTGCTATAATAACTGTAATTACTGTATTAAATGATCTAGTCAATGTTTGTCTTAAAGATACATCTACTATTTTATAAAGTTGCTCTTTCGAAGTTATAACTTTTTCATAACGCATATGTTCACGTATCCTATCGAATGTAACTATCGTATCATTTATCGAATACCCTACTATAGTTAAAATCGCAGCAATAAAAGTAATATCTATCTCTAATCTTAGAATACTAGCCATAAAAATTATAACCAAAACATCATGCAATAGTGCTATAATACTCGTTACCCCCATACGCCATTCAAATCTAAATGCTACATATATAATTATTCCTACAGAAGCATAAATCAATGCATACAGAGCATTTTTTGCCAATTCCTTTCCTATAATAGGAGACACAACACTTATATTAGCATCTTTATTGTATTTACTGCTAAAGTATTCTTTTACTTTTAATGTTTTTTCTTGATCAAAATTATCTTTTGAGTGAATTGTAGCTTGTTTGTTATCTGGTGTAAATACTATCTTTTCTTCTTTAACTTGTAAAGAATCTAGATCAGATTTTATTTGATCTTGGGTAATTTGTGAATCAGACATTACATCTATTCTAGTTCCACTAGAAAAATCTATTCCTAAATTCAACTTGAAAGTACTTAAAGAAATTGTTCCAGCTATTATAATAACTACACTTAATGCGAAGAACTTATTCATATGTTTAGTAAAGTTAAATTTATCAAATTGAGTTGGTAAATCCAAAGAATTTATAGGCTTACTGTCTTTATGTATACTCTTCTTTCTAACACCAAACAATCCTAAATTATTGTTAAGAACATTTGATTTAACTATTAAACTAAGCAAAATTCTAGTTCCAAATACTGCCGTAATAAAACTTACTAAAATTGTAAGTAATAACATAGTAGCAAATCCTTTAACACTACTTGTACCAAAAATAAATAATACTACTGCAGCAATAACTGTAGTTAGCTGTGAATCAAAAATTGTCCACAATGATTGTTTAGCTCCATCTTTATAAGATTTTTCTAATGTATATCCTGATCGTAATTCTTCTTTTATACGTTCATACATAATTATATTGGCATCTACTGCCATACCAACTCCTAGTATTAGAGCTGCTATACCTGGCAATGTTAATACTCCTGATATTAAATTAAAGAATACAATAGTAATATACACGTAAGCCACTAACATAATACTTGCTATTAAACCTGGCAACCTATAAAATACAACCATAAATAAACAAATAATTCCTAGTGAGATAATACCTGCAAATACAGTTTGATTTAAAGCTTCAGAACCAAATTGCGCTCCTACTGCATTTGAATAAATTTCTGTAAGTTTTACAGGTAAAGAACCAGAATTAAGTAAAGCTGCCATATTTTTAGCTTCTTCTAAAGTAAAATTACCTGATATTTGAACATCTTTAGAATTAATTGTTTGTGTTACTTGCGGTGCAGAAATAAATTTATGGTTAGTCTTTTTAGCTTCTTCTGCATAACTATCACCTTCTTGATAGTCCATCCAAATAACCATTAGATTATTTCCAACACCACGTTTACTAATCTCTGACGTTATACGTCCAAATTTTTCTGCATCTTTTAATTTTAACGTTACAATAGGTTTAGAATATTCGGCATATCCTTGTGAAGCTCCATTTTCTTGTAAATCAGAACCATCTAATAAAACATTATCATCTGTGTCTCTAATTGTTAAGTTAGCTTGCGTTGATAATACTTTCCTTGCCGACTCTTGATCTTTTACTCCCGCTAACTCAACTCGTATTCTATTTCCTGATTCAACAGTTATAACTGGTTCACTTACTCCTAGAATATTTATACGACGACTTATCGTGTCAGAAGTGGCTTTAACAATATTCTCATCAATATTATCCCCTTCTTTTATCGGTTCAACTTGATAAAGAACCTCAAAACCACCTTGTAAATCAAGACCTAAGTTTACTTTAGACACATTAGGTTTATATGTCAAAAATATACTTGTTAAAATTATAATTACTAAAGAAAATGCGGTAAACAATCTACCAAATTTTCTTTGATTTTTTTTTCTTCGCATAGTATTCTCCTAATTTTCTAATGAATTAATATAATTTTCAATATAGTTTAGTACCGAGAAATCATTATTATTTCCTATAATTTCATCACACATTTTTTTTATTTCTTCTTTTGCATTACTTGGGCAAATACTAGTTCCTGCAACTTTTAGCATATCTATATCATTAAAATTATCACCAAAAACAACAGAATCTTTTATATCCATACCATAATACTCTGCAACACGCTTAATACCTTCTCCTTTTCCACATCCAGCAGGCATAATATCAAAAAAGTTAGTTGCAGAAAATGTAGATTCTATTCTAAATTTTTTATTTACTTCTGATGCGATTTTACGCAACAAATCATGATTCTTAGAAGATATCATTACTTTATAGATTCTATCATTATTTTTCTTTATATCTCCTAATATGTCTTTAGTAATATGCATAGGAGTTTTTATATTGTCTGGTAAATTCTCTTCAACACGCCTAATTCTGGCTAAACTAAAAGATAAAGTATCACTATATATGTAATTTGCACTATATATATGAAATTCGATACTTCCATCTGTTAATTCCATATATTTTTCATAAATATAAGTAATTTCTTCCTCACTGAAATATTTTTCATATATAATTTCTCCGGTTTTTAAATTTCTTATAAAGCTACCATTACAAGAAATAACCGCGTCATCAAGACCCATTAAATTATAATAACTTCTTATAGCTAAATCGACTCTTCCTGTCGCTATAAAAAATTTAATATTATTACTTTGTAATTTATTCATTACATCCTTAGAACGAGGACTTATTTCTCTGTTATCATTTAGAAACGTTCCATCCATATCAGTTACAAACCATTTACTCATAACTATCTCCTATTTTTTAAAAACTATATATTGACTAATAAAGTAATTAGCCACAATAACTATAAACTGTACTATTACCTTACTTATAAAATCTCCTATTCCTATCCAAACAAGTACTTCCACACCTACTATTTCTATAAACATAGTAAACAATCTTGAGGTAAAAAACTTCGATAACTCATAGAATATTTTTTTTATACCATAAACTTTAGAAGAAAATACATACCTAGCATTTACTACATAAGCGAATAGTATAGATAATGTTATAGCTAAAAAATTCGATGTAATTCTTTCTAACCCTAATTTAGTAAGTATATAGTATGAAACTAAATTTACTAATGTTGTACATACTCCAAAAAACAAATAATTAACTATTTTTCTATATGTTGGATTGTTATAATAATATTTCAACTTATTAATTAAATTATTCATAAACACCTCTTATAGTAAACTATACAACTCTATTTCAGGATATTTATCATTAAACCATCTCATCGCAAAATCATTTTCAAAAAGAAATACATAATTATCTTGTAAATCTTTTACTAATACACTTCGAGATGATGACATACTTTCTTTTATCATATCTTCATTTTTTATCCAACGTGTAGTTTTTTGACCTATATGCTCCATAACTACTTCTGTATTATATTCATTTTTCATACGATGTTCAAAAACTTCAAATTGTAACTGTCCAACTGCTCCAAGTATTATTTGATTAGTATGTAGTGTTTTATAATATTGAATTGCACCCTCTTGTACTAATTGCTCTACTCCTTTGTGGAAATGCTTTTGTTTTAATACGTTTTTAGCAGAAACTTTTACAAATATTTCAGGAGTAAATGATGGCAACTTCTCAAACTCTATTTTCTTATTTTGATACAATGTATCTCCTATTTGATAATTACCGCTGTCGTATAATCCGATTATATCTCCAGGATATGCTGTATCTATAGTAGCTTTGTCATCTGCCATAAAGTTTGTTGATCTAGAAATTTTCATTTTTTTGTTAGTTCTAGTTAGTGTTACATCCATACCTCTATTAAATACACCAGAACACACACGTAAAAATGCTATTCTATCTCTATGTCTTGGATCCATATTGGCTTGTATCTTGAAAATAAATCCAGAGAAATCTGCATACATAGGATTAATTTTTTCTCCATTTACTGTATTTCTATCCATAGGTGTTGGAGCATTATCAACATAATAATTCAAAAAGCTAGCTACTCCGAAAGAAGATAATGCCGACCCGAAGAATACTGGAGTCTGTTCCCCTTTAAGTTGTTTATCATAATCGTAGTCATTTCCTGCTTCAGAAATTAAAATCATATCCTCTACACATTTTTGATACATTTGATCATTTACTAAAACATTGTCACCAATAATATTATATTCTTCATCTAATTCTATAAAATCTTCATTTTCTTTGAATGGCTCAATATAATGTTTCTTTCTATCCATTATTCCAAAGAAATTTTGTCCCATCCCTACTGGAAGATTCATAGGATAAGTTTCTATTTCTAATTTATCTTCTATTTCCTCTAGTAATTCTAAAGGATCTTTAGTTTCTCTATCCAGTTTGTTTATAAATGTAAAAATCGGAATACCTCTCATCTTACATACTTTAAATAGCTTTAATGTTTGAGCTTCTATACCTTTGGCTCCATCTATAACCATTACTGCACTATCAACAGCCATCAACGTTCTATAAGTATCTTCTGAGAAATCTTCGTGACCTGGAGTATCCAAAATATTAATGATTTTATTATCATATTCAAATTGCATTACTGACGATGTTACAGATATACCTCTTTGCTTCTCTATTTCCATCCAGTCACTTTTCGCAAATTTACCCGTTTTCTTTCCTTTTACTGTTCCAGCTTCTCTTATAGCTCCACCAAATAATAAAAGTTTTTCAGTTAAAGTAGTTTTCCCTGCATCGGGGTGAGATATTATCGCAAAAGTACGACGTTTTTTTACTTGTTCTTGTATGCTCACTAGTCATTTCCTTTCAAATCTTTATATTTTTTATTTGCTTCTTCTAAACAGACAATAGGATCAGAATGCCAAACTTTTTTTCCTTGTTGTAAAATTTCATAATCTTCTCTTCCTTTCGAAGCTAGTATTATAAAATCTCCCGGCTTAGAAATTTCTACTATCCTTTTCACTGCATCTCCTCTAAACCATACTTTCTCATAACTTTTGTGAGTAAGACCTTTTTCTATAGCAGCCATTAACACTTCAACATCCTCATCTCTTGGACTATCAGTAGTTATAATAACATAATCCGCTTCAGAAATAATCTCTCCTATAAGAGGTCCTTTTGATATATCTCTACCTCCACCCATTCCAGTCAACAGGAGTGTTCTTTTACCTTTACGCATTTCTCTAGTCGCTTCTAGAAGTTTTGCATAACCATCAGGAGTGTGAGCAAAATCACTAATTATATCTATTGGCAAATCTTCTCCCAAAATCTCCATACGTCCGTATAACGGAGATAAATTTGAAAGTAAATTCACTATATCAGATATTTTATAACCTTTTAACCATACAGATATTAATGCTGCCAAAATATTACTAACCATAAAATCACCTATAAAAGGGATAGTACAGTCGAATTCTCCTTTTGGGCTATGTAGCACAAAATAAGTCATTAATTTATTATTAACTTTTTTATGTTCAATATCTGTTGCAAAAAAATCTGCTGAATTATCTTTAATAGAATAAGTAATTTCTTGCTGATATAAAGTTTTTGCCATTATTTCGTAATACTCATCATCTTTATTAAGAACGCCAAATTTTGCATCTAACAAATTATTTCCTAAAGTAGAAAAAAGTAAAGATTTATCATAAGCATAAGTATTCATATCTCCATGAAAATCTAAATGTTCATAAGTTAAATTGCTAAATACTGCTATATCTATAGGGATATTATAGATTCTTCCTAAAACCATAGCATGAGAAGATGCTTCAAAAGTAAAATGTTTTATGTTATCTTTTCGTAAATCTCCAAGCTTATTGTGTAAAGTAACTACGTCTGGAGTAGTATTTCCCAGGTAATTAGGAGTGTCATCATTTTTACAAAATCCGTTAGTTCCCAAATAAGAACTAGTAGTATTTAGTAACCTCAACATATCGTGAATTAAAGTTGTTATACTTGTTTTACCATTAGTTCCTGTTACTGCAACTATACTAGGTAAACTATTAACATCATTTATAGCATAAGCTAACATACTAGCTAACTTATTAACTTCTTTTTCCTTAACAACTACTACTGCACATTTATTATAATTATACTCTCTATCCTCACTAGCAATAACCAATACTGCTCCATTTTCTATAGCTTTTTCTATATAATCATGACCATTAACGGTATAACCAACATTAGCTACAAAGATAAAGTCTTCTAATACTTCTCTTGAGTTAGACGTTATCCCCACAACATTTTTAGGAATCACACCATAAACTTTCTTTATTTTTATCCTATTTATAATTTCTTCTATGCTCATAAATATATCTACTTTCAAAAAATTTACTATCTTTCATTATACTACAATAAAATTATAAGCTCAATAACTAAGAAAAAGTAAATTAATATTAATTAATGTTTATTAAAAGTTGAGATACTAAAAAAACATATCTAAGAAAAGTTGCTTAGATATGTTTTATATATATTTCTATTTAAATTCATCTTGATATAATAAATTAAATATCCACTGAAGATTTATTAGTGGCTCGGATTGTTTATCAATTACAGGTTGTACTAATGATTTTATCTCTGAAACTATTTTATTCTTATCTACAGAGTTAATATTTACTTCTTCATCCTTATCGTTCAACATAAATAATAATTCAAATCTTCTATTAAATTTGTAGAAGTTATATTCTTCATCTGAATATATATATTCTTTTTCATAGGAATTACTGAGATATCTCTTACCATTAGGAATTTTAACTGTCCTAACTCCATCCAAATTATATTTTATTCCTTCTATATCTGGATTATCTACCCACCATAAATTGTCTATTAACATTACTAATTCTGGTTCTTGTCCTTCTACTCTTGGCATATTTTTCGCATAATACACTGCATTTGATTTTAAATTTATCTTCACATATACGAATATTACTATTCCTAATAATACTACTAGTATTGTTCTCCATATTATTTTTTTCATTCTTTTCCCTCTAGTTTTCTTATTTCAACTAGTTGATTATATCATAATCTTTATTACTATAGAAAACTTGTGCATTTATAAATAAAATCTATATAAGTATTTTTACTTACATAGATTTGTATACTTTTATTTAAACTCATCTTGATATACTAAATTAAATATCCATTGGAGATTTATTAGTGGTTCGGATTGTTTATCAATTACAGGTTGTACTAATGATTTTATTTCTGAAACTATTTTATTTTTATCTATAGAATTAATATCTAGTCTCTGCACTTTTTTCATATTCGTAGCATGTAATAGTTTAAAGTGCCTATTAAAGGTATATGAGATATCTTTTTCATCTGAATATACATATTTTGTTTCATATGATTTAGTAAAATATCTACTTCCATTAGGCGTCTTTACAGTTCTACTACCATCCAAATTATATTTTATCCCTTCTATATCTGGATTATCTACCCACCATAAGTTGTCTATTAACATTACTAATTCTGGTTCTTGTCCTTCTCCTCTTGGCATATTTTTCGCATAATATACTGCATTTGATTTTAAATTTATCTTTACATATCCGAATATTACTATTCCTAATAATACTACTAGTATTGTTCGCCATATTATTTTTTTCATTCTTTTCCCTCTAATTTCCTTATCTTAACTTAACTGATTATATCATAATATTTATTACTACTAAAACTTACACACTTACAAAATAAAATCTATGTAAGTATTTTTACTTACATAGATTTGTATACTTTTATTTAAACTCATCTTGATATACTAAATTAAATATCCACTGGAGATTTATTAATGGTTCGGATTGTTTATCAATTACAGGTTGTACTAGTGATTTTATCTCTGAAACTATTTTATTTTTATCTACAGAGTTAATATCTATTTTCTCATCTTTATAATCTAAAAAAGCCAATAATTCAAATCTTCTGTTGAACCTATAAAAATTATCTTTTTCGTCTAAATAAACATAATTTGTTTCATCTGCATATATATTACCAAATGACTTATTTTTATATATAATATACCTTGTTCCATCAATATCATATTTTAAACCTTCTATATATGGATTATTTACCCACCATAGGTTATCTATTAACATTACTAATTCTGGTTCTTGTCCTTCTCCTCTTGGCATATTTTTCGCGTAATATACTGCATTTGATTTTAAATTTATTTTTACATATCCGAATATTACTATTCCTAATAATACTACTAGTATTGTTCGCCATATTATTTTTTTCATTCTTTTTCCTCTAGTTTCTTCCGAATAATTTTTTTATTAATCTCCCTGCTGGTGCGACTATATTTTTGGCTACAAAATTTCCTACAGGTTTTGCTACTTTTGTAGTTACAGTTTTTACAATAGGTCGTACAAAAGTATTAATAGATTTTACTACATAGTTACTTATCACCTTTGCTGCTGGTTTTATAATTCTATTATGAATCGGTTTTACTACTTTATTATAAATAACATTCGCTATTTTTTGTACCGGTTTTACTATTACTTTATTTACAATTTTTAATGTAGGTTTTACTATATATTTTGTTATAGGTTGTATAATTTTCTTATTAATTGTTTTGACTACCGGTTTTATTATATTTTTATAAGTAGCTGTTACTCTCTTTTTAACTCCGTCTAGTAAACTCGTACCTACTCTTTTCGCAGTTATAACTCCGGCTGTTACTTTACTAGTGAAACTCGTTATTTTATTACTTACAAAGTCTTTTGTATGTTTAACAATCTCTTTAGATCCAGCTATAACACCCTGTAAGACTTTTTTAAACTTTCTTAACGCTGTTAAAGATATTAATCCTAGTCCAGCTATACTAACTACAGCTCCGTAGTTAATAAGAATATAGTTATCAATTGGTAAATAATCTATGCCTTTTAGTTCTAAAGCTTCATTGTAGTAATTTTCTCTTTTTGCTTCAAGATTCTCTATACTATAATATTTTTCAATTCTTTCTTCTAGCGATAAATCTTTAAAATCAGGATGATATTTCAAAATATAAGCATCCTTGTTAGTTCTAGCATCTTTTTCGTCGATATTAGTTAATAAATCACCTGTCATTGAATTATTTAGAAATAAGACGTCTTTAGGGCTTACCCCTAATAAATTAAGTGGAGATAAGCCACCAACAAATTTTATAGATTCTTTCCACCAAACGCTTTTCTCTGATGTAGCTAGTGGAGCTGCTAAATGTGGAAAATCAATAAAATAATTATCTTCTTTGTGTAATTTTATAAAAAATTTATACACATAATCATCTAAATTCTCAGGTCTTTCACCAAAATCATTAGTTTTTGTTTGTAAAAAATCATCGTGATATACACTATAGGCAATAGCATTCGCAATATCATGATTTATCTTATCTTGATTATTACCGTGTTTTTCTCTAGATTTTTTAGCTACTTCTTTAATATAGTTTAAGAAAATCTCTTTTTGGTCTTTTGTCATTCCAGTATTTATTAGAAATGGGTCTACTTTTTCGTTATTTTGTTCTACATATGCAGTTTTTTGATTTAACTCTGCGGGTATATAAGTATTTTGTATAATTGTAGAGTTATTATTAATATTATTGAAATTTGTAGTTTTAGGAACTTGTATCGGTTTAGTTGGTACTATATAGTTATTATAGTTTACTGGTAGCTCTATATTACCTATAACTTTGTTATTAGTAGTATTAGTATGTTCTTTAGTAATATTTTCTTTACTTACTTTATTATCTACTAAATCTTCTTTTTTCTCAATAGGTTTTACAATTTTCTTATAGACAAATGTATGCTCTATATCCTTATTGACTACTGTCTTCAATTGATTTGGCAAAGTAAATTCTGCTATATTTTCTGCATTATATAATAGGGAATACCCTTTTTCTGCTAGAAAAACTTTATCTTTTGCCAAAGTGTTTCCTGATTCATCAGTGAATTTCAAAGTAACAGTATAGACTGGTCTATATACGAATTGTAATTTGGGATAATTAAGATTTGATTCATCTTTCTTAATATCTACTAATTTATACTTTGGTATAGCTACCGATTGGAACAAGTACTTTTCGTCATGAAATCCTGTAAACTCTTCATTAGGTTTTATAGTTATTCCAGATTCGTCTACATAGCTAACTGTAATATGATTTTGTAATCTTGTAAATAGATTAGCTTGTAAACTACTACCGAATATATCATATCTTACAGCTATAGGATAGTAATATGAATCATTAACTCTCTCAGGTGCTGGCGAATAAAATATATAATCAAAACTAGATAAAAATCCTGCACCTAAATAGCCACCTTTGGGTAAGTCTACAGAGCCATTTAATCCAACTACCCCAGGAGTAACGTCATAAATAATATTATCTTTCTTTACTAAATTTGATTCTTTAGGAATAATTTCTGTAATATTAGCTAAATCTGTCTGTACCCCTTGAGCTGCGTCAATATCTGTTTAAATAAAGCTTAATACTACTGGCATTTCTTCCATTGTACCATGTTTTACTATCTTATAATTAATACCTAAGTTACTTGCGTTATTATATAAGACGGCAATAGAATTTCCAGTTGCTCCTGGAATAAATTGTTCTCCCGCAAAACCTAATCCTTTTATACGATTATTATTAGAATAACCAGAATTGTTAGCCCATTCTTCTTTATCCGAATCAATTACTGTCCAAATTAAATCTAAGTCTTCATTAGATTTAGTTTTTCCTACAAAATTAATTCTTCCAGAATCTCCTTTATTATTTCTATATGCTTTAACTTCTATACTAGGTGTATTTTGAACACCAAACGTAGTAGCATCGTTAAGAATTCCTAATTCTTGACCTTGGATTAACTCAACATATGTTCTATCTGACCAGTGTAATCCTTCTTTAGTCAAGAAATGTCTATTTGTTAAGTTATCTCCTATTAATGAAATAGAAATATTATTATAAAAGTCAATTCCCGTTTTTGTATTATCCACTTCTCCATTAACAACATAGTGGGTAATTTGTGGAATATTAGATATGCTTGTATTACTAGATTTTGAAGGTGTCCCAAGTATTAATGAATCATTACCAATAGTTACACTTTCATTCTGATAGTTTTTGTTCGAATTTGATGTTTTATTATCTACTACATTACTTGAGATTGTTTCTGCCAAAACAATATTTCCTGATAATAAAAACATCATCATTAAACTTAATATAATTTTTATTTTTCTCATTTTTCCTCCTTTCGAACTAACTGATTATATCATAATATTTATTATTATAGAAAACTTCTGCATTTATAAAATAAAATCTATGTAAGTATTTTTACTTACATAGATTTGTATACTTTTATTTAAATTCATCTTGATATACTAAATTAAATATCCATTGGAGATTTATTAGTGGCTCGGATTGTTTATCGATTACAGGTTGTACTAGTGATTTTATCTCCGAAACTATTTTATTTTTGTCTACAGAATTAATATCTATTCTCTTCCACTCTCTAAAATTCATAACATGTACTAATTCGAAACGTCTATTAAAACTATATGAAATACCCTCTTCATTTGAATACATATAATCCATCCTATCTTCTTCATATGAAGATATACTACCAAAAGAATTATTTTCATATATAACATATTGTGTTCCATCTATTTTATACTGTATTCCCTCTATATCTGGATTATCCACCCACCATAAATTGTCTATTAACATTATTAATTCCGGTTCTTGTCCTTCTCCTCTTAGCATATTTTTCGCATAATATACTGCATTTGATTTTAAATTTATCTTCACATATCCGAATATTAATATTCCTAATAATACTACTAATACTGTTCTCCATATTATTTTTTTCATTCTTTTCCCTCTATTCTATTGTATACTCCATATATACGAACTTATTGATTATACCACGATAATTATTTCTACTAAAAATTTATGCTCTAATAACAAAAATGAGAGAAATAAAAACCTTATTTCTCTCAAATTAACATATTAATTTTTACAAATCATCTAATAAATCTTTTGCCTTGCGTTTAGCTTTTTCGAAAAAACCTGTTTCTTCTGTATATTTTTCGTTACGCAATTTAGCTAGTTTTTCGTATAACTCTCTTTCTTCACGTGACAAATCTTTAGGTATTTTTATAGACGCTACTATATAATGATTACCTTGACCATAACCCATTACACTCTTAACACCTTTACCTGAAAGTTTGAATCTTCTTCCGTGCTGTGTACCCGCAGGAACATTTAGTTCAATTTCTCCCGTTAGTGTTTTTACATCTATTTTGGCTCCTAAGGCTGCTTGAGCAGGAGATAATTCTAACTCTGTATAAATATCATCACCTTCTCTATGGAAGTAATTATCTTCTGTAACCAGAACTTCTACGAATAAATCTCCTGCCGGTCCTCCGTTGATACCATTGCCTCCTTTACCTTGCAATCGTACACGTTGACCAGATTTAATTCCTGCTGGTATATCTATTTCATATTCTACTTCTTTATTATTGTATCCTTTTCCAAAGCAGTGAGAACATTTATCTTTAATGATTTTCCCTCTTCCTTGACAAGTTGAACAAGTTCTTTGTGATTGAACTTGACCGAAAACAGTACTTTGTACTACTGTTTCTACACCACTTCCGTGACAAGTTTTACAAGTTTCTACGCTAGAAGAATCTTTGGCTCCACTACCGTTACAGTAATCACATTCTACATCTTTTCTAATTTTTATAGTTTTCGTAGTTCCAAAAACTGAATCATTAAAACTTATATTTATTCTATGAAGTAAATCTTCTCCTTGTCTTGGTGCATTAGGATTTGATCTACGTGATCCTCCTCCAAAGAAGCTAGAGAAAATATCTCCTAAATCATCGAAATCAGCTCCGCTAAAACCACCGCCAAAGCCTCCTCCGAAGCCGCCACCTTGTCCAAAGGCAGAATGACCAAACTGATCATATTGAGCTTTTTTATTAGCATCACTTAACACTTCATAAGCTTCTGTTATTTCTTTGAATTTTTCATTGGCATCTGGCTCTTTGTTGATGTCTGGATGATATTGTTTAGACAATTTTCTATATGCCTTTTTTATTTCTTGAGATGAAGCACCTTTACTAAGACCTAACACCTCATAATAATCTCTTTTTGCCATTATTTCACCTCAAATTAAATTTATATTCATAAAACCCACTAATTCTAAACTCTTTAAAGTATTTAGAATTTAGTGGATTTTATCTTTATAGAAAATATTTATTTAAAATTATTTTTTCTCTGTGAAATCTGCATCAATTGTATCATCATCAGTTGATGATTGTTCTGTATTTTGTTGAGTTCCTTGAGCCCCTTGAGCTGCACTAGCTTGCTCATAAAGTTTCATAGTCATTTCTTGAACTGCTTTTTCTAATTCTTCTTTAGCTGATTTTATATCTTCTAAAACATTATTTTTGATAGCTTCTTTTAATTTATCATTTTTTTCTTTTATAGCATCTAGTAAGCTTTGATCAACTTTATCTTTTGCGTCTTCTACTGCTTTATCTGCTTGGAATGATAATTGATCAGCTTCATTTCTAATATCTACTTCTTCTTTACGTTTTGCATCTGCTTCTGCATTAGCTTCTGCTTCTTTTACCATTCTATCAATATCTTCTTCTGTTAATGAACTACTTGATTCTATAGTAATTTTTTGTTCTTTTTGTGTTCCTAAATCTTTTGCTGTAACATTTACTATACCATTTTTATCTATATCGAATGTTACTTCTATTTGTGGCTCTCCACGTTTTGCTGGTGGTATATCTGTTAATTGGAAACGTCCTAGTGTCTTATTGTCATTAGCCATAGGTCTTTCTCCTTGTAGAACGTGAATATCTACTGCAGGTTGATTATCAACAGCTGTTGAGAACACTTGTGATTTTGAAGTAGGGATAGTTGTATTTCTTGGAATTAATACAGTCATCACTGATCCCATAGTTTCAATACCTAGTGATAAAGGTGTAACATCTAATAATACAACATCTTTTACATCACCTGAAATTACTCCACCTTGAATTGCAGCTCCCATAGCTACTACTTCGTCAGGGTTAACTCCTTTGTGGGGCTCTTTACCCATTTCTTTTTTGATAGCTTCTTGGACAGCAGGTATACGAGTTGATCCTCCTACTAGGATTACTTGATCAATATCGTTAGCTGATAACTCTGCATCTTTTAGTGCTTGACGAGTAGGTATTAATGTTCTTTCTACTAAACTATGTGTTAATTCGTCAAATTTAGCACGAGTTAATGTATTTTCTAAGTGAACTGGTCCATTAGCTCCTGCTGAGATAAATGGCAATGATATTTGTGTAGAAGTTACTCCTGATAAATCTTTTTTAGCTTTTTCTGCTGCATCTTTTAATCGTTGCATAGCCATTTTATCTTGAGATAAATCTATACCTTGTTCTTTCTTAAATTCTGATACTAAGTAGTCGATAATAGCTTGGTCAAAATCATCTCCTCCTAGTAAATTATCTCCAGAAGTAGATAGAACTTCAAATACTCCGTCTCCTAATTCTAAGATAGAAACGTCAAAAGTTCCTCCACCTAAGTCGAATACTAAAACCTTTTGATCTACATCTGTTTTTTCTAAACCGTACGCCAACGCTGCTGCTGTAGGCTCGTTTATAATTCTTTCTACTTCTAATCCAGCTATTTTCCCTGCATCTTTTGTAGCTTGACGTTGAGCATCGTTAAAATAAGCTGGGACTGTAATTACTGCTTTTGTTACTTTTTCTCCAAGATAACTTTCTGCTGTAGCTTTCAAATTTTGTAAAATCATAGCTGAAATTTCTTGTGGAGAATATTCTTTTCCATTAACAGCCTCTTTATAGTCTGTTCCCATATGACGTTTTATTGATATTACAGTATTTGGATTTGTAATTGCTTGACGTTTAGCTACTTCTCCAACTTGGATTTCATCTCCTTTGAACGCTACTACTGAAGGAGTAG
Organism: Gemella sp. GH3; assembly: GCF_013415425.1. Taxonomy (GTDB): domain Bacteria; phylum Bacillota; class Bacilli; order Staphylococcales; family Gemellaceae; genus Gemelliphila. The sequence goes on along the minus strand of NZ_JACBYC010000075.1, from coordinate 2,149 downwards.
TTCTATTACCTTCTGGGTTAGGTATTACTTTAGCTTCTCCACCTTCTAAAACTGCTACACATGAATTTGTTGTTCCTAAATCTATTCCTATAATTTTTGACATTATTTTTTTCCTCCATCGTTTAATTATATTATTTAAACTATTTTTAATTATTAACTTTAACCATTGCTGGTCTAATTATTCTATCTTTTAATTTATATCCTTTTTGGAATGTTTCCAAAACTATTCCACTTTCTTTATCTTCTACATAATCTTGCATAACTGCTTGATGATAATTTGGATCAAAGTTATCCCCCGTAGGTGTAATTACTTCTACTCCTTCATTTTTCAAAGCATTTTGAATACCTTCATAAACCATTGTTACGCCTTTTAATAGAGATGCATTAGCTCCATTTTCTTCTGTTGAATCTAAAGCTCTTTCTAAATTATCCAAGCTAGGTAAGATGCTTGATATTATACTTTGACTTTTGTATTTGTTATTACTTTCTATTTCTTGATTTTTTCTCTTCTTAAAGTTTTCAAATTCCGCATAAAGTCTAAGATATTTATCTTCCGATTCTTTTAAATCTTCTTCTAGCTTCAAAACTTTTGCTTCTAAAATTTGCTCTATAGTTTGTTCTTCTACTACTTCTTCGGTAGTTTCTGCAACTTCTTCTATATTATCATCTTGATTTAATAATTCTTCTTGATTGTTATTCTCAGTAGCCATATTTACCTCCTGCTATTTTAAATTGTTGTTTAAATTATCTTTTACACAAGTTATTAATGCCATAACTTTTTTGTAATTCATTCTTTTAGGTCCAAATACAGCAATTACTCCTTCACCTTTATCTGTGCTATATTTACTAGATACTAATGAAAGTTCTTTTATACTACCAAACGAAAGTTCATTACCTATCTTTATAGAAGTTTCATCATCACTAGAATTTTCATCAATTAAATTAATTATATTTTCATCTTCTAAAAGGGTAACTATTTCTTTTAATTTATCTAAATCATTTATGTCTGTTTGCTTTAGCAAATTATACTTTCCACCCAATGCTATAGTTTTCTTAATTTTATTCTGGAGCAACCTATTTAACACAACTACAATAACATCATAATTATTTACTTTGTCTTTTAGATATTTTTCTAATTCTCCGTGAATCAGTATGTGTGCCGTAGCCATATCAACATCATAAAAATAAGTTTTTAAGATTTTATTAACTTCTATAACATCCTCTTCTGAAAAATCAGAATCAAGTTTGTAATTTTGCTGATATACTTCTCCAGTCGTAGTTATTAATATTACCAAAATACTTCTACTACTTAATAAAATTACTTCTATTTTGTTTATTCTATTATCAACTTTAGTTGGAGCTAATATTACTGCAGTACAGTCAGTTAAATCAGATAAAACTATTGCATTTTTTTCCAAAAATTTACCTTCTGAATTATAACTTTCATTAGATATACTTTGTAATTTTTTATTATCATCCTTCGTTAATTTGTAGTCCGATTTTATACAATCTATATAGTAACGATATCCTTTTTCTGAAGGAACTCTTCCCGAAGAAGTATGTGTCTTCATAATAAGTCCTTCTTTTTCTAATTTACTCATATCATTTCTAATTGTTGACGAACTAAAATTAATATTTTGAGATATGAACTTAGATCCCACCGGTTGATTAGTATTAATAAAATTTTCAACTATAGTTTTAAGGATAAGTATTTGCCTTTCTAATAGCATATAATCACCTTCTTACTTTTATAAATTAGCACTTTAATTAATAGAGTGCTAATTTATATTTAATATATTATCACTTAGGTCAAAAAAAGTCAACACATTTTCGAAAATTTTTTTGACTTTTTTTGACTTTTATTTTTGATAATTAATGAAATATACAATTTCATTAATATTATAAATGATTTCTTCAATTATAATTGAATAACATCTATATTTTATAAATATAACTATTTAAAAACTTTAAAAAATTAAATAATTCAAATTAAAACTATTTGAAATACATTTAATACTTATTTTTGGTTAATATTTAATATTGTTTTTAATTTTATATAATGGTATAATTAAAGTGTTAATAATTAATTAAATAAGGAAGGTTAAAATCTTATGAATAAAATAATTAAAAGTTTATCATTATTTTTATT
>NZ_JACBYC010000169.1 GCF_013415425.1 Gemella sp. GH3 | reverse complement strand
GGTTAACACTTGTCTCTCCAACACATCAAGATGGTACAGAATTAATTCTAGAACCAAACGGCAATCCCATTTCTAAAGACTATCAAGAGCGCCTATATGAAGCTGGGATTCCAATTACAATGTTTGGTGTTAAAGATGTAAAACAAACATATGAAACGTTATTAGAATCAAATGTTAACTTTAAAGTTACACCTACCACGATGGGTAGCGTCAGAATTGCTATCTTTGATGATACTTGTGGTAATTTAATTCAAATTATTGAAAATTAAATAAAAAATTAAGAAGAAATAGCAGAGTTTAACACGGCCGGGTAGACTGACCGCATTATTATAAACTCATATAGCTATTTCTTCTCGATTTTACATGTCATGTTATGAATATAAGGTGAGAACTATTGTTGATTATTATGAATTGAGAAGTATAT
>NZ_JACBYC010000022.1 GCF_013415425.1 Gemella sp. GH3 | reverse complement strand
GTATTGTTTCATGTACTGCTCGCGTTCCCATTCAGAAACTTGAGTACGGTAATAATCCCATTCAATTGATTTAGAGTTAATAAATTGATTGTAAATGTGATTTCCTAAAGCTTTTTTGATTGAAGGATTTTCACGCATTGATTTTAACGCAGTATACAATGTTGATGGTAAGTCTTGGATGCCAACTGCTTCTCGTTCTTCACGATTCATTTCGTAGATATTTTGATTTACTGGTTCTGGTACTTCTAGTTTATTCTTAATTCCGTCTAATCCTGCTTCAAGGATTGCTGCTAAAGCCATGTAAGGGTTAGCTGCAGGGTCAACTGAACGTACTTCAATACGAGTTGACAATCCTCTTGAAGAAGGTACACGTACTAATGGAGAACGGTTTTTACCACTCCAAGCGATATAACATGGTGCTTCGT
>NZ_JACBYC010000134.1 GCF_013415425.1 Gemella sp. GH3 | reverse complement strand
ATCTAAATATGAGTATGGTGAAGATTTAGAGGTAGCACTTGATGATTATAGCGACGCAATTAAACGCGCTTATTATTCAAGAACTGACAAAGAAGCCAAGCAAATAATCGATAGTGCGAAACAACGCTTGAACGAAGCTGGTTTAAATCAGTTTGAACGTTATGTAGAAAATCAAAGAGATAAAAAAGGAACGCAAATTATTTACTAAGAGGTGTATTAGACAATGAAAATATCCCAAGATAAAAGTGCTATTGTCATTCGCATCATTTCATTAATTATCATAATAGGTTTAGTTATTACTATTATATTGCCACTAATCAATATCTTTGCCTTAGCATTTAATTCCGGTGTCGATGCGCAAAAAGGTGGTATCACATTCTTTCCTCGTAAGTTTTCGCTAGATAATTTTAAAGAAATATTTAAAC
>NZ_JACBYC010000233.1 GCF_013415425.1 Gemella sp. GH3 | reverse complement strand
ATATGAGAGTGCTAAGGATAAAGAAACTCAACAACTTTATGGTGAATTAATCACTGCAAACATTTACAGAATTAAACAAGGTGATGAATCGGTAACAGCACTAAATTATTATACTGGCGAAGAGGTAACCATTCCGCTCAATCCAACCAAATCACCTTCAGTAAATGCTCAATACAACTATAAGCAGTATAATCGTCTAAAAACACGAGAACATGAATTAGATCATCAAATTCAATTAACGAAAGAAAACATTGATTACTTTTCAAATATTGAACAACAATTAGAACATATTACTGTTGACGATATAGATGATATTCGTGACGAATTAGCTGATCAAGGTTTCATGAAACAGCGTAAAAATACTAAAAAGAAAAAGAATGCGCAAATTCAACTACAAACATATCGCTCAAGTGACGGAGATACGA
>NZ_JACBYC010000228.1 GCF_013415425.1 Gemella sp. GH3 | reverse complement strand
AGTTATACTGGACCAATCAATAGCTTTTGTCGTTTTAAATCCGTTTAATTCAGTAAGCGTATCTGGTTGAGGATATGCCTTTCCAACAACGGTGCCTATAAATTCTAAATCAGTTTCAACCAAATCGAGGCGTAACTCTTCTTTAAGTTCTCGTTGTAACGCCTCAACATAGCTTTCACCTTCATCGATTTTACCACCCGGGAAATAATATTTATCTCTATTACGAACTTGAACGAGTAAAATTTGATTTTCTTTCTCTTCAACTAAACAAACACATTTAATCATTCGAATAAACACCCTACCCTATTCTTTATTACTTCAAAAAGCTTTTTATATTTAGTATTATGTTATCATAAATTAAATGATGAAGTGATTGAGTTCAAAATGGATAATTTTGAGTATAACAATATATCAATCATTTATGAG
>NZ_JACBYC010000107.1 GCF_013415425.1 Gemella sp. GH3 | reverse complement strand
CTGACACACTCATTGATGCTGACTCGCTTGCTGATGTGCTTGCACTAATCGATGTACTCGTTGATGCTGATTCACTTGCCGACGTACTTGCACTTACTGATGCACTCGTTGATGCTGATTCACTTGCTGATGTGCTGGCACTTACTGATGCACTCGTTGATGCTGATTCACTTGCTGATGTACTTGCAGATTCTGACGCACTCATTGATGCCGACTCACTTGCCGACGTACTTGCAGATTCTGATGCACTCGTTGATGCTGACTCACTTGCCGACGTACTTGCAGATTCTGATGCACTCGTTGATGCCGACTCACTTGCTGATGTGCTTGCACTTACTGATGCACTTGTTGATGCTGATTCACTCGCTGATGTACTTGCACTTACTGATGCACTCATTGATGCTGATTCGCTTGCCGATGTGCTTGC
>NZ_JACBYC010000044.1 GCF_013415425.1 Gemella sp. GH3 | reverse complement strand
TAGACGTTCTTTTAATTAGAAAAAATAAACGCTAATGTTAGCAACGCTCAAAGGTTCTCTCCGAGCTACAAAAGGGGACAATTTTGGCTAACATTAGCGTTTTATACATTTTAAGGTGAGTATTTTTAGGGATGATTGAATGGCTTTTAAAGTTAATAGTTTAGGGGACAGAAAACTTTAAAAAACACATTATGTTAGGGAATAATTAGAACATAAATTCTAATTCTCAAATTCTCAATTGGATTTTGTGCACTGTCTTGTTTGGATGTGAAAATAACATCGACACGGTTTAGTAACTCATTTTCATTGTGTCTACGTCATTTTCTAGTAGAGAGAGCAATTTATAGATTTCGAATTCACTGAAAGTTTCATCACATTTTACTGTAATAGTCTTGAAAGTTTTAGTTATGATTTCGTAAATAGGTAC
>NZ_JACBYC010000118.1 GCF_013415425.1 Gemella sp. GH3 | reverse complement strand
TCTTCATTGCTATATTGGTCTTCATTAATGCCATATTCTTTAAGCGCTTTAGGAGTACTACCGCCACTTTGGTCTAATGCTGCGATAAATCCTTTGCCATTAGTCATTTTTTCTAATTGTTCTTTATTCATACTTTCCACTCCTTAACTTAACTTTCATTTATAGTATGATAAAAAATATTTTTTATCTCAAGCTTTTCAACTCGAAAAATGTGTAAAAGTATTCTGAATATTGTATTAAGTCATAAATTTGACGTAAATTAGAATTATATTGCTAACAATGTAAAAGTATAAGGCTTATTTCTTATCAAGTTGAAGTGAAAATTTCATAGGGTACATAAGGTCTTCATATAGCTCAAATGTTTTTAAGAATATTCCTTACATCGCTCTGAAACTTTAAGAAACCTATACCATGAATATAAAAAACTC
>NZ_JACBYC010000130.1 GCF_013415425.1 Gemella sp. GH3 | reverse complement strand
GCATTAGGTGCTGAACCCATTCCTGCTTCATTTGAGAATAGTCCACGTTTAATACCTTGAAGTATCGCTGCACCAACAGCACCACCAGTCACTTGTTGTAAACCGAAAGCACTTTTAATGATAGTACCAATCATTGGAACTATTTGATCTATATTTAATAACAAGATAACTAAAACCATTCCTATGTAAATGATTGCCATAATAGGTACTATAAGTGAGGATAATGTTGCGATGCTTCTTACGCCACCAAAAATAATAATTGCAGTAATTACAGCTAATATAATACCAGTGATAACTGGGCTAACATGATATTGTGTGTTTAATGACTCTGCAATTGTATTAGATTGAACAGTATTAAATACAAATGCAAATGTGATGGTGATTAATGTTGCGAATACGATACCTAACCATTTCTGGTTGAGACCTTA
>NZ_JACBYC010000105.1 GCF_013415425.1 Gemella sp. GH3 | reverse complement strand
GCACATATTGATCCATGTGAGAAACGTCGTTTGTTTTATCTTTTTGAACTTGGAAATTTAAAGTTTGAGAAAGTTCATTCGACTTTGAATTACTATTGTTTGTATTAGTAGTTGGCGCATTTTGCGTAGTAGCTTGGTTATTTTGAGTATTTGAATTTTGAGTAGCAACCGTATCGGCTGGTTTGGACTGCGCTTGTTGCGCTGATTGATTCGTATTTTTGTTAGTTTGGTCAATAGTTGTAGAGTTTTGAGTACCTTGACTATTATTGCTTTCAGCGGCTTGAGCTTCATGGTGTGCACCAATAATAAGTGCTGAACCTAATGTGATTGAAGCTACTCCAAATTTAAGCTTTCTAATTGAAAAGAAATTATTTAAAATGAGTGTGTTTTTCTTATGTTGATGTTTCATGTTGTGAACAACTCCTATGT